>CAZHMM010000017.1:0-39463 GCA_964533585.1 uncultured Elioraea sp.
CTCGGCGCGGTAGCCGACGGAGGCGAGCGCCGCGGTCGTCTCGCCGTCGAACAGCTGCACCGTCGGATAGTTGATCACGTGCGTGACGGCCGCGCGCCGCAGCGCCTCGGCAAGGTCGGCCACGCGCAGGAACGGGTCGCTCGCGAAGACGCCGGCGATCGGCGGCGCGGTCCGGAACGGCGCGCGCGAGTCGAGGGCCGCGACGAGCGCGCCATTGATGTCCAGCACGGGCAGCAGGCCGACGAGCGGCCAGTGCTCGGGCGCGAATGGGGCGAGTGCCGGCAGGAAGACGGCAGACGCGCGGAGACGCGGGCGCAGGCCGCGCAACGACGCGACGGGGAACAGCGTGCCGAACACGCCCCATTTTTACCCATCGATGGCGCATTATCCATCTTGAAGCGCAACCGCGCCTTCAGGCACACCCAATCCCACAGTGAACGAGCCGCACCGCGGCCAGGGGGGAGACGACGCGCGGATGAGCCTCGCGGCCATCGTCGTGCTGAACGGACTGACGCTCGCCGCGCTCTACTTCATCGTCGCGAGCGGGTTCTCGCTCATCTTCGGCCTGATGCGCGTGGTCAACATGGCGCATGGCTCGCTCTATCTGATCGCCGGCTATGTCGGCTACCACGTGTTCGAGCCGCTCTATGACGCCGATGCCTGGTGGGCCTGGTATGCCGGGCTCGGCGCGGGGATCGCCTTCGCCGCGCTGGTCGGCGCGCTGCTGCAAGGGCTGCTGCTGTCCTGGATGCAGGGCCAGGAGCTGCGCCAGGCGCTGGTGACGATCGGCGTGTCGATCATCGCCGCCGACCAGGTGCTCGCCGTGTTCGGCGGCACTCCGCGCCAGTTCTTCGCCCCCGACGCGATCTTCGGCTCGACCCAGGTGCCGCTGGTCGGCGGCTACCCGACCTTCCGGCTGGTGCAGATCGCGATCGCGCTCGGTGTCGGCATCGCGCTCTGGCTGCTGCTGAACCGCACGCGGCTCGGCATGATGATCCGCGCCGGCGTGGACGACCGCGAGATGCTCGGCGCCTGCGGCGTGAACGTGCCGCTGGTCGGCATCGCCGTGTTCGCGCTGGGCGCGGCACTCTGCGGTCTCGGCGGCGTCATCGGTTCGACCGCGCAACCGCTGGCACTCGGCCAGGACGGGCGGTTCCTGCTGATCTCGCTCGTGGTGGTGATCGTCGGCGGCATGGGGTCGGTCACCGGCACCGCGATCGGTGCGGTGCTGGTGGGACTCGCCGAGCAGATCGGCCAGGCACTGTTCCCGACCTACTCCGTCATCCTCACCTTCGTGATCATGGTCACGGTCCTCGCGCTGCGGCCGCAGGGGATTCTCGGCCGTGGCTGAGCGGGCGGCACGCTGGATCGTCGCCGCGCTGCTGCTCGCGCTGCCCTGGCTGTTGCCGCTGATCCTGCCGCCGCACCAGGCGCAGTTCTGGACCGCCAACGTGTTCGGCCGAGCGATCGTCTACGGCATCATCGCGCTCTCGCTGAGCTTCCTCGCCACCTATGGCGGCTTCATCTCGCTCGCGCAGATGATGGTCGCCGGCACCGCCGGCTACACGGTCGCGATCTTCGTCGATGGCGCCGTCCCGACCATCATCGGCGGGCTTCCCTATGCCCTCGCCGTGCCGCTCGGCCTCTCGGCGGCGACGCTGATGGGCCTGCTTGTCGGCGCGATCGCCGTGCGCACGCGCGACATCTATCTGCTGATGATCACGCTCGCGCTGGCGATGGGCGTGTTCCGCTTCGTCGAGACCAACATCGCCTGGTTCAACGGCTACGAGGGCATCCGCAACGTCGTCGGGCCACAGATTCTCGGCTACGACTTCCGCAACGCCCACGTCTTCTACTACGTCGCCCTCGCGGTCGCGAGCCTGCTCTATGCCGGCGTGCTCTATCTCGTGCGCTCGCCGTTCGGCCTCGTGCTGCAGGGCATCCGCGACAATGCGCGCCGGGTCGCAGCACTCGGCTATTCGGTGGCGCTGCACCGCATCCTGGCCTTCGGTTTGGCAGGCTTCATCGCGGGTGCCGGCGGCGTGCTCGCCACCATTTACAACATCGGCATCTCGCCAGGCTCGATCGGCCTCGGTGCGACCGTGAACATCCTGATCATGAGCGTGATCGGCGGGCTCGGCCATCCGATCGGTGCCTTCATCGGCGCGCTCATCTTCGTCGTGTTCGACACCTTCGCGGCCAACATCTACGACCGCGACCGCTTCAACACGCTGATCGGCCTCGTCTTCCTCACCATCGTGCTGGTCTCGCCGGACGGCATGGTGGGGGTCGGGGCACGGCTGCGCAGACTGCTCGGGGTGCGCCATGCGGCGGCACGCTGAGCGTGGCAAGGGCGGTGTGCGTCCGACCCCGCCCGCAACGACAACGGACACACAAGGAGGATCCATCATGACCACACGCCTCACGCGCCGCGCGGCCCTGCTCGGCACCGGCGGGCTTGCCGCAGCCGCGGGCTTTCCTGCCCCGGCAATCGCCCAGCGCGCGCCGATCCGGCTCGGCGGGCTGACCACGCTCGAGGGGCCTTTCGCGACCGGCGGGCAGGACGCCTACCGCGCGGTCCAAATGGAGCTCGAACGCATCGACAACACGATCGGCGGCCGGCGCATCGAGTTCATCCGCGAGAGCTCGAACGCCCAGGCCGACGTGGCGCTGGCCCGCGCGCGCAAGCTGATCGAGCAGGACAATGTCGACATCATCCTCGGCCCGCTCTCCGGCGCCGAGGGCATCGCGCTGCGCGACTATTCGCGCACGCTCACGGGCCGCACCATCGTCAACGGCAGCTCGGGCGCGTCCGACACGACGCTGCGCAACCCCTCGCCCAATTTCTTCCGCTTCAACACCGACGGCACGCAGTGGATGGCCGGTCTCGGCAACCACGTCTACAACACGATGAACATCCGCGACGTCGCGGTGACGGCCGGCGACTACGCCTTCCCCTACGCCCAGGTGTTCGGCTTCAACATCGAGTTCTGCCGCGCCGGCGGGCGGGTCACGCATTACTGGGCCCCGCTCGGTACCACCGACTTCAGCGCGCAGGTCGCGCAGATCAACCGCTCGGACGCCGGCGCGATCGTCGTGGTGCATGGCGGCACGGATGGTCTCGCCTTCATGACGCAGTATGCCCAGGCGGGCGGACAGAAGCCGCTGATCGCCGGCTCGATCATGGCGGATCAGACCATGCTGGCCGCGCGCGGCCCGCATCGCCGGGTGATGATCGGCATGGTGTCGGGCGGGCCGATCGCCGACGTGATCGACGACCCCGACTGGCGCGAGTTCGTCGAGCGCTACCGCCGTCGCTGGCTGAATGAGGGTGGGTTCCCCTCCCCCTCGATCCACGCGGTGAACTACGTGACGAACCTGTGGGGCATCCTGGGTGCGCTGCGGGCCGTGGACGGCGACCTCTCCAACAACCAGGCGGCGTTCCAGCGTGCCCTCGCCGCGCAGGAGTTCAAGGCGCCGACCGGCGCGAGCGTGAAGCTCGACCACAATCGCCAGGCCATCTCCGACATCTTCCTCAATCGCGTCGAGGAGCGTGACGGGCGAGCCCAGGTGGTGGCGTTCGGGCGCACCGCGGAGGTGAACCAGACGCTCGGCGTGCCGGAGGCGCAGTTCCTCGCGCTCGGCGCACCATCGCGCGACAACCCGGGCTGCGTGCGCCCGTCCTAGCCGCAGGCCTGGCTGCGGGGCCGGTGAGCACCGGTCCCGCAGCCTTTCACGGACCGCCCCTGTGAGCCCGCCCGCCATCCGCCTGCGCCGCGTCAGCCGCCGCTTCGGCGCGCTGCAGGCCGTGCGCGACGTGAGTTTCGACGTCGCGCCGGGCGAGCGCCGCGCCGTGATCGGTCCGAACGGCGCGGGCAAGACCACATTGTTCAACACCATCTGCGGGGACTTTCCGCCGAGCGCAGGCGAGATCGAGCTGTTCGGCACCGACATCACGCGCGCCAAGCCGCATCAGCGCACGCGGCTCGGGATCGGCCGCACCTATCAGACCTCGCTGCTGTTCAACGGCCTCTCGGTGCTGGAGAACCTGTTCGTCGCCGTGCGCGGGCTGCAACCGAAGCGCTGGTCGCTGCTGCGTCCCGGTCGGGATGATCCGGCGCTCGCGAAGGCGCGCGCGCTCGCCGAACGCGTGCAGCTCTCGGCGCTGCTCCACGAGCCGGTGGTCAATCTGAGCCACGGCCAGCGGCGCCAGCTCGAGATCGGCATGGCGCTCGCCGGCGAGCCCAAGGTGCTGATGCTCGACGAACCGGCCGCGGGACTCTCGCCGGGTGACCGTCCGCGGCTGCTCGAGATGCTGCGCGCGCTGCCGCGCAGCGTGACGCTGATCCTGATCGAACACGACATGGACATCGCACTCCCCGCGGCCGACATCGTCACGGTGATGAAGGACGGCGAGGTGGTGGTCGAAGCGCCGCCCGGACGGATCGAGGACGATCCGGTCGTGCAGGCGATCTATCTCGGGGCGGGGCACTGATGCTCGCGGTCCACGACCTCCACGTGCGGTTCGGCGAGGCGCACATTCTCCAGGGCGTGTCGATCGCGCTCGGCGACGCGCCGCTCGCGATCGTCGGTCGCAACGGCATGGGCAAGACCACGCTCTGCCAGGCGATCATGGGCATGATCCGCACGAGCGAGGGCGAAGTCACGCTCGACGGGCAGTCGCTGACCGGCTTGCCGCCGTTCCGCATCGCCCGCCACGGACTCGCGATCGTGCCGCAGGGCCGTCGCACCTTCGCCTCGCTCTCGGTCCACGAGCACCTGACGCTGGTGAGCCAGGGGCGGCGCGCGCGCTGGACGATCGAGCGCGTCTACGAGACCTTCCCGCGCCTCGCGGAGCGCCGGCGCAACGGCGGCACCGAGCTCTCCGGCGGCGAGCAGCAGATGCTGGCGATCGCGCGCGCGCTGCTGATGAACCCCAAGGTCGTGATCATGGACGAGCCGAGCGAGGGCCTCGCCCCGGTGATCGTCGATCAGCTCATCGCCGTGCTGCGTGCGCTGCCGAACGACGGCATGGGCGTGCTGCTGGTCGAGCAGAACCTCCGCGTGGCGACCGAGGTCGCGCCCGAGATCGCGATCATGGTGACGGGACGCATCGCGACGTCACTGCCCGCGGCGACGCTCGCGGACGATATCGAGATCCAGCGGCGCTACCTCGGCGTAGCGGCCGGCGGACATCATTGAGGAGAGAGGCGATGGCGAAGGTCTATGTCATCGGCACGATGGACACCAAGGGCGCCGAGCTGCGCTTCGCCGCCGAGTGCGTGCGGCGCGCCGGGGCCAGCGCGGTGCTGGTCGATGTCAGCACCAAGGGAACGGGCGACGGCTCGGACGTCACCGCCGCCGAGGTCGCTGCGCGGCACCCCGCCGGCGCGGCCGCGGTGCTCGGGCTCAACGATCGCGGCGCCGCGGTTGCCGGCATGGCCGAGGCGCTGACCCGCTGGCTGACGGCCCGCACGGATATCGGCGCGGTGCTCGGCCTCGGCGGCTCGGGCAACACCGCGCTGGTCACGCAGGCGATGCGCGCCTTGCCGATCGGCACGCCGAAGCTGATGGTCAGCACGGTCGCATCGGGCAATGTCGCACCCTATGTCGGGCCGTCCGATCTCGCGCTGATGTACTCGGTGGTCGATATCGCGGGGATCAATGGCATCTCGCGCCGCGTGATCGCCAATGCGGCCCACGCCGCGGCGGGAATGGCGCTGCACACGGCCCCGGCCGCGGCGGCGGCAGAGAAGCCCGGCATCGGCATGACCATGTTCGGCGTGACCACCGCCTGCATCACCATGCTGCGCGAGACGCTCGACGCCGACTATGAGTGCTACGTGTTTCACGCCACCGGCGCGGGCGGGCAGAGCATGGAGAAGCTTGCCGACTCGGGCCTCGTGTCCGCGCTGATCGACATCACCACCACCGAGGTGCCGGATCACCTGTTCGGCGGCGTGTTCCCCTGCACCGAGGACCGGTTCGGCGCGGCGATCCGCACGCGCCTGCCCTATGTCGGCAGCGTCGGCGCGGTGGACATGGTGAACTTCGGAGCGAAGGAGACGGTGCCGACGAAGTTCGCCGCCCGCACGCTCTACGTCCACAACCCGCAGGTCACGCTGATGCGCACCACGCCGGAGGAGAACCGCGCGATCGGCCGCTTCATCGTCGAGCGGCTGAACCGCATGGAGGGCCCGGTGCGGTTCCTGCTGCCGCTCGGTGGGGTGTCCGCGATCGACGTGCCGGGGATGCCGTTCCACGACCCCGCCGCCGATGCGGCGCTGTTCGACACGATCCGCAGCGGCTTCGTGCCCGCGCCCAACCGCAAGCTCATCGAGGTCGAAGCGCCGATCAACGACCGCGCCTTCGCCGATGCCGTTCTGTCCGCCTTCCGCGAGATCGTCTGACCATGCCCCGCATCACGCGCCGCGAGCTGCTCGACCGTTTCAACGCCATGGTGGCGCGTCGCGAGCCGATCATCGGCGGCGGCGCCGGCACCGGCCTCTCGGCGAAGTGCGAGGAGGCGGGCGGGATCGACCTGATCGTGATCTACAACTCCGGCCGCTACCGCATGGCGGGGCGCGGCTCGCTCGCCGGGCTGCTCGCCTACGGCAACGCGAACGAGATCGTCAAGGAGATGGCGCGCGAGGTGCTGCCGGTGGTGAAGCGCACGCCGGTGATCGCGGGCGTCAACGGCACCGATCCGTTCGCCGTCATGGACCATTTGCTGGACGAGCTGAAGGCACTCGGCTTCGCGGGCGTGCAGAACTTCCCGACCGTCGGGCTGATCGATGGGATCTTCCGCGCGAACCTGGAAGAGACCGGCATGGGCTTCGGCCACGAGATCGATATGATCCGGCTCGCGCACGCGAAGGACATGCTGACCACGCCCTACGTGTTCAACGCCGATGAGGCGGCGGAGATGGCGAAGGCCGGAGCGGACATCCTGGTGCCGCATATGGGCCTGACCACGGGAGGCGCGATCGGCGCGCAGACGGCGCTGAAGCTGGAAGACTGCCCGGCGCTGATCGATGCCTGGGCGGAGGCCGCGCGGCGCGTACGGCCCGACATCATCGTGCTCTGCCACGGCGGTCCGATCGCCACTCCGGAGGATGCCACCTGGATCCTGCGCAATACGAAACAGTGCAACGGCTTCTACGGCGCCTCCTCGATGGAGCGCCTGCCGACCGAAGTCGCGCTGACCGCGCAGACCCGCGCGTTCAAGTCCATCAGCTTCTGAGGAGCCCGCCATGGCCCGCGCCTATGCCTCGACCATCCTGGATGCGCCGATCGATACCGTCTGGGCGACGATCCGCGACTTCAACGGCCTGCCGACGTGGCATCCGGCGATCGCGCGCTCGGAGATCGAGGACGGGCTCGATGCCGACGTGGTCGGCTGCGTGCGCCGCTTCTGGCTCCAGGATGGGACCATGGTGCGCGAGCGGCTGCTGCACCTCGACGACCGGTTCACCAGCTTCTCCTACAACTTCGAGACCCCGGCCTTCCCCGTCGAGAACTACCGCGCGCGCGTGCGGCTGATGCCGGTGACGAGGACCGATCAGACCTTCGCCGAGTGGGAGGCGACGTTCGACGAGGCGCCGCAGGACAGGGGCAAGTATGTCGACATCATCTCGAACGCGGTGTTCCAGGGCGGCTGGGACGCGCTGAAGAAGGCGCTGCCCGGCCGGCCGCGACCGGCGAACGCGCCACGCTGGGCCGGCTTCGCGCCCAACAAGGTCTGGTGCAGCACCGTGATCGACGCGCCTGCCGCCGCCGTCTGGGGCGTGATCCGCGACTTCGCCGGCATGGGTGCCTGGCACGAGGCGATCACCCGGATGCACATGCTGGGCGGCGTGCGCAGCGACAAGGTGTCGGGCACGCGCGACTTCCACTTCGGTGACGGACATCTGAACGAGAAGCTGCTGCATCTCGACGATTCCGAAATGAGCTTCTCGTACAGCATCACCAAGTGCGAGATCCCCTGGCTGCACTATATCAGCGGGCCTCGGCTCTGGCGCGTGACGGACGGCGACCGCTGCTTCGGCTGCTGGACCGGCGACTGGGTCGCGGCGCCGCAGGACGACGTCACGCTGATCCCGTTCGCCACCAACGAGGTGTACCTCAAGGCGTTCGAGACGGTGGCGGCGACGTTCTTCGCGCAGCGCTGAGATCGCTTAAGCCGCGCCTTCCAGCGCCGTCCAGGCGCCGCCCGCCTGCGCCGAGGCGACCGCAGCGACGACGAAGCGCATGCCACGCAGCCCATCCTCGACCGTGGGCGTGTCGGCGCTGAGCGGATCGGGCGGCCTGTCCTCCCGCCTCGCCGCGATCTGCTCCGCAGCATCGCGATAGAGCTGGGCAAAGGCTTCGAGATAGCCCTCCGGATGACCCGACGGGATGCGCGTGGCGTGGGTGGCGGCCGGATGCAGCGCGCCGACCGCGCGGGCGAGCACCCGCGGCGCCTCGCCGAGCGGTGTGTGGAGCAGCTGGTTCGGATGCTCCTGGCTCCAGGCGAGCCCGCCGCGCTCGCCATAGATGCGCAAGCGAAGCGCGTTCTCGTTGCCGGGTGCGACCTGGGACGACCACAGCATGCCACGCGCCCCACCCGCGAAGCGCAGCAGCAGGTGGGCGTTGTCGTCAACGCGGCGCCCCGGCACGAAGCTCTGCGCGTCGGCCAGCACATGCTCGACCCGCAGTCCGGTGACGAACTCGGCGAGATGATGCGCGTGCGTGCCGAGGTCGCCGAGCGAGCCGCCAAGGCCCGCGCGCGCGGGGTCGGTGCGCCACGCCGCCTGCTTCTGCCCCGTCGCCTCGAGCGGCGTGGAGAGCCAGTCCTGCGGATACTCCACCTGCACGACGCGGATGGCGCCGAGCTCGCCCGCGCGGATCATCGCGCGCGCCTGGCGCACCATCGGATGGCCCGAGTAGTTGTGCGTCAGCACGAACACGCGGCCGGTCCGGTGCACCGTGGCGGCGAGATCCTCGGCCTGCGCCACCGTCAGCGCCAGCGGCTTGTCGCAGATCACGTCGAGCCCGGCCTCGAGCGCCGCCTTGGCCGGCGCATGGTGCATGTGATTCGGGGTGACGATCGCCACCGCCTCGGCGCCGTCAGGACGCGCGGCCTCCGCCGCGATCATGCGCGCGAAATCCGGATAGCCGCGGATGCCGAGCTCGGCCGCCGACTCCATCGCGCGTGCGGGGTCGGCGGAGAGCGCGCCGGCGACCAGCGTGAAGCGATCGTCGATGCGCGCGGCCATGCGGTGCACCGCGCCGATGAAGGCGCCGCGCCCGCCGCCCACCATGGCGAGGCGGATGCGCCTCACAGCCCGAGCATCCGCCGGTTCGCGGCCTCGTCGGCGCCGCTCGCGGCGAAGTCGTCGAACGCCTTCTCGGTGACGCGGATCAGATGGCGGCGGATGAACTCGGCGCCCTCGCGCGCGCCGTCCTCGGGGTGCTTGAGGCAGCACTCCCATTCCAGCACCGCCCAGCCGTCGAAGCCGTACTGCGTGAGCTTCGAGAACACCGCGCCGAACTCGACCTGGCCGTCACCGAGCGAGCGGAACCGGCCGGCACGATCGACCCAGGGCTGGTAGCCGCCATAGACGCCGACGCGCCCGGTGGGGCGGAACTCCGCGTCCTTCACGTGGAACATGCGGATGCGCGGGTGATAGAGGTCGATGAAGGCGAGATGGTCGAGCGCCTGGAGCACGAAGTGGCTCGGGTCGTAGAGGATATTGGCGCGCGGATGGTCGCCGACCGCGTCGAGGAACATCTCGAAGGTCGCGCCGTCGTGCAGGTCCTCGCCCGGATGGATCTCGTAGCAGACATCCACGCCGGCCTCGTCGAACGCATCCAGGATCGGCCGCCAGCGCGCGGCGAGCTCGGCGAAGGCGGTCGCGATCAGCCCGGATGGCCGTTGCGGCCACGGATAGACGAACGGCCAGGCGAGCGCGCCGGAGAACGTCGCATGCGCGCTGAGCCCGAGATTGCGCGAGGCGCGGGCCGCGAGCCGCATCTGCTCCACCGCCCAGGCCTGCCGTGCCTTCGGATCGCCGCGCACCGCCGGCGCGGCGAAGCCATCGAACGCCGCGTCATAGGCCGGGTGCACGGCGACGAGCTGCCCCTGGAGATGCGTCGAGAGCTCCGTCACGACGAGGCCGTGCTTCGCCAGCAGCGCCCGCACATCCTCGCAGTAGGCACGGCTCTCGGCGGCACGCGCCAGATCGAACAGACGCGCATCCCAGGACGGGATCTGCACGCCCTTGAAGCCGAGCGACGCGGCCCAGGCGGCGATGCCGTCGAGACTGTCGAAGGGTGGCGTGTCGCCGGCGAACTGGGCGAGGAAGATCGCGGGGCCGCGGATGCTGCGCATCAGCCCTGCCCCGGCCCGAGCCGTCGCACGCAATCCATGACCATCCTCCCCGCCGCTGACTTGGCCGAGGCATATCCCAGCCACCGGGTCCATTTCATCTCCAATCTGCCGCCATCAGCACGGCCGCGGCGGAGACCCAAGGGCCACCTCGAAACTGACGCGGAACGTGCGCCTGCGGACACGGACCATGACGGCGGCGACGGAGGCTGCGCGCCCCCGATGGATCGCCTCGGCGTCACGGCACGCCGCCTTGTTCATGCTCTGTTCGTCCGGCCGCCGAAGGCGCATCCGGGGACTGGCGGACTCACTCCAGCCTTGGTTTTCTTGCGCGCATGGACACGATCCTCCTGGTCGGCTGCGGCAAGATGGGCGGGGCGATGCGGACGGGCTGGCTCGAAGCCGGCCGTCGCGTCGCGGTGGTCGAACCCGGCCCTTCGGCGCCGGAGGGCGCGGTCCCCTCGCCCGACGCCCTGCCGGCCGATCTGCGCCCCGCCGCCGTGGTGCTGGCGGTGAAGCCGCAGGAGGCGGCGAAGGTCCTGCCCGCCTATGCCCGGTTCGCGGGCGCCGCGGTGTTCCTCTCGATCATGGCCGGCAAGACGATCGGCGGGATGCGCGCGCTGCTCGGCGCGGGCGCCGCGGTCGTGCGCGCCATGCCGAACACGCCCGCGGCCGTGCGCCAGGCGATCACGGTCGGCTGCCCTGGGCCTGGGGTGACGGCGGCGCAGCGCGATCTCTGCACCGACCTGCTCGGGGCGATCGGCGAGGTCGCCTGGGTCGAGGACGAGGCGCTGATGGACCCGGTGACGGCGGTCTCGGGCAGCGGGCCGGCCTATGTCTTCCTGCTCGCCGAGGCGATGGAGGCGGCCGGGATCGCCGCCGGACTGCCACCCGAGCTCGCGCGGCGCCTCGCGCGCCAGACGGTCGCCGGCTCGGGCGCGCTGCTCGGTGCCAGCGCAGAGGATGCCGCGCAGCTGCGCAAGAACGTGACCAGCCCCGGCGGCACCACCGCGGCCGCGCTCGGGGTGCTGATGGCGGAGGACGGCGTGCCTGCTCTGATCCGGCGGGCGGTCGATGCGGCGACGCGCCGGTCGCGCGAACTGGCGGGCTGAGGCGCCCGCCCCCATGTGAGCCGCATGGACGCGATCGACGCCTTCGACCGGGATGTGACGGCGGCGCTGATGCGGGTGGCGGCGCGCGAGGGCTGGCGGGCCACGACGCTGCCGAAGGTGGCGGAAGAGGGCGGCACCACGCTGGCGGCGCTGCGCGCGCGGTTCGACGACCGCGCGGCCATCCTCGACCGCTTCATCGCCATGGTCGATGCCGCCGTGCTCTCCGGCACCGTGGCGCCGAGCGAGGCCGACACGCCGAAGGACCGGCTGTTCGACGTGCTGATGCGCCGGTTCGATGCGCTCGCCCCGCACCGCGGCGGCGTGCTCGCCTGCTGGCAGGGCGTGCGCGGCGATCCGCTGGCGCTCGCCTGCCGGGCGCCGGCGGCGCTGACCTCGATGCGCTGGATGCTTGAGGCGGCCGGCATCCCGGCCACCGGCCCGCTTGGCATGCTGCGCGCGAAGGGGCTGCTCGCGGTCTGGGTGTCGGTGTTCCGCACCTGGGAGGGCGACGAGACAGCCGACCTCGCGCCGACCATGGCGGCCCTCGACACAGCGCTCACCCGCGCGGAGAGCCTGGCCGAAACGCTGGAGCCGCTGCTCGGCGGACGGCGGCGGGCCGTTGAGACCGCGCCGGCGCCACCCCCGAGCGGCGAGCCCGGGCCGCCGCCCGGGGCGGCGAGCGAGCCCGACACGGTCAAGTGAGCGGCTCTGCTGCACTGCACAAAACCGTTTGACCTACGGACATATGCGGGTCTAAAGCCCAGCGCGAGGACGGCCACCGCCGGGCCGCGGTCCCGTCGCTCCCCCGCTCCGAACCGACAAGGACGAACAACGATGGCGAAGAAGCCCGAGACCATGTTCGACATGGACGTCACCAAGCTGATGGGCGAGTTCAAGCTGCCGCAGGTGGACGTCGAGGCGCTGGTCGCCGCGCAGCGCAAGAACATCGAGACGCTCTCGACGGCCAACAAGCTCGCGCTCGAGGGCATGCAGGCGGTGGCCAAGCGCAACATGGAGATCATGCAGCAGTCGCTCGCCGACATGACCGAGGCGATGAAGGCGATCGCCTCCGCCGAGGCGCCGCAGGCCAAGGCCGCCAAGCAGGCCGAGCTGCTGAAGTCGACCTACGAGAAGGCGATGCAGAACATCCGCGAGTTGCAGGACATGATCCAGAAGATGTCCGGCGACACGCTCGGCGTCCTGAACCGCCGCGTCGGCGAGGCGCTCGACGAGGTGAAGACGATGATGGAGAAGGCGAAGGGCTAGAGCAGATCGCATACGGCTGGACTGAGCCGGATGCGTGAAGATGCTCGCCAGGGAGGCCAGAGCGGTTTCCCCCGATGTGGAAACCGCTCTGGGCGCCCCGGCGGCGCCGGCCGGCGGCTCGCCCGGCGACCGCGCCTGATCTGCCCTCCCCGACACGCTCGCCGCCGCACCAGGCCATGGCGGTTGCCATGCCGCACGCCAGCCACTAGGTAACCTCTCGTCCGAGCCAAGCGCCGCGCCCGATCGCGCAGGCGCATGGCCGCATATTCCGGGAGGCACAACTCATGCTCGTTCGTCGTTCGCTTCTGCTCGCCGGCGCCGCCACGCTCGCCGCGCCGGCCATCGTGCGCGCCCAGCAGGCGCGCAGCTACATCCTCGCCACCGCCACGATCGGCGGCACCTACTATCCCGTCGGCGTGGCGCTCGCGACGCTGACCAAGGTGCGCCTGCAAGGCTCCAAGGGCATCGACATGTCGGCGATCTCGTCGGCCGGGTCGGGCGAGAACATCCGCCTGCTGCGCGAGAACCAGGCTCAGTTCGCGATCCTGCAGGGCCTGTTCGGCCTCTACGCGCGTGACGGCTCCGGGCCGATCCAGGCGGACGGGCCGCAGCGCAACGTCCGCTCGATCTGCGGGCTCTGGGGCAATGTCGAGCACGTCGTCATCCGCAAGAGCTTCGCCCGCACCGGCACGTTCGACGACATCACCAACCTGCGGGGCCGGCGCTTCTCGATGTCGGCGCGCAACTCGGGCACCGAGCACTCGAACCGCTTCATCTTCGCCAATTACGGCATCGATCCGAACATGTTCGAACTGGTCTATCTGGGCTTCGGCCCCTCGGTCGAGGCCCTGCTGTCGGGCCAGATCGACGGCGCCAACCCGGGCGGCGGCGTGCCGGTGGCGGCGATCACGCAGCTCTTTGCCCGCGCGGCGAACGACTTCCAGATCCTGGAGTTCACCGACGAGCAGGCGAAGAAGGCCGATGGCGGCACGGGCCTCTATGTGCCGTTCACCATCCCGGCCAACACCTATCCGAACCAGCCGAACCCGATCCGCACGATCGTCCAGCCGAACTTCCTGGCCTGCAACGCGAACGTGCCGGACGACGATGTCTACGAGATCACCAAGGCGATCTTCGAGAACCTGCCCTTCCTGCACGGCATCCACGCGGCGACGCGCGAGATCAAGCTGGAGACGGCACTCGACGGCATGGTGAACCCGGTGCATCCGGGGGCGGCGAAGTACTACGCCGAGAAGGGGATCACGATCCCCGAGCGGCTGCGCGCCGCCTGACGTGACGCCCTCCGGGGCGCGCACACGCGATCCGCGCGGCGAGGGCAGCCTCGCCGCGCAATGCGTGTTCTGGTTCGGCGCCGCGCTCGCCGCGTGGCATCTCTGGCTGAACACCTTCGGGGTGATCAGCGAACTCCGGGCGAGCGTGATCCACTTCGCCGGCTTCGCCACGATCGGCGCGCTCTCCTGGCCGCTTCTGCGCGGCGGCGGCTGGCGCGGCGGCCTCGCCTTCGTGGCCGACATCGCGATCGCGCTGATGGCGATCGGCTGCGCGCTCTACCTGATCCTGGGCGAGGATTCGTTCTACGGCCGATCGAGCCGCTTCCTCTGGTACGACTGGGTGTTCTGCATCGCCGCGCCGGTCATCGCGCTCGAGATGATCCGGCGCACCACCGGCTGGGTGGTGCCGATCCTCTGCATCCTCGCCTTCACCTACGTCACCACCTGGGGGCGCTGGCTCGACGGCGTGCTGCGCTTCCCGGGACTCTCGCTCGAGATCACGCTGTTCCGGATCTTCTATTCCGATGACGGCATGTTCGGCAACATCGCCCAGATCTCCTGGAATCTGGTGACGATGTTCATCATCTTCGGCGCCTTCCTGCAGGTCTCGGGCGCCGACCGGTTCGTGCTCGACATCGGCCGCGCGATCGCCAAGCGGATGCAGGGCGGGCCGGGCTTCGTCGCGGTGATCGCCTCGGCGCTGTCGGGGACGATCTCGGGCTCGGCGGTGGCGAACGTCACCTCGACCGGGGCGGTGACCATTCCGCTGATGATCCGCGCGGGGTTCAAGCCGCATTTCGCCGGCGGCGTCGAGACCGCGGCCAGCACGGGCGGCGGCATCCTGCCGCCGATCATGGGCGCGGGCGCCTTCATCATGGCCTCCGTCACCGGCATCCCCTACCTGACGATCGCCGCGGTCTCGGCGATACCGGCCCTGGTCTATTTCGGTGGCGTGGCGTTCGGCGTGCGCATCCACGCCCGCCGGCACGATATCCGCTTCGTCGATGCCGACGCCCCGCCGGTCTGGGAGACCGTGCGCCGTCGCGGCCTGCCGTTCCTGATCCCCTTCACGGTGCTGCTCTACCTGCTGTTCACCGGCATCGGTCCGGCCTACGCGGCGGGCGCGGCGACGCTGACGGTGGTGGTGGTGTCGTGGCTCTCCGACATGCCGATGGGGCCGCGCCGGATCCTCGAGGCGCTGGCGCTGGGGGCGCGCACCATGGCGCCCACCGCGGTGCTGCTGGTCGGCATCGGCATCATGATCTCGGCAGTCGCCACCACCGGCCTCGGCAACGTGTTCTCGATCATGATCGAGCGCTGGGCCGGCGGCAGCCTGGCGGTGGCGCTGGTGCTGATCGCGATCGCCTCGCTCGTGCTCGGCGCCGCGCTGCCGGTCACCGCCTCCTATGTGGTGCTCGCCACCCTCTCGGCGCCGGCGCTCTCCGACATGATCCTCGGCGACGCCGTGCGCGCGGCCTTCGAGGCGGGCACGATCCCTGACATCGCGCGCGCGCTGGCGATGCTGGTCGCGCCCGACGTCACGCTGCCCGCGCCCGGTGCGGCGATGCCGGCGGCCGACGCGGCACGGCTGTTCGCTGCCTTTCCGCCCGAGATGCGCGGCCAGGTGGTGGACGCCACGCTCGCACCCGGCGCGGCGACCCTCGCGCTGCTGTCGGCGCACATGATCATCTTCTGGCTCAGCCAGGACAGCAACGTCACGCCGCCGGTCTGCATCCCCGCCTATGCGGCGGCGGCGATCGCCAAGGCCAGCCCGATGGCGACCGGGTTCGTCGCCTGGCGGCTGGCGAAGTCGCTCTACTTCATCCCGCTGATCTTCGCCTACCAGCCCTTCCTGTCCTCCGACCCGACGGTGCAGCTGGCGATCGCCGCCTTCGCGCTGCCGGGCATCTATGCGCTCTCGGCCGCCATCGAAGGCTTTGCCGAGGCGCGGCTGACCGTGGTCGAGCGCGCCGCGCTCGGCGTGGCCGGCTTCGTGCTGATCGTGCCGTTCGGACAGCTCGTGAACTGGATCGCGATCGCGGTGTTCGTCGCGCTGATGGGGCTGAACCTGGTCAAGGCCCGCCGCGCCGCCGCTACGCCGGCAGCCTGATCCGCGCCCTGAGGCCGCCCCGCGGGCTGTCCTCCAGCGCGATCTCGCCCCCATGCGCGCGCACGATGTCGCGCGCGATCGTCAGCCCAAGCCCGGTATGGCTGCCGCCGCCGCGACCGCCGTCGAGGCGCACGAAGGGACGGAACGCCTCCTCGCGCTGGCCGGCCGGGATCCCGGGCCCGTCATCGTCCACCGTGATCTGCACCGCCTCGCCGCCGCCGCGCATCACCCGCTCCGCGGCGAGCCAGACATGGCCGGCATGGCGGCGCGCATTGTCGAGCAGGTTGCCGAGGCAGCGGCGCATCGCGTCGGCGCGCAGCGGCAGCACCAGCGGATCGGACGCCTGGAGCGAGACCTCCGCACCCGCTTCGCGCGCCCGCTCGGCCATGTCGGCGAGCAGGGCGGCGAGGTCGGTCGGCTGCGCCTGCTCCGCCCCCTCGCCGCGCGCGAAGGCGAGATAGCCCTCGATCATCCGTTCCATCTCGGCGATGTCCTCGCCCATCGCGGCGATCTCCTCGGCCTCCGCCGGATTGCGCGTGCCGAGCATGGTGAGCGCGAGCCGCATCCGCGTCAGCGGCGTGCGCAGGTCGTGGCTGACGCCGGCCAGCATTTCGGTGCGTTGCGCAAGGAAGCGGCGCAGCCGCTCCTGCATCCGGTTGAAGGCGGTCGCCGCCTGGCGCACCTCGTCCGCCCCTTCCGGCTTGATCCGGCCGACATCGCGCCCCTTGCCGAAGGCGTCCGCCGCGTGGGCGAGCCGGCGCACCGGCTTGACCTGGTTGCGCATGAACACCGCGGCGATCGCGAACAGGATCAGCGCCGAGCCGATCAGCCAGAGCACGAACACCGTCACCGTGCCGGTGAAGAGCCGTTTCGCAGGCGCCTCGACATGCAGCACGCCGTCGGGCAGCTGCACCCGGATCTGCACCTCGCGCTCGGCGCGCCCCGACCAGTCGATCCGGAACGGCAGCCGCACCCGCTCGGCCAGCGCGGCGCGAAGCTCCGTCTCGGCCGGCCCCTCGATCACGTCGGGCGGATCGCGCGGCAGGATCTCGCCCGCGGCGAAGCGGATCGCGAGTTCGGTCCGGCTCAGCATCTGCTGCGCCAGCCACTCCTGCTCGTCGGCGCCGGGGTGACGGCGCAGCAGCTCGACCACCAGCGCCACGTCGCCGGCGACGGCGGCGGCCAGCCGGCGCGAGACCACTTCCCAGTGCGTGCCGTAGAAGATCTGCAGCGCCACCGCCTGCAGCAGGATCAGCGGCATGACGATGATCAGCACGCTGCGCCCGAACAGCGAGCGCGGCAGCACGCGCTTCAGCGTGGCGACGAGGCGCATCATCGCGGCTTCAGCACGTAGCCCCGCCCCCGCACGGTCTGGAGGAAAACCGGCTCGCGCGGGTCGGGCTCGATCTTGCGCCGGAGCCGCGTCACCTGCACGTCGATCGCGCGCTCGCCGGCATCCGCCTGGCCGAGTGCTGTGGCGATGTCCTCGCGGGTCAGGATCTCGCCGGCGCGGCGCGCAAGCGCCGCGAGCAGCGCGGCCTCGCCGCCCGTCAGCCGGATGGTCTCGGCGCCGCGCGTGAGCGTGGCGCGCTCCGGGTCGAACACCGCCTCGCCCAGCACCACCGGGCCGTCGGTCACGGCGGGCGCGGCCGCCGCGCGGCGCAGGATGGTCCTGATCCGCAACAAGAGCTCGCGCGGCTCGAACGGCTTGGCGAGGTAGTCGTCGGCGCCGTGCTCGAACCCGGCGATCCGGTCCTCGGGCCCGCCGCGCGCGGTCAAGAGCACGATCGGGATGTCATGCGTGCGCCGGAGCGACTCGGTCAGCGCCAGCCCGGTCTCGCCCGGCATCATCACGTCGAGCACGATCAGGTCGAAGGCGATGCCGGCCAGCCGCTCGCGCGCCTCGGCCGCATCGGCCGCGATCGTGACGCGGAATCCCTCCGAGGCGAGATAGCGGCGCAACAGCTCGCGCAGCCGCGCATCGTCATCCACCACCAGGATGTGCGCCGCATCCGGCGCCACGGTCTCGCGCGAGCCGGCCGGCACGGCGCGTCTCCTAGGCCACCTTCCCGGCGGGCCGCGGCAGCGGCGCGGCCATCCGGCCGGCGAGCCGCGCGCGCGCCTCCGGCTCCATGATGCCGAGCATCACCTTGCGGAACCCCTCCACCGCCGCCCCGCCGGCCTCGCGGAAGGCGCGCGCGAGCGTCTCGCGCTGGCGCTCGAACAGCCGCCGCTCCAGCGCCTCGCCCTCGGGCGTGAGCGCGAGGAGGCGCTGGCGCCGGTCCGACCGGCCGGGCGTCTGCGTCACGTAGCCGCCCTCGATCAGCGGCTTCAGCACCCGCCCGAGCGACTGCTTGGTGATCGCCAGGATCGCCAGCAGCTCCGAGACCGTGATGCCGCGGTGCCGGCCGACGAAGTAGAGGACCCGATGGTGCGCCCGCCCCATTCCCAGCTCCTCCAGGAGCGCGTCTGGTCCGGCCGTGAAGTCGCGATAGCCGTAGAACAGCAGTTCCATGGCGAGGCGGATCTCCTCCTCGCGCAGAAACAACAGCCCGGCCGTGCCGCGCGGATCCATGCAGTGGCGTCTCCCCAGGGTTACCGAGTCGAGTTAGGGCAGTATCATTGACATATCACGCCCCGCTCCGTAGCGTCGAGACCGTTGCGCGGAGCCCGCGCCGGACGAAACAAAGTTACGAGGATGCGCCCCATGGCCCTGGTCCCCTACGACGATCGCGACGGTCTGATCTGGCTCGATGGTGTCCTGCGCCCCTGGCGCGAGGTCAAGCTGCATGTGCTCACGCATGCGCTGCACTACGCCTCGGCCGTGTTCGAGGGCGAGCGCGCCTATAACGGCCATGTCTTCAAGCTGCACGAGCACTCCCAGCGCCTGATCGACAGCGCGCGCATCATGGACATGCAGTTGCCCTGGACGGTCGAGCAGATCGACGAGGCGACGCGGGTGACGCTCGCCGCCTCCGGCCTGGCCGACGCCTATGTCCGCCCGATCGCTTGGCGCGGCTCGGAGATGATGGGCGTGGCAGGGCAGAAGAACACGATCCATCTGGCGATCGCGGTCTGGTCGTGGGGAGCGTATTTCGGCGACGAGCGGATGAAGGGCATCCGCCTCACCATCGGCGAGTGGCGCCGGCCGCACCCGCAGACCGCGCCGACCCAGGCCAAGGCCGCCGGGCTCTACATGATCGCCACGCTGAACAAGCACGCCGCCGAGGCGAAGGGCTACGCCGATGCGCTGATGCTCGACTGGCGCGGCCAGATCGCCGAGGCGACGGGGGCGAACATCTTCTTCGTGATCGACGGCGAGATCCACACGCCCGATCCCGACTGCTTCCTCGACGGCATCACCCGGCGGACGGTCATGCAACTCGCGCGCAACCGGCAGATGAAGGTGGTGCAGCGGCCGATGCTGCCCGAGGAGATGGCCAAGGCGAGCGAGTGCTTCCTGACCGGAACCGCCGCCGAGGTGACGCCGGTGGCCGAGATCGGCCCCTACAGGTTCACGCCCGGGCAGATCACCGAGACGCTGCTGAAGGACTACGACCGCACCGTGCGGCTGCCGCCCGAGGAGGTGGCGAAGATCGCCGCCTGACGCGCCCTGACGCCGCCACAGGGGGCGCGGCGCGCCCCCTGCCCGGGCCTCAGTGCGCGGGCGCGGCCGGCACCGGGGCCTGATCCAACGCCTCGCGCACCCTGAGCGCGAGTTCCTGGCGCCGATAGGGCTTGGCGAGCAGGCGCATGCCCGCGCCCAGCGAGCCCTGATGCAGCATCGCCTGTTCGGTGTAGCCGGAGGTGAACAGCACGCGCAGCCCCGGCACGCGTCGGCGCGCCTCCTCGGCGAGCTGGCGGCCGTTCATGCCGCCCGGCATGACGATGTCGGTGAACAGCAGATCGAAGGCCTGGTCGCGCGCCAGAGTCGCCAGCGCCTCCGGCCCGTTGCCGGCGCACTCGACGCGGTAGCCGAGCTGCTCGAGCTGCATCGCGACATGCGTGCGCACCAGCTCATCGTCCTCGACCAGCAGGATGCGCTCCGAGCCGCGCAGCGCCTCCAGCGGCTGGGCATGGACGGCGGTACGTCCGGCCTCGGCGCCGGCGCGCGGCAGGTAGAGCTTCACGGTCGTGCCGAGCCCGAGCTCGGAGTAGATCTTCACGTGGCCCTTCGACTGCTTGACGAAGCCCCACACCATGCTGAGCCCGAGCCCGCTGCCCTTGCCCACCTCCTTGGTGGTGAAGAACGGATCGAAGGCGCGCGCCAGCACCTCGGGGCTCATGCCGGTGCCGGTATCCGACACCGCCACCATCACGTAGGGGCCGGGCTGGAGCTCGACGTCGAGCTCGGCATAGGCGGCGTCGAGATCGACATTCGCGACCTCGATCGTCAGCGTCCCGCCCGCCGGCATCGCATCGCGCGCGTTGATGCAGAGATTGAGGATCGCGCTTTCGAGCTGCGGCGGGTCGACCAGCGCCGGCCATAGCCCCTGCGGCTCGGCGATGCGGATGTCGATATGCTCGCCGAGCGTGCGCCGCAGCAGCGCCTTCATGCCGCGGACCAGGCCGGCGATATCGGTCGCGCGCGCATCGAGCGCCTGGCGGCGCGAGAAGGCGAGCAGACGCTTGGTGAGTTCGGCCGCGTTCTCCGCCGCCCCCTGGGCGATCAGGGCGAGCGACTGCGCCGCAGGCCGGTCTTCCAGCTCCTCGGCGAGCAGCTCGGTGTTGCCGAGGATCACCGTCAGCAGGTTGTTGAAGTCGTGCGCGATCCCGCCGGTCAGTTCGCCCACCGCGCGCAGGCGCTCGCCCTGCCGCAGCGTCTCGGCGAGCCGCCGGTCGTGGATCATGCGCCCGACATGCGTCGCGATCGCCTCGATCAGGGTGCGCTCGGCGGCCAGGAAGGGATCCTGCCCCCCCGCCACGCCCGGCGGGATTTCCGGATAGCCGATCTCGACCTCACCGATCTGCTTGCCTTCGGCGCGGACGGGCGCGCTCAGGGCGCGCACCGGAGGACGCCAGAAGGCGCTCCGATGTTCGGCCCCGTCGATGGTGATGCGCGCGACCGCGTGCTCGCCGTACTGGAGACTGCTCGGCAGGGTTGCCGCCACGTCGGCGCAGATCGCGTCGATCGGCCGCGTCTCGTCGGTCGTGAGTTCGAGCACGCGATAGAGGCACTGCAGCTCGCGGATGCGCTCGCTGAGCTCGCGCTGGAACCGCTTGCGGTCGGTGATGTCGGACATGCCGCCAACGAACCGGACCGGCGCGCCGTCCGAGCCGAGGATCAGCATGCCGCGATCCTCGATGTCGAGCACGGAGCCGTCCCTGTGCAGGAAGCGGTACTCCTCGGACCAGCTCGATCCTCGTGCATCGATCACCGCGCGGATGCCGGCGAGCACGCGCTCGCGATCGTCGGGATGGATCCTGTTCAGCCATGACGAGACGTCCGGCTCCACCTCCTCGGACGGATAGCCGAAGGCGGCCTCGAAGTCGTCGCTCCACCAGACACGGTCGGTGCGCAGGTCCCAGTCCCAGACCACATCGGCGGTGACGCTGGCGACGGCGTGGAAACGGCGTTCGCTCTCGCGCAGCCTCGCTTCCGCCTGCCTGCGCTCGGAGATGTCCTGCATGGCGCCCTGCACCGCGATGATCTTGCCGTACGGATCGCGCACGGCCTCGCCGATCGTGCGCACCCAGACGCGGTTGCCCTCCGCGGTGTTCAGTTCAAGTTCCAGGTCCCAGGGCGTGCCCTCGGCGGCGCAGGCTTCGAAGGCGGTGCGGATCGTTTCGCGGTACTCCGGGGCGTAGGCGGCGATCGCCTCCTCGACCTGAGGGACCACGCCGGGTGCGAGGCCGTGGATCTGGCTGACCTGCTCCGACCAGGTCATCTCGCGGCCGGGCAGCCGCACCTCCCAGCCACCGAGTTGGCCGATGCGCGCGGCAACCTGCAGCAGCGCCTGGCTCTGCCGCAGCTCCTGCTCGGCCGCCTTCTGCGGCGTGATGTCCTCGGTGACGACGATCGCATTGATCGCCCGGCCGGCCGCGTCGCGGCGCATCGCCACGCTGTTGCGCACCCAGACCACGCCGCCCTGCTTGGTGCGGTAGCGCTTCTCGCGCACATAGCTGTCGCGCTGGCCGCCGAGCAGTTCGTCGCGCAGCTGGCGGGTGCGGTCCAGGTCGTCGGGCGGTGTGAGCATCTGCAGGTCGAGGCCGCGCAACTCCTCCTGCGGGTAACCGACGATGCGCGCGAAGGCCTTGTTCACCTCCAGGATGCGGCCGTCCGGGGCCGTGACGACGATGCCGATTGCGGCATCACGGAACGTCTCGCGGAATGTCGCCTCGCTCTTGCGCAGCGCCTCGAGACTGCGCACGCGCTGGATCGCCAGCGAGACGAGCCGCACGGCACGATCGACGATCCTGAGCTCGTCCTGGGTCGGCGCGCGCGGCCGGTCGAAATACGCCTCAACGACCGCCACCGGCCGCCCCTCCATGTCGAGCACCGGGGTGGACCAGCAGGCGCGCAGCCGATGCGCGCGTGCGAGGTCAAGGAAGTCCCGCCAGAGCGGATCGGTCTCGAGATCGGCCGAGATCACCTGCTGGCCACGGATGATCGCCGTGGCAGAGGTGCCGATCTCGCCGTCGATCCGCGCCCCGTCGATCACCCTGGCATAGGCCGACAGGCTGGGGGCGGTACCCAGGCGAAGCCGTCGGCCCGCCTCATCGAACAGAAAGACGCTCACCCGCGCGCCGGGGAGCGCCTCCTCCTTCATCAGTGCGATCCGCTCCAGTACCTCGGGCAGCGCGGCGCCGGCCGAGATCAGATCGAAGATCGCGGTCTCCGCCAGCCGCAGCCGTTCGGCCTTGCGCCGTTCGCTGATGTCGCGGAACGTCACCACTGCGCCGGCGATCGAACCGTCGGCGCGCTTCATCGGCGCGCAGACATACTCTGCGGGGAAGTGCGATCCGTCCTTGCGGAAAAACATCTCGTCATCGACGCGGCGCGTCACGCCGTCCTGCAGCGAGCGCAGGATGGGGCATTCCTCGCGCGGATAGACGCTGCCATCGGCACGGTGGTGATGGATCAGCGCGTGCGCGTCCCGGCCGCGCGTCTCCTCCTCGGTCCAGCCGAGCATCGCCAACGCCGCCGGATTGTGGAACAGGATGCGCCCCTCGGCGTCGAGGCCGTGCACACCCTCGCCCATCGTCTCGAGAATCATGCGGTTGCGCTGCTGCGACTCCGCCAGCGCCTCCTCGGCGCGTCGCCGCCTGGTGATGTCGCGCGTGACGCTGAGCACGGCTTCGATCGAACCGTCGGGCCGGCGCAGCGGCGTGGCGGTCATCTCCAGGGAGCGTTCCGTGCCCTTGAGGCCGATCAGCCGGAACTGCGCATGGCCGGAACCGCCCTCGACCGCATGGTTGTGCAGATCGACGAACACGCTGCGGTCATCGGGGTGCACCAGGTCGGCGACCGCCCGGCCGCGCACGGAGGCGAGATCCTCCGCCTCGATCATCGCCAGCCCGGCCGGGTTCATGTCGAGCAGATGGCCGCTCGGCGAGACCACCTTCACGCATTCCGGCTCGCTCTCCAGGATGCTGCGCAGGCGGCCCTCGCTCTGCGTCCGCTCCGCCTGCACCAGCACGAGGGCGATCAGATTGGCGAGCGCGAGCGCGAAGCCCTGATCCGCTTCCGTCCAGTCCCGCGCGCCGCCGACATGCTCGAGACAGAGCACGCCGACCAGTTCACGGTCGGCAAGGATCGGTGCGTCGAGCGTCGAACCGATGCCGTTGGGACGGAGGTAGGCCGCGGCAAGCGATGTTGTGCGCGGATCGGTGAGCGCATCAGCCGCCGCGATCACCTCGTTCTCGGCGAGGGCGCGCAGATAGTCCGGATGGCCTCCGACCGCCAGCTCCGTTCCGGTGTCGTGTCGGCCTGTACGCGCATCGAACATGTCATTGCAGAAAAGCACCGACCGGTCAGGGGTCAGCGTCCAGACCGTGGTGCGCGCCACCTCGAGCGTGCGCGCCGCCGCCTCCGTGACGTGGCGCAGCGCCTCGTCGAAGCCGGCCGGCCGCAGCAGCGCCGCGCGCATCACGTCCAGCAGCGCCGCCGTCTGCTGGCGCAGGCCCGTATTCTGCGACCGGAGCGCAGCCTCGGCCTGCACGCGCTCGTGCACATCGACCGCGGTGCCATACCACTTGACGATCCGTCCGGTCGCATCGCGCACGGGGCTCGCGGCGGCGAGATGCCAGCGCCAGCTCGCATCCTCGGCGCGCCGGAGGCGGAACTCGATCGCATAGCCGCGCCCCTCCCCCACCGCCGCCCGCCATGCGTCAAGGCAGCGCGCGCGATCGTCGGGATGCAGCGCCTTGAGCCAGGCGTCGCCGCTCAGATCAGTGTCGTGCCAGCCGACCAGGCGGAAGAAGGCGTCGCTGATGAAATCGACCGCACCCTCGGGTGTGGCCGTCCAAACCATCTGCGGCAGCGCCTGCGCGATGGCCTGGAACTCCCGGCCCAGTTCGCTGGGCGTGAGCGCGACGGCCGGCGCGGCACCGCGCGTCTCCGCGTGCAGCGCCATCGCGTCCGCGGCGATCTCGGCCAGCGAGGCGAGCAGCCCGCGGTCAGGCTCGCCGAAAGTGCGGTCCGCCCGGTCCATGACGCAGAGCGCGCCGATGACAGGACCATCGCCCTGGCGGATCGGCGCGGCCGCGCAGAACCGCACGCTGTCCGGCCCGGTGACGAGCGGATCGGAGCGCATCGCGGCATCGCGCGTGGCGTCCTCGACCACGCGCAGCGTGCCCTGCCGGATCGCGGCGGCGCACAGCCCTACTGCCGCATCCGGCGCCGCAGCGCCCGCAAGGCCGCACTGCGCCAGGATGCGCGTGCCCGCCTGGTCGGTCGCGCAGACCGCAGCCATCGGCACGCCGAACAGCCGCGCGGCGAGCGTGGCCAGCCGGTCGAAGGCGCCCTTCGTCAGGCCACCGGAGCCGTCACGCCGCGGGTCCTCAGCGCGTGGTTCGGCCGTGCTGTCAGCCATCACGACAGATGGGCCCTGGGGCGGTGGACGGCGCGGGGCAGCGGATCGGGCGGTTCTCCACGGGGGTGCTCGCGGGCACGGCGCAACCGACGCGCGGGCACGTGCCACAGTTCCTCGCGCAACTATACAACCAAAACAGGCGGATCCGATACCGTCTCGCGGGAATTGGACAAAATCCGACGGGCAGACGCACCAAAGGTTGTCCTTCGGCCGCCTGGCGTCGCCCCGCTGGCGGCAGCCGGGACCGCTCGCGACTTCAGCGCTCGAGCGTCTTCAGATAGGCGATCAGCGCCTCGATCTGGGCGGGGGCGAGCTGGAACTCCGGCATCGCCTCGTGGCCGGTGCTGATTCCCTCGGCCAGCGCCTCGGCCAGTTGCTCGACCGGATAGCGCCGGTGCAGCTCGCGGAACGGCGGCGCGGCCGGCATGGCGCTCGGGCCGGCCGGCCCGACAGCGTGACAGCCGCCACAGCTTGCCTGCGCGAGGTCGCGGCCGCGCTGCATGTCGCCGGCGGGCTGCGCGTCAGCAGCGACGGCGATGACCGACAGGACCGCAGCGACGAGGATGACCCGCATGGCGACTCCAGCTTGCCCGGCACGCGGCCAAGCATAGCCGCCTCAGGGCGCCGCGCGCAGCGCCGCGAGGTCCGGCACCGGACGGGCGAGTTCGGGATCGGCGCTGAACAGACGCTCGAGCGCTGAGGCCGCCCCGAGCGTGAACGCATCGCCCTTCATCGGCCCGCAGATCTGCAGCCCGAACGGCATCCCGGTGTGGTCGAGGCCGCAGGGGATCGAGACGCACGGATTGCCCATCAGCGTCAGCGCCGAGGTCAGCCCCGAGGCGTGCATGTAGTTCTTCATCCGCTCGCCGTTGATCTCGGTGACGTTGCGCTGCTCGACGGCGGTCGGCGTGATCGGCTGGCCGGGCGTGATCAGCAGGTCGTAGTCCTCGAACAGGCGCTGGAAGTCGCGGTAGAGCCGCGTGTGCTCGGCGTGCGCCCAGGCGATCTGCTCGGCGGTCATCGCGAGCCCGGCCTCGACATTGGTGACGATGTTCGGGCCGACCTGGTCGCGATGGTTGCGGTAGCGGTCGAGATGGGCGGCGAGGAAATAGACCCCGCGCAGCGTCCAGAACACGTCGAGCGCGCTTTCGAGCCCCGGGTCGTGACGGTCGCAGCGTGCGAACGCCGCGCGGAACGTCGCAAGCCGCGCCTCGAAGGTGTCGCGGATGCCGTGCTCCACCGGCGCCCAGCCGAAATCGACCGAGACGGCGACGCGCAGCCGGGCCAGATCAACATCCGGCAGGTCGCGGAAGCGCCGCGTGTCCACCTCGTAGGAGAGTGGGTCGGCGACATCGTACCCCGCCATCACCGACAGCATCAGCCCGCAATCCTCGGCCGTGCGGGCCATCGGCCCCTGCACGCTGAAATTGGTGTAGCCGATCCGCCGCCGCTCGGACGGCACAAGCCCGGTGGTGGGGCGGATCGCGGCCACACCGCTGAAGGTCGCGGGCTTGCGCAACGACCCGCCGCTGTCCGAGCCGGTGCAGAGCGGCATCATGCCGCAGGCGAGCGCGACCCCCGACCCGCCGGACGAGCCGCCGCAGGCGCGCGCAGGGTCGAAGGCGTTGCGGGTATAGCCGTGCACGGGATTGACGGTGGTGTTGCCGCCGGCGCCGAACTCCGGCGTCGCGGTCTTGCCGAGCACGATCGCGCCGGCGCGTCGGAGTCGCGCGACCAGCAGTTCGTCCTTCGCGGGGACGTGATCGCGGTAGAGCGGCGAGCCGTAGGTCGTCACCAGCCCCTCGGTGTCGTTCAGGTCCTTCACCCCGAGCGGCAGGCCGTGCAGCGGCCCGAGATCGTCGCCGCGCATCACCGCCTCGGTGGCCGCGCGTGCCTCGGCACGGGCGCGCTCGAAGCAGGTCGCGACCACCGCGTTGACGGCCGGGTTCACCTGCTCGATGCGCGCGATGCAGGACTCGACGAGTTCGGAGGGCGAAAGCCGCTTCGCCCCGATCAGCGCCCGCGCCTCGACCGCCGAGAGATCGCAGGGCTCGGCCGCATGGTCGCGTGGCGCGATTTTCGCTATCAGCCTCTCGTGCATACGTTCCTCGCCGTTGCCTTGGTCACGCTCGCGCGCGTGGTGTGGCTCGCCACCAACGAGCCGAACCTCTACGCCGATGAAGCACAATACTGGGTCTGGGCCCAGGATCTCAGGCTCGGCTACTACACCAAGCCGCCGCTGATCGCCTGGCTGATCGCCGGCACGACCGCGCTCTGCGGCGATGGCGAGGGCTGCGTGCGGCTCGCCTCGCCGCTCTTGCACGCCGCGACCGCGCTGCTGCTCGGCGGGGCCGCGGCGCGGCTGTTCGACCGCCGGGTCGGGTTCTGGACCGCGCTCACCTACGCGACCCTGCCGGCGGTCTCGGTCTCCTCGACGATCGCCTCGACCGACGCGCCGCTGCTGACCGCCTGGGCGGCTGGGCTATACGCCCTTGTGCGGCTCCGCGAGCAGCCGGCGCCGCGCTGGTGGGCGCTGCTCGGGCTCGCGGTCGGGCTCGGGCTGCTGGCGAAGTACGCGATGGCGGGATTCGTGCTGTCGCTCGTGCTCTGGCTAGCGCTCGACCGTCCGGCGCGGGCGATGCTGCGCGGGTCCGGGCCGTGGATCGCCGGGGCGCTCGCGCTCGCCGTGCTGGCACCGAATCTGATCTGGAACCTCGCCAACCAGTTCGCGACCGTGCGCCACGTCGGCGAGAACACCAATCTCGCGCGCGGCGTGGCGTTCAATCCGCTGACCGCCGCCGAGTTCGTGGGCGCGCAGTTCGGCGTGTTCGGGCCGATCCTGTTCGCGGCTCTGCTCTGGGTGCTGATCCGGCGCGACACCTGGCGCGAGCCTCGCGCGCGAATGCTCGCGCTGTTCGTGGTGCCGCTCGGCGCGATCATGGTGACGCAATCCTTCCTGTCGCGCGCCAACGCGAACTGGGCCGCACCGATCTATGCCGCCGGCACGATGCTGGTGGTCGCCTGGGCGCTGACCCATGCGCGGGCGCTGCTGATCCGCGCCTCGGTGGCGCTGCATCTCGCGGCCGCGGCGCTGCTGTTCGCGGGCCCCCCTGCCCTCGCCGCTGCCGGCATCGAGCTGCCGCGCCGGGCCGATCCGTGGATGCGCCAGCGCGGCTGGGACGCGCTGGGGCAAGCGGTCGCGCGCGCCGCCGCCGGGCACCGTGACGCGCGCTTCCTGTTCGAGCAGCGCCGCGACATGGCGACGCTGATCTACTACATCCGCCCGCACCCGCTCGACGCGCTGATGTGGAACCCCGACGGGATCGCGCGCAACGAGTTCGAGCTGACCGCGGCGCTGGAGCCGGGCACGGCCGGCCCGTTGCTGTTTGTCACCCGCCGCGCGGAGGCGCCCGACGTCATCACCCGGTTCGGGCAGGCGGAACGGATCGCGCGACTGACCGTGCCGACGCATCGCGACGCGGTGCTGAGCTACACGCTCTGGCGGCTCGACGGGTTCCGGGGGTATCACGACTGAGGGCCGGCAGGGGACGCTTGATGCACGAGGACCAGCGCGGACTGCCCATCTCCACGTCAAGCGCCGACGCGGCCGAGGCCTATCGCGCCGGGCTCGATCTGATGCTCGCGGCGTGGCCGGGCGCGCTCGACGCCTTCGACCGGGCGCTCGTTGCCGACCCGCACTTCGCCGCCGCGCATGTCGGACGCGCGCGCGCGCTCCAGATCATTGGGCGCGTTGCGGAGGCCAAGCAGGCCGTGCAAGCGGCACGCGGTGCGCTCGACGACGCAACCGAGCGGGAAGCCTCGCAGGTGGCGATCCTCGCCCGCGCCCTCGGCGAGGGCGGCGCGCTCCCGGCCGCCCTTGCCCACATCGCCGCGCATCCGCGCGACGCGCTGGTGCTGTCGCTGCCGCTCGGCGCGTTCGGGCTCTACGCCTTCTCCGGCCGGCCGGACCACGACCGCGCGCGTGCGGATCTCTGCGACGCGGTCGCGCCGCACTACGCCGATGACTGGTGGTTCGAGGGCTATATCGGCTGGTCCTATGCGGAGGCCGGTGCGCTGGAGGCGGGCCAGCGCCGCCTGCTCCGCGCGCTCGCGCTGCGGCCCCTCAACGCGAACGCGGCGCACGCGCTCGCCCACACCCGGCTCGATCGCGGCGAGATCGACGCCGGCCGGCGCGAGACCGAGACGTTCCTGCCGCACTACGACCGCTCCGGCACGCTGAACGCGCATCTGGCCTGGCACCTCGCGCTGTTCGCGCTGGAGCACGACGACGTCGCGACCGCGCTCGCGCTCTACGAGAGCCGCATCGCGCCTGACGTGTCGCTGGCGCCGCCGCTCAACACGCTGACCGATGCCGCCTCGCTGCTGTGGCGGGTGATGCTGCGCGAGCCCACACGGCCGCTGCCGTGGGACGAGGTCGCGGCCTACGGCGCCGAGCGGTTCGCGACTGCCGGGCTGGCGTTTGCCGATCTGCACGCCGCGCTGCTGGACGCCGTCACCGGACGGCGCGCTGCGCTGGAGCGCCGCCTCGCGGCCCTGGACGCGCTGCTCGGGGCCGGGCGGCTCCCGGCTGGCCCGGTGGTCCCGGCGCTCTGCCGCGGCTTCGCGGCGTTCGCGGCGGGCGCCTATGACGAGGCCGCCGACCTCCTCGTCCCCGCCCTGCCGGACGCGGCGCGCATCGGCGGCAGCGGTGCGCAGCGCGACATGATCGAGGACACCGCGATCGCCGCCTGCCTGCGCGCCGGCCGCGAGGAGACGGCGCGCACCATCCTGCGCCGGCGGTTCGCCAGCCGCGTCCCCGTCCCCTCTTGACGTTCCGGTTTGCGTTTCTAACTCGCTGATCGAGCCGAGTGCCGGAACGGGCTCGGCATCCGGGCGCCGGGGTCGGTGCCCGCGTTCCCCGCATCCATGTTGCTCGCTCGAGGATGTGGTCGGCGGAGCGACGACGAGATGACCGCCGCAGCGCCGATCGCGGCGGATGGCTTGGCGGTGCCGCAACCGCCCCGCTCCCTGCTGGTCCGACTGCACCTCCTCGCGGGCCGGGAACGCACCCGCCCCGACGCCCGGCGATCCGATGCGACGACCGCGGCTCCGGCTTTGCCGTTCGGGAAGCCGGACTCAGCCGCTCAAAGGAGGTGCGGAACGATGACGAAGATGGAGGAGTGGAAGAAGGCCGTGCTCGGCGGCCAGATCGTGCTCGGGCTGGTGCTGGCGCTGATGCCGTGGCTGGCCGGCTTCACCGCCGAGACGGCCGCCGCCTGGACCGCCTGGGTCACCGGCGCGGTGATCGCGGTGGTCGCGATCGCGGGTTTCTTCGGCTACGCCTTCGCCGCGTCGTGGGTGAATCTGGTGGCCGGCGTCTGGGCGTTCGTGGCGCCCTGGCTGATCGGCTTCGCCGCGCTCGCGACGGCGATGTGGAGCCATGTCGTGATCGGCCTGCTGGTGGCGGTCGCGGCCGCGATCGAGCTCTCGCGGGAGTACCGGCCGGGCAAGGCTGCCCGCGCCTGACGGGGCGACGTCCGGGGCCGCGCCCCGGGGCTGAGGACGCCCGCGCTTCGGCGCGGGCGTTCGTCTGTTCAGCCCGCCCAGCGCGCGGCGGCCGCGTCGTCGGTCTCGCGCGCCTCGACCCATTGGCCGCCGCCCTCGGCGAACGCCTCATGCTTCCAGAACGGCGCCCGGGTCTTCAGCCAGTCGATCAGGAACGCGGTCGCCTCCAGCGCGGCCTGGCGATGCGCGGAGGCGGCCGCGACCAGCACGATCCCCTCGCCCGGCGTCAGCCGGCCGACGCGGTGGATCACCGTGCAGCCGGCGAGCGGCCAGCGCGCTTCCGCCTCCGCGACGATCGCGGCGAGCGCACGCTCGGTCATGCCGGGATAGTGTTCCAGCGTCATCGCCGTGATCGGGCGGCCCCCGGCGCTGTCGCGCACGGTGCCGACGAACAGGCCGATGCCGCCGACATCGTGTCGCCCGGCGGTCAGCGCGGCGAGTTCCGCACCCACATCGAAGGCCGCCTGCTGCACGACGACGCGCGCCACCTCAGCCCCCGGTGACGGGCGGGAAGAACGCGACCTCGTCGCCCGCGCGCACGGGCGCGTCCGGCGCGGCGAAATCCTGGTTCACCGCGCAGCGCACCACTGCCCGGTTGGCGAAGGCCGCGGCGTGGCCGGGCGAGCGCGCGGCCAGCCAGTCGATCAGCCCGCCGACATCGCGCACCGTGTCGGGCGGCGCGACCTCCTCCTCGGCGAGGCCCACCTGCTGCCGCAACCAGGCGAAGTAGAGCACCTTCATCGCCGCCTCAGCGCGGCGCGGGCACGGTCCTGATCTGCCCGTCCGCGCCCATCAAGGTCATGGTGCCGCCGTCGCGCACGGTGGTGCCGCTGCCGGCCGGGCCGCCGAAGGTGCCGGTGCGATCCCCCCCACCGGTGGTGACGGTGCCGGCAGGCGCGCCCGGGATCGCCTGGCCGCGACGGTCCGGCTCCGGTACGGCCACCGCGCGCGGCGGCACGCGATCGACGAGGTCGGCGGGATCCTGCCGCTGCACCTGCGGCGAGGGCGCCGGTGCGGCCGAGCCGCGCGGGCGTGGAACCGGGCGTTCGCGCGCGCGGCGCTCCTCCTCGGTCTCGAAGATCGAGGCGCGCTCCAGCGTGTCGCGCGGCCAGCCGACCGAAGTGTCCACCTCCAGCGGCGGCACGGCCTCGGTCGCGCCGGTCATGCGCTGCTGGGTGTAGCTGTCGGCCGGCACCGCCGGCGCGCGGGCGGCACCGAAACCGCCAAAGCCGACGCCGGAGCCCGCGAACCCGCCGCAGCCCGAGACCAGGAGGCCACAGGCCGCCAGGGCCGCCCAGCCTCCGATCGTACGTCGCATTCGTCCCTCCTCGCGCTCGCGGTCCGAGATGTGTGCCATCGGCGCCCGTCGTGCAAGCACGCTACTCGGCCGCGGCTGTACCCCGCACATGGCGCAGGCTGGCGACAAGGTAGTCCCAGCCGGTGATCAGCGTCAGCGCCGCGGCGAGGGTCAGCAGCGCCTCGCCGGCGAGCCCGATCGGCAGGAACCCGAGGCCGAGCAGCCGCGCCGAGGCATCGCCCGCCACCAGCATGCCCAGCGCGGTCATCTGCACGCCGGTCTTCCACTTCGCGAGCCGGCTGACCGGCAGGCCCTGCGACAGGCCGGCGAGGAACTCGCGCAGCCCCGAGACCAGGATCTCGCGCAGCATGATCACCACCGCCGCGATCAGGCCGATATCGGAGAGCCGCCCGAGCCCGGCGAGCAGCATCAGCACCGCGCCGACCAGCAGCTTGTCGGCGATCGGGTCGAGCATCCGGCCGAACTCGGAGGTCGACTGGCGCCGGCGCGCGAGATGCCCGTCCAGCCAGTCGGTCAGCGCGGCGGCGGTGAACACCACGCAGGCGGCGAGATCGGCCGCGGGCCACCGCATCAGGCACAATCCGACGATCAGCGGAATCGCGGCGATGCGCGACAGGGTCAGCAGATTGGGCAGGTCGCTCGGCACGAGATCCCCGGGAGGTCAGCCGCTGCGGGGCAGTGTATCGGGACCGGCGCCGGGATGGAAATGCTCGTAGATCCGGCGGGCGAGCGCGCGGTCGATGCCGGGACAGGCCTCCAGCGCGGCAAGCCCGGCCGCGGCGACCCCGCGCGCCGAGCCGAAGTGGTTCAACAACGCGCGACGCCGCGCGGGCCCCACCCCCTCGATCGCATCCAGCCCCGACCGTCCCATCGCCTTCTGCCGGCCGGCCCGGTGCGTGGTGATGGCGAAGCGGTGCGCCTCGTCGCGCAGGCGCTGAAGGTAATAGAGCACCGGATCGCGCGGCGGCAGCTCGATCGGCGCCCGGTCGGCGGCGAAGAACCGCTCGCGGCCGGCGTTGCGGTCGGGGCCCTTGGCGATCGCGACCAGCGGCACGTCCTCGATGCCGAGCCCGGCCAGGGTGTCGCGCGCGGCCGAGAGCTGGCCCGCGCCGCCGTCGATCAGCACGAGATCAGGCCAGGTGCCCGGGTCGCGGTCGGGGTGCTCCTTCAGCGCGCGGCCGAAGCGCCGCTCCAGCACCTCGCGCATCATGGCGAAGTCGTCGCCGGGCTGGACCGGCCCCTTGATCGCGAACTTGCGGTAGGCCGATTTCACGAAACCCGAGGGCCCGGCGACGATCATCACGCCATAGGGCTCGCGCCCCATGGTGTGGCTGTTGTCGTAGACCTCGATCCGCTCGGGCGGCGCCGGCAGGCCGAACACTTGCGCCACCCCATCGAGCAGCACGGCCTGGGCCGTGCCCTCGGCGAGCCGGCGCTCGAGCGCCTCGCGCGCGTTCTGCGCCGCGTGCTCGACCACCGCCCGCTTGGGCCCGCGCTGCGGCACGGCGATCTCGACCTTGCGGCCGGCCTTCAGGCTGAGCGCCTCGGCGATCAGCTCGGGCTCGGCGATCGGGTGGGAGAGCAGGACCGTCCGCGGCGGCGGCTTGTCATCGTAGAACTGACCGAGGAATGCCGAGAGAACAGCAGGTTCGTCCTCACCTTTCGCATGCGCCGGGAAGTGCGCGCGATTGCCGTTGTTGCGCCCGCCGCGGATGAAGAACACCTGCACGCAGGATTGCCCGCCGGCGAGATGGCAGGCGATCACGTCGGCATCGCCGAGCTCGCCCGGGTTCACGACATCGGTGGACTGCACATGGGTCAGCCCGCGGATGCGGTCGCGGATGGTGGCGGCCCGCTCGAAGTCGAGCGCCTCGGCCGCACGCTCCATCTCGGCCGCCAGCTCCTGCTGCAGCGCGGTGGTGTCGCCCGCGAGGAAGCGCTGCGCCTGCGCGACCAGCCCGGCATAGGCGGCCGCGTCGATCCGGCCGACACAGGGGGCCGAGCAACGCTTGATCTGGTAGAGCAGGCAGGGCCGGGTGCGGTTGGCGAACACCGTGTCGGAGCAGGTGCGCAGCAGGAAGGCCCGGCTGAGCGCGGTCACCGCCTGGTTCACCGCCCAGGCCGAGGCATAGGGGCCGTAGTAGTCGCCCTTGCGGCTATGCGCGCCGCGGTGCTTGGCGAGCTGCGGGAACGGGTGGTCGCCGGTCAGCATCAACCACGGGTAGGACTTGTCGTCGCGCAGGACGATGTTGAAGCGCGGCTTGAGGCGCTTGATCAGGTTGCTCTCGAGCAGCAGCGCCTCGGCCTCGGTGTGGGTTGTGATCACCTCCACCGAGGCGGTCTCCATCACCATGCGCCGCAACCGCTCGGGCAGGCGCGCCGGCTGCGCATACGCCGGCACGCGCTTCTTCAGGCTCTTTGCCTTGCCGACATAGAGGGCCTCGCCCTTGGCATCGAGCATGCGGTACACACCCGGCCCCGGCGGCAGGGTGGCCAGCGCGGCGTCGATGGCTGCGGGGCCCCGCGCAGGGGTTGAAGACGTGTCGTCCGCCGGATCTCGCGTCATCGGAAGCGTCTATTCAGCGTCAAGCAACCGACAGACGTGGCTCCACTATCCACCAAGCTTGTGGAAAACTCTGTGGGGAAAGCTCTCACGGCGTCGCGAGTCCGGCCTTGCGCTAGGGCTCTATCGGTTTGCCCAGTTCTTGGGCAGACAATTTCAAGTATTTGTTTTTCAATGATTTTGTTCCGGGCGCCTGAAACGAAACCGTCGCGCGGCCGTCAACCCGACCATCGGCGCCGGCCAATCTGCCCAACGCGACCGCAGTGGACAACTTGCGCGCGCCACGTCAAGCCCGTCTCCGCTCGATCGTAACGCCTACGGAGTCCGCGTCCGGCAGCGCCTCCGGCTTCTCAACCGTAACGCGAGCGATCCGCACGCGATGGTCTGAGAGACAGGCCTCGGCGATCCGCTCCGCGAGCGTTTCCACCAGCATCACGTGCCCCTCGGCCACGATCGCGCGTGCGAGGCCGGCCGCGCGCTCGTAGTCCACCACCCGCGACAGCTCGTCGCGACCGACCGGCGCGCGCGACATCGGCCGCGCCCCATCGTCCTCGACCGCGAGCTCGATGCCGATCCGCACAGGCTGACGCCCGACGCGCTCGTGGCCGTGCACGCCGATCGAGGCCGCGAGCCTGAGGCCGCGGACGAAGACGTGCCGCAACCCCAGCGCCGCGTCCGCCAGCCGACGCTCCGCGCCGAGATCCATCGCCTTGCCTTCCTTTCCGGCGGCTACTCCTCGGGCGCCTCGCGCGGAGGCGCCCAGTGCAGGTGCTGCCCGCCATCGAGGGCGATCATCTGCCCGGTCATCGACGGCAGCGCAAGGATGGCCAGGGTTGCATGCGCCACTTCCTCGGGCGAGGAGCCGCGCCCGAGCGGCACCGAGGCGCATTGGCGCGCGAACTGCTCGGGCGTCTGCCGCGGGCTGGGCACGGTCGGGCCGGGGCCGATGCCGTTCACGCGGATGCGCGGGGCCAGCGCCAGGGCGAGCGTCTGCGTCAGCGCCCACAGCCCGGCCTTGCTCACCGTGTAGCTGATGAAATGGGGGGTCAGGTTCCATACCCGCTGATCGAGCAGGTTGATCACCGCACCCTCGGCGGAGGCCGGCAGGGCGCGTGCCATCGCCTGGCTCAGCACGAAGGGCGCGCGCAGGTTGGGTTCGAGATGCGCGTCCCAGCTGACACGGCTCGCGTCGTCCCACTCGTCGCGCTCGAAGGTCGAAGCGTTGTTCACGAGCACGCCGACCGGGCCGAGCGCCTCGGCGGCCGCCGGCACCAGCCGCACCACCTCGTCCTCGCGGGCGAGATCGGCGCCGAGCGCGACCGCGCGGCGTCCCCGTGCGCCGATCGCCGCGACGGTGGCTGACGCCTCGGCGGCACTGGTGTGGAAATGCACCGCCACGTCGAACCCCGCCTCGGCGAGGGCGAGCGCGATCGCGCGGCCGATGCGTCTCGACCCGCCGGTGACGAGGGCGGTCCGGGGAATCGCGGCGGAGATCACTGGCATGCGACAGAACATGGGGCAGCCGACCACGCTTGCCAGCCGCGCCGCGATGGGTTGGCATGCGGGCGCAGGCCGTCAGAGGGGGACACCATGGATCTTGGGGTTCGCGGCAAGACCGCGCTGATCACCGGCGGCTCGAAGGGGATCGGCCGCGCGGCCGCCGAGAGCCTCGCCGCCGAGGGCTGCGGCGTGATCCTGGTCTCGCGCACGCAGTCCGCCCTCGACGCGGCGGCCGAGGAGATCCGCAGCCGCTTCCAGGTGAACGTGCGCACGCACGCCGCCGACATCGCCGTGCAGGGCACGGCCGAGGACCTCGCGCGGCGCTTCCCCGAGATCGACATCCTGGTGAACAACGCGGGCGCCATCCCCGGCGGATCGTTGCAGCAGGTGGACGGCACGACCTGGCGCACCGCCTGGCAGCTCAAGGTGTTCGGCTATGTCGACATGTGCCGCGCCTTCTATCCGCTGCTCGCGAAGCGCGGCGGCGCGATCGTCAACGTCATCGGCAACGCCGCGGCCACGCTGGATCAGGCGTATATCTGCGGCGTCACCGGCAATGCCGCGCTCGAAGCCTTCACGCGCTCGCTCGGCGGCGGCGCGCCGGCCGACGGGATGCGGGTGGTCGGGCTCTCGCCCGGCCCGGTCTCGACCGACCGGCTGGTGACGCTCACGCGCAAGAAGGCGGCCGACCGGTTCGGCGATCCCGAGCGGTGGCAGGAGCTGCTCGTGCCCATGCCGTTCTCGCGCGCGGCCACGCCGCAGGAGATCGGCGACATGGTCGCGTTCCTGGCGAGCCCGCGCTCCGGCTACACCAGCGGCACGATCGTGCAGATCGACGGCGGCATGGCGAGCCGCAGCCGCGCATTCTGAGGGGACCCATGCACATCACCACCAGCGACGGCGTGCAGCTCCACGTCGAGGATACCGGCCACGGCGCGCCGATCGTGTTCGTGCACGAGTTCGCCGGCGACTGCCGCAGCTACGAGCCGCAGGTGCGGTATTTCGCCCGCCGCTACCGCTGCGTCACCTTCAACGCCCGCGGCTACCCGCCCTCGGACGTCCCGCCCTCGTCCGACGCCTACAGCCAGGCCCGCGCGCGCGACGACATCCGCGACGTGCTCGATGGCCTGGGCATCCAGGGCGCGCATATCGTCGGCATCTCGATGGGCGGGTTCGCGACCCTGCATTTCGGCCTCGCCTACCCGCATCGGGCGAAGTCGCTGGTGATCGCCGGCGTCGGCTACGGGGCGCCGGCCGACAAGCGCGCGCAGTTCGCCGAGGAGTGCGAGGTGGCGGCACGGCGGTTCGAGACCCTGCCGGCCGCCGAGGCGGCGGGCAGCTACGGCCGCGGACCGACCCGGGTTCAATACGAGAACAAGGACCCTCGCGGCTACGCCGAGTTCATGGCCCAGCTCGCCGAGCATGACCCGACGGGGGCTGCGAACACGCTGCGCGGGGTGCAGAAGCGGCGGCCCTCGGTGTTCGACCTCGCCGATGGCATGAAGGCCCTGACCGTCCCCAGCCTGATCATGACTGGCGACGAGGACGATCCCTGCCTGGAGGCGAGCCTGTTCATGAAGCGCTGCATCCCGACCTCGGGGCTGGTTGTGCTGCCCTGCACCGGGCACACGCTGAACCTCGAGGAGCCGGCCGGCTTCAATGCCGCCGTGGCCGACTTCCTCGCCGCCGTCGAGCTCGGCCGCTGGCCGCGGCGCGACCCGCGCAGCACCACCGGCAGCATCCTCGGCACGCGCTGATTCGGCGGGACGCCACCTCGCCCGCCGGTGTTATTTGACTCCAAACCAATCCGCTCCATCCTCTCCGCATGCGTGGCCTCCCCCTCGCCCTCGCCGCCGCACTGACCCTCCCGCTGCCCGCGGCGGCGCAGGAGACCGCGTTCCGCATCTTCAACCGCACCGGCGAGCAGGCGATCGGCCTCTATGTCGATGGCGGGCGGAACCTGCTCGCGGGACGACGGCTGCCCTCCGGCGCCGGCGTGCAGGCCTCCTCGGCCGGGTGCAGCGTCGATCTGCGCATGGTGCTCGCCAGCGGCCGGGTGATGGACTGGAACCGTGCGAATGTCTGCGCCACGCGCGAGGTGTTCTTCACCCAGGCGCCGCCGCAGCGGCCGGGCCATGCCGCGCCGGTGCAGGCGCAGACGGAACCCGCATCGGTTGCCGCGGCGCAGCGTGCGCTCGCGGCGCTCGGCTATGCCGCAGGCTCGGCCGACGGCGTGATGGGCCCGCGCACACGCCAGGCGATCGCCGCCTTCCAGCGCGACAATGGCCTGCCCGTGACCGGCGAGGCCGATCAGCCGACCATGGCGGCGCTGGGGCGTGCGGTCAACGCCCAGGCCGGGGGGACGACCGGCAAGCCGCCGCCGATCGGCGCCCCCACCCCGCCGATGGCGGTCGCGCCGCCGCCAGCGCAGGCCGCGCCGCGCACCGCCAACGGCAAGCCGCCCGCCGGGATCGACCGTCCGGTGCCGTTGCCAGCAGGCGTCACCCCGGCGCCCGGTCCCGCCCGGCCGCCGGCCGAGGCGCCGCCGCCGGCGCAGCAGCGGCGCGCCAGCACCGGCACCGGCTTCATCGTCGCCGAGGGCAGGGTGCTGACCAATCATCACGTGATTGACGGCTGCCAGCGCGTCGTCGGCGTGCTGGCGAACCGCCGCCGCGTGGATCTCAGCATCGGTCCGCGCGATCCCCGCCGCGACCTCGCCATCCTCTCGGGCCCGCGCGATCTCGGCCCGGCGCTCGCGTTCCGCGAGGGCCCGGCGCGCCGCGGCGACGAGGTGGTCACCTATGGCTTCCCGCTCACCGGCATCCTGGGTTCGGGCCCGACCCTGACGACGGGCGAGATCAGCGCGCTGACGGGGCTGCGCGACGATCCGAACACCATGATCATCTCGGCGCCGGTGCAGTCGGGCAATTCGGGCGGGCCGCTGCTCGACCGCGCGGGCAACGTGCTCGGCGTGATCGTCGCCAAGCTCGCGGCGCTGCGCATCGCCGAGCGCACGGGCGATCTGCCGCAGAACGTCAACATCGCCATCCAAGGACAGGTCGCGCTCGAGTTTCTGCGCCAGAACGGCGTGCAGGCGCGGCGTTCGCCCTCGATCGCGCATTACCCGGCGGCCGAGGTGGGCGAGATCGCGCATCCCTCGACCGTGCTGATCGAGTGCTTCAAGTAGCGCGTCTCAGCGCGCCGGCAGGCAGTTCAGCGTCACTTCGCCCGCGACATCGGTGAGTGCCGGTTCCGGCCTGTCGCCCGCGCGGCGGCGCGCCGCATGGACCGGCCGTGCGAGACGCCCGCCAGAGCCGTTGCCGACCCGTCGGA
>CAZHMM010000018.1:0-35314 GCA_964533585.1 uncultured Elioraea sp.
ATCGGCATCGTCGGCTTCGACGGACAGATCGAGCTCGAGGCGCTGCGCCTCTACGCCCTGCCCGAGGCCGCGCCCGCCGTGCTCGCCGGCCCGACCCATGGCTGGGGACGCCGCGAGATCCCGTTCTCCGCCGCCTACGATCCGCCGAGCCTCGGACCCGGCGCGACGGCGCAGGTCAACGTCAGCGTCCCGGGCGCGCTGCCGGGCGACAGCGTCCAGGTCGGCTTCTCGCTCGCCAGCACCGCTGTCGTCTTCCTCGGCACCATCGGCGCCTCCGGCACCGTCACCGTGGTCGCCTGGAACCGCAGCGGCAGCACCATCGACCTTGCCGCCGGCACCCTGTTCGGCCAAGTGCTCAAGCCAAGACTCGGGTGACACCCGCCAGCACCACCCCCGCAACATCGCTCATCGCGCAGGCCCCGCCGGCCGTCCTCCGGGACGCGCCGGCGGGGCCTCTCGCGCGTCAGGAGCCGGCGGCCGATCGGGCGACACCACTCTGCTCGATCGGCTCCAGCAGCTCAGGCCCATCCCGCCGCACGTCGTTCACCGCACGCGAGATAGGCCATGCCATCAGCACGTCGTTCGGTGCCGGTCGCATGAGCACGGCCGCCGCGTCCGCGTCATCGCCGAGCCAGATCTCCGCGTCCGTGGGCTCGATGATCGCCGGCATGCGGTGGTGGATCGGCAGCAGCGTCTCGTTCGCATTCGTGGTGATCACCGCGAACGTCCGCAGGATCGAGCCGTCCGGCGCGCGCCAGCCGTCCCAGATGCCCGCGACCAGCATCTCCTGCCCGTCGCGCCGCGCCACCGCAAAGGGCTGCTTCGGCGGCTTCTCGCCCGCCCATTCGTAGAACGCGTCCATCGGCACGAGGCAGCGGCGGCGCTCGAAGCTGTCGCGGAACATCGGGCTCGTGCGCACCGTCTCGGCGCGCGCGTTGATCGGCCGCCGCGCCGCCTTGAGGTCCTTCGTCCAGCGCGGCACGAACCCCCACACGAGCGGATCCTCTTGCAGCTCGCCCGCCTCGGGATGACGTCGGATGACGCCGGCTTCCTGCGAGGGGCCGATGTTGTAGCGCGGCTTGAACGGCCCCGGCATCGTCTGTGGCGTTTGGCGGAACTCGCGCGCACGCAGCGCCGCTCGCTTATCCGGAGTTAGATACTTGGCGAACCGGCCGCACATGGCCCGGGACGGTGGCACTGGTATGAGGCGGCGACAAGCGCCCGGTGCAGGCGTCCAATGCGTGGGCCTCCAGCCTTGACCGCTGCAACTCACCCACCGAAGAACGATCCGATCACAACGCCGCCAGTCCCACCGCCTCACGAACGAACTCGCCCAGATGCCCGCGCGACGCGCCTTCGCCCGCTCCTCCTGTGTCACGCAGTCAGTCGACCAGCCGGACGCTACCATCCAGGCGTTCCAATTCTCCCGGGCCCAGGATCAGACAGCAAGTACTTGACCGTATCGGTCCGTATCGGTGCGCTTGCATGAGATGGCGCATCTGCCGATCCGCTCGGCCAGAGCGAAAGCCGCCCATTGGCCGCAGGGCCATGGCCGGTCGGAGCGGTCGAGGCAGCGCTGCGCGCTATCCGGCGCACCGATGCCGTGCATGTGGATCCGTGCGCCGTGAACATCAATCCTATCCGTGTCGACCGCGCACGTCTCATCCACGATCCGATCTGACGCCAGGCTCCCAGGCGTGAGCCAGACGAGCGCCACGGCCAGAGCGATCCCACTTGCGGGACCCCGAAATTTCATGCCTCATGACGACCAGACGTCGGCAACTGTGCTACCCCGTCGTGGTTGATCTCCGTCAGGAATGGACGCAGGCAGCGAAGCCAAGCGATGCCCTCGGATGACCACGGGGTAGTTAAGCACTTCCAGGCCTTCGACGGGCCTGGCGTGGCGTTCCGTCTCGTAATGGATGCTGAACCGGAGGCGGCACGACGGATACTCCTGACCTGGACGCACGAGGAGGGCGAGCAAGGGCACCGCCCCTGCGGGTCGTATCTTGAGGCGACCGAGTACGCCTCGCGGGTTGTCGCATTGCGTAGCCTAGGCATACGGTTAACCTCGTGAACGAGCTGGACCTTTGGCGCGCCGCGAAGCTGCTGATCGCGACCAAGGGCGCGGAAGCACCTGCTGTCGCGCAAGAGCGCGTCACAGCCCTTCGGAACGCAGGAGACGAAGCCGGCGCACAAGTGTGGGTGGCGATCGCAGCTGCGATTGCCGAACTTCGTCGTGTGATGCCTGGCTCGAAGGACGCTATCCACTGAGGCAAGGGGTCTTCGCCGCTGTGGCAGCGACAACTTGGCTCGCGGCCTCGGCCATGGCCTTCGAGGTGGAGGGCTTCCGTGCCGGGATGAGCCCATCCGAGGCCGATGCCGTCGCGGCGTCTCGCGGTACGGCACTTCGGTTGACTGACCGTGCCGAGCACGGGCTCGCGATCTACGAGACCAATGAGGTGGAACCCCTCCTGTTGGGCTTCTGCCGGGATCGCTTGTTCGACTTTTCACGCTCCCGTGGCACCGCCCCGATCACCTTCATCGAGTTGGTGCATCAGGCAACGCTGAGCTTCGGCCCCGCACATCTGAACACGCGCATCCAGACCACCAGCCATGGACAGCTTCACACGGTTGTCGTGGCGTGGCCGCGGCACGGCTGGACCTATGCCGTCGAACTCCATGCCCGCGACGGCGCTTCGCAGGTTGTCGAGGCGTGGGATGCCCGCGAGGCGGTGTGCCAGTAGCTGGCGTTGCGTCGCACTGCTCATCGCGCTCCCGCACACTGTCGCGCCAGATCCGGATAGATCGCTTGGCAGCGTTCAGGCGCAGACGGCCGCTTACGAGGGCAGCCGTCCGTGATCTTGTCGAGCACCTCCGGCATCGACATCTCCGCACCGAAACGCTCGATCAGCCAGCTGCGCCGGTAGCACCCCTCGCGGCCACATGGCTCGCAGCGGATGCGGACCTCGTCGAACGGGTACGTCGCGAGGGTGAGAGCACCGCGGCTCATGCGCTGGTTACCTCGCGCAGCCAGATCGCAAGCCGCGACCAGCGCCGCCGCGCCACTGCGCCCCGCACGGCGATCGCAATGGCTCGGCGCTGCCCCACCAGCACCACCAGCCGCTTGCCCCGTGTCACCCCGGTGTACAGCAGGTTCCGCTGCAGCATCGGGTAGTGCTGCGTCACCACAGGAATCACCACCGCCGGGTACTCCGACCCCTGGCTCTTGTGGATCGTGGTCGCGAAGGCCGGCACCAGCGAGTCGAGCTCACCGAAGCCGTAGCGCACGTCACGGTCATAGAACTGCACCACGACCTCGCCCAGCTCCTCGTCGATCGCCACGACACGGCCGAGGTCGCCGTTGTAGACCTCCTTGTCGTAGTCATTGTCGATCTGCATCACCTTGTCGCCGGACGCGAAGCGCCAGCCGAAGCGCTCGACCTTCTGCGCCGGCTCCGGGTTCAGCGCCTCCTGCAGAGCGAGGTTGAGCGCCCGCGCGCCGGCACCGCCTCGGTTCATCGGGCAGAGCACCTGGATGTCCTGCACGCGATCGAAGCCGAAGCGCTCGGGAATCCGCTGCGTCACCAGCGCCACGATCCGTTCGGCGGCGGTCTCGGGCCCGTCCACCGGGACGATGTAGAAGTCTCCGTCCTGGCCCGGGGGTGTACCCTCCGGCATCTCCCCGCGGTTGATGCGGTGTGCCGCCTGGACGATCCGGCTCTGCGCCGCCTGGCGGAACACCTCGGTCAGGCGCACCACTGGCACCACGCCGGAGGTGATCAGGTCGGCGAGCACCTGCCCCGGGCCCACGGAGGGGAGCTGGTCGACATCCCCGACCAGCAGGACCGCGGCCTGGTCCGGGACCGCCCGGAGCAGCGCGTGCATCAGCGGCACGTCCACCATCGAGGTCTCGTCGACGACCACCAGCTCTGCATCGATCGGGTGCCCGGCATCACGCCTGAAGCCACCCGAGGCCGGGTTCACCTCGAGCAAGCGGTGAATGGTCTTGGCCTCCATCCCGGTTGCTTCGCTCGCCCGCTTCGCTGCCCGGCCGGTGGGGGCGCAGAGCGCGATGCGCACGCCCTTCGCCGCAAGGATCTTCAGGATCGCGTTGACGATCGTGGTCTTGCCCACCCCAGGGCCGCCGGTGATCACCAGTACCTTGTTTGCCAGCGCCGCAGAGACTGCGGCGCGCTGGCTGGCGGCGAGCACGATGCCGGCGCGCTGCTCGACCCATGGGACCGCCTTGGCAGGATCGATCGCCGGCCAGGGTGATGGTGTGGCGGCGATCGCGGCCAGGCGTTCCGCGATGCCCCGCTCGGCACGATGGAGGCCGGCGAGGAAGATCACCCGCCGCTCGTCCACCTCCGCCACCACCACAGTACCGTCGCCGAGCTCGAGATCGAGCGCGGTCTCGACCAGCGACGCCGGCGCCTCGAGCAGTTTCTCCGCCAGCGGCACCAGCTCGTTGGCCGGCAGGCCGCAATGGCCTTCGTCCATCGCCTCGGCCAGCGCGTGCGAGATCCCCGCCCGAATGCGGATCAGCGCGGTCTTCTCGATCCCCAGTCGCATCGCGATCTGGTCCGCGGTCTTGAAGCCGATGCCGCGGATGTCTCGGGCGAGCCGGTAGGGGTTCTCGGACATGACCTGCACGGCATCGTTGCCGTAAGTTTTGAAGATCCGCACCGCACGCGCTGTGCTCACCCCGTGGCTGTGCAGGAACACCATGATCTCCCGCACCACCTTCTGCTCGGCCCAGGCCGCGCAGATCCGCTCCGCGCGCAGCGGTCCGATCCCGGAGACCTCGCGCAGCTTCTCGGGTGACTGCTCGATCACGTCGAACACCTCGGTGCCGAAGGTGCGCACCAAGCGTTTGGCGTAGCCAGGGCCGATGCCGCGGATCATCCCCGAGGCTAGGTACTTCTCGATTCCCTCCGCAGTGGTCGGTGCCGAGGCGCGCAGGAAACGCGCGCGGAACTGCGGTCCGTGCGTGCGGTCGTTCACCCACTCGCCGGTCGCAGTGACCCACTCGCCCGCGGAGATAGACGCCGCGTGGCCTACCACGGTGATCAGGTCACGCCGACCGCGCGCCTTCAAGCGCAGGACGCAGAAGCCGTTCTCCGTGTTGTGGAACGTCACCCGCTCGATCGTGCCGGCGAGAACTTCGTCGGGTACGCCGGACTGGTGTCTGCTTCCCTCGCTGTGCATCTTAGGGTGATAGACGGCCGCGGCGCCCTGGGCGAGGACGATGCCGCAAGTCCGCAATGATCGCGGCGAGCGCCTAGCTCAGACCGCCCAAGAGGCGCCCTTGACCAGGTCGGCGCCCGAGTCGGAACCGGACAAAATCCGGCCCAGGACGTCATCCGGCATCGCAAACGGTTTGCGGCGCGGCATACGATCGCTCCTTAAGCGGCATCGTACGGCCCCAAGCACGGAATTTCCGAGAGTGCCGCGGTCAGCAATCGCTGTCCGAGACAGCGCACGGTGGTGCGCCGTCCCGGTTGGCTCGGCACATGCGAGAGCAACATCATGCGGCCCTACCGTTCAGATGCTGCGTCGGCAGTGCCTGACGCCGTGATCCTGGCATGCCAGGATCACGGCGCGGCGGCGGTGTCGGGATGGTTTTCATGCTGGCTGCCCTGGATGGCTCGCGAGGCAGAGCCCCCGACACCGCCACACCGCCTCGACCGCTGATTAGGCTCTGCGATCCATCGCTGTGTAGGGCGACGACGGCGCAGGCGGACCGCTGCGACACCAGCCCCAGGGAGGCGCCATGCGGAGGATCAGCGTCGGCATCGACATCGCCAAGGACATCCACTGGGTCACCGCCATCGACGCCGACGGCGTCGTGCTGCTCGACCGCAAGCTGCCCAACCGCCCGCCCGACCTGGCCGCGCTCGCCGAGGAGCTCGCCGCTCTGAAGGGCCAGGTGCGCATCGGCATCGACGTCATGGGCGGGATCGCCGGCCTCGCCGCGGCCATGCTGGCCGAAGCGGGCTTCCCGCTCGTCCATGTGCCGGGCCTCGCCGTCAACCGTGCCCGCCAGGGCACCGTCGGCGGCGAGAACAAGTCCGACCCGCGCGACGCCCGCACCATCGCAGACCAGCTCCGCACCCGCGCTGATCTCCGCCCCGTCGAGGTCGCCACCGAGATCGACCTCGAGATCAGGCTCCTGGTCGGCCGGCGACGCGATCTGGTGCAGGGCCAGACCCAGCGCATCGCCCGCCTGCGCGACCTGCTCGTCGGCATCTTTCCTGGTCTGGAGGCGGAACTCGACCTCACCACCAAGGGGCCGCTCCACCTGCTCACCCGCTACGTCACCCCTGCCGAACTGCGCGAGGCCGGGCGCAAGCGCCTCATCCGCCACCTCCAGGCCGCCGGCGGACTGCCCAAGGTCGAGGACCTCGCCGACCGCGCGCTCGCCGCCGCCGCCGAGCAGACGATCGCCGTCCCCGCCGAGCGCATGACCGCACGCCTCATCCGCGAACTCGCCGCCGAGGCGCTCGCCAGCCGCACCCGCCTCATCGAGCTCGACCGCGAGATGGAGGCGCTGCTCGAACGCCACCCTGACGCGGCCCTCATCCGCAGCCTGCCCGGCATGGGGGCCACCCTCACCGCCGAGTTCATCGCCGAGGCAGGCAATCTCTCCCGCTTCCGCTCCGCCGACGCGCTCGCATCCGTCGCCGGCATGGCGCCCATCCTCAAGCAGTCCGGCCGAACCCGCTTCCTCCGCAGACCGAGTGGACGCCTCGAATAACCCTTCCTTTTGGCGGTGCTGGGGGCTGGCGAGGGAGGTGACCGTGGCGATCGCTGTCGACGTGTCGATCCGTTTCGGGCCGGAGCGGCTGGCTGGGGCGTTCCAACCTGCTGGAGCGTTCAGGCGGATGCGGTTCTTCCCTCAACCCAGACCAGGCGGCGCATATTGTAGATGAGGTTGGCCAGCGTGATCCGCGCGGTGGCGCGGGCGAGGCCGATCGAGCGCACCACCAGTCCCATGCGGCGTTTCTGCGCGGCGAAGACGTGCTCGACCAGGCTGCGTACGCGCGCGCGGGCGGCATTGCCGCGCGCGACGTGGGCCGGCATTGGGCGTCCGCGCGGCTTGGCGCGCTGGAACTGTGGGGCCAGGCCGCGCCGCTCCAGCAGCGCGAGATTGGCCTTGCTGCGGTAGGCGACGTCGCCCCAGACGAAGCTGCCGGTGTTCTCCGGGTCCAGCACCGCGCCGAGTTGGCTGCCGTCGTGGCGTGCCGCATGGGTGACCGTGAAGCGGCGGATGAAGCCGTGCCCGCGGTCGATCCCAAGGTGGTTCTTGTAGCCGAACACCGGCACCGCGATCTCTCCCATGGCTTGGCGCGGCACCCCATCAGAGGGTGGCGGCTTGCGGCCGCGCTTGATGGTCCAGCGGCCATCGCGGTCGATCTGGCGCTCCCGCGCCTTGGACCAGCCCTCGGGCGTGCCGCCCTCGCGCAGGGTCCGCTTCTCCTCCTGCGTCAGCCGCGGCCGGCGCGCTTCCACGACCGTCGCGTCGACGATCTGCCCGCCCATCGCCAGATAGCCGCGCTCGGCCAGCACCGCCTCGAACCGCGCGAACAGCCGCGCCAGCGCGCCGGCCCGCGTCAGATGCTCGCGATACAGCCAGATCGTCTTCGCGTCGGGGACAGGATCGTGCAGCGCCAAGCCCACGAACCGCATGAAGCTCAGCCGGTCGCGCAACTGATACTCCGTCTGCTCGTCCGAGAGCGTGTACAACGCCTGAAGCACCAGGATCCGGAACATCAGCACCGCGTCGTAGGGCGGGCGCCCCCCGCGGCGGCGGTCGGCGCGCGGCAAGGCCGCCTCAAGCTCAGCGCGGAACACTTCAAAATCCACCACCGCGCGCAGCCGCTCCAGCGGATCGCCCGCCGCTGACAGCAAACGAAGCCGCTCATCCGCATCGAAGAAACCCGCCTGAACCGCCATCAACGCCCCCTTCGCCGAGGACGTCAGCGAATCACCCCATACCGAGCCGACGCCAGTGGTTTTTCGAGGCGTCCGAGTGGCGGCAACAAAGGCCTCAAGCGCGTCTTCTACCAGTCCGCCTTCTGCTCCCTCGGCCACCACGACAGCCGCGCCTTCTACGCACGCAAGCGCCGCGAGGGAAAACGACACCACCAGGCCGTCATCGCCCTCGCGCGACGACGCGTGAACGTACTCTGGGCCATCGTGCATACCCGCACGCCGTTCCAAACCGAACTCAAAACAGCTACTTGACCCAGGCATTAGGCTGCCTCGAGGTACCGCGGCTCGGCGATGGCCGGCGAAGCCTCCCGCGTGCCGACATCGTGGCTCGTGTTGACAGCAGCATCCGGTTCTCGGCGGAACCTCCCTCCAACAACGGAAGGAATATCGGCACGCGTCAGGCCTATGTCGGCCAGTTCACGATCACTGCGGCGCGAAAGCTCCTCATATGTGCGCATGGCACTTTGCGCCTCGCTGAACGACCTGGCGACCTCGCTCAGGGCCGACCAGATCCAGCGTCCGAGCCACGCGACGCCGCGCGCAACGGCTAAGAGGCCCTGCCGGATAGCTCGCGCCTGCATGAGGCGTGCCTCGCGCTCGAGCGCGTGGATCTCATCCGGGGAAGGCATGCGAAACTCGACACGATAGTTCTTATTCATTTGGTTCTCTACCTCCTGGCCATTCTATTTTGATCTACTGTAGAAATGTGGATTAATGGGTAAGTTTAAAGTGACAGAGTAGTATATACGTTATGCTCTTGAATTACTTATCATAAGCTCTATATTAATTTAATAGGGGTAGAGGTAGCGGAATCTTGGCAAGCCTCTCCGACGTTCGACTAATTGCATGCCAGCTAGCGGCCTGATGGACTTGACGTGAGGGCTGTGATGGCTTCAGGAGCTTTCTCGAATCTTACGCGAAACGTGCGACCCGGCGGAGCAGGAGCATGACGGAAGCTGTGTAGAGAAGGGCATTGGCGGAGGTGGTGGTGGCCTCCAAGTGGCCCCTGACCGACCTCGGTCTCCCTTGGCGGGTCTCCGGTTTCGGCCGATTCACGCGAAGATGCGCTCGACCACCCAGCGGCGGGCGTGGACGTCGAAACTGGCCTCATCCTTCGGCTTGCGGACGATCTCGACGCGGATGGCGGTGGCAATAGCCGACCTGCCGGCGAAGCAGCGCGCCGCCGTCGTCGTCATCCTCAAGACCATCTTCGCGCAGGAAACCAAGGCCGAGGCCGTGACACATCGGAACACCGTCGCCGATGCGATCCGAGAGAAGCAGCCCAGGCTCAGCGCCATGATGGACGCCTCCCGCGACGACGTACTCCCGGACGCGCTGGCAAGACCGTTCGCGCGTCAGGGACCGAGGGGAACGCTCCCCGCGTCCTCGATCGGCCTGAGAAGGTCGGGGCTTGCCGTTCACCGGGCGCGAGGCGGGGCTGGTGCGCCCCGCCGTCCGAGCCGCTAACCCGCCGGCGGCTCCCGGCCTTCGTTCTCGGCGTGGTCAGGGCCGGCCGGCCCTCTCCGTGTCACCGGCACTGCCTTGACGAACCCGGGAGCGAGCGCGCTAGGCCGTGCGCCCCGCCGCACGTCGTGCTGCGGTTGGTATGCGACCGTGTGGATGACGATCCGCTCGATGCCGCCAGCACGCCGATCGGCGAGAACCGTCGTCCCGGCACGCGCCCCCAGCAGCGCCAAACCCCGAGGGGTGGTGACCGGCAGGGACCAGCCGTACAGGCTGGGACCGTCAGGAAGCACCAGCACGCGCGATTCGACGGGAGCGCCTTCCACGCTGAACACCACCCGCGAGCCGAGCGTGGCCACCCCAGACGGTAACGACGTCGGCGCAACGACACGGCTGCGCGCGAGCTTCTCCCGCAGACGCTGCGCGATTGCATCCTCGGCGGGCAGCTGCAGGCTGACCAGCGTCTCGAGCAGCATGAAGTCGCGACTCGACAGGATCACCTCGCCGGCGTCGTCTCCCCGCTCCCGTTTCGGGGTCGCTGCGACGCCGGTCACCACCCTGAAGAGCGATCGTGGGTTGCCTGGCGTGGCCGTCACGCAGTGCGGGCAGTGCTGCTCGGGCGCGATGACCGGCGTACCACACGACGCGCAGATATTCGTGATTTCGGACATGGTCTCATCCTCGGCGATGGGGTGAGGGTACGGGCCGGAGCGGGCACCTCGGCCGTTGCTGACAGGGTTTCCCCGGGGCCTGCTTCCGGCACAGCCGGTCCAGGTCCCGGGGTTAGAAGCCCGCGAGCAGACAGCCCCCATGCGCGCGCAAACGTGGTGCATCGATGCGGGGCGCGATCACGCCGTCATCTCCAATCGAGGGTTCGCCCGGTGCGCGTCAGGCTCGTCGCGCGCGTCGGGCGGCAGCGCCACCGCCGCGGCACGTCCCGATTGCTCGAACCGCACCCGATGACGCCGGTGCGGTGCAGGAACGGAACGCTCACGCAGCGCCGCATCGATCGCGGTCAGCACCGAGTCACGACAGTCGATCTCCAGCGCGAAGCTCGGCACCCAGTAGCGCACCGCGAACACCAGCCCCTCCGGCTCGTGGCCCAGCAGGCGCGCATCCGGTGCGGGCTGGGCGAGGATGCCGGGCGCGCTCGCGGCCGCCTCAGCGAGCAGGCGCTTCGCCTCGTCGGCGGCGAGGGCGTGGTCGAGCGTGAGGCGCAGCTGCTGGCGGAAATGCGGTCGCGGCGCGCTGTAGTTCATCACGCGCTGCTGCGCGACGCGCCCGTTCGGCACGATCGCGTGCACCCTGTCCCTGGTCTCGATTCGTGTCGCGCGCCAGCTGATCTCCACGACCCGGCCGCTGAGGCCGTTCTCCAGCTCGATCCAGTCGCCGATACGGTAGGTGCGCTCGAGCCCGAAGGCGATCCCGGCGAACACGTCGGCCATCACCCCGCGCAGCGAGAAGCCGATGATCGCCACGAGAATGCCGGAGGTCGCCGCCGCGCCGAGCAGCGAGCCCTCGAAGACGAGCGTGATCGTTGCCACGACCGCCGCGGCGAAGGCGGCGGCGCCGAAGAGCTGCTGCAGCAGCCTGGGCGAGCGCCGGCGGCCGTTGTCGCCGGCGGAGACGGCAAGCCCGACCACCGTGGTCGCGAGCCAGGCAGCGCCCAGATACGCGATCGCACCGAGCAGCAGCCGCAGGACGCGCAGCCCCTCGGCAGCGCCGCCGGGCTCGGCACGCGTCACCCAGGGCAGCGCGAGCAGCAGCGCGATGCTTCCCGACGTGACCGCGAACGGCCACGCCACCCGGCGAAGCCGCGACACTGTCGCCTTGCCTGCCGCCATGCCGTCAGCTCTCCGGTACGCGCACGTGGCCGCGCATCACCGGTGCACAGAGTCCCTGCACCCAGGTCTGCATCTCGGCGGGCTCGGACCAGATGGACGATGCCTCGACGACCGCGGGGCGGCCGATGGCCTCGCCCTGCGTCACCGCGAGCGTCAGGGCGCCGCGTCGACGCGCCGGCGCGAGCGTGGCGAGCAGTGCCGCGAGTGCGGCATTGGCGCTTCCCGTGGCGGTGTCCTCGATGATTCCGTGCAGCGGCGTGAAGGTGCGCGCGCGCAGCATCAGCCGTCGCGCGCTACCGTCGCCCGCCTCGCCGTCGCGCACATAGAGGTGCAAGCCCTTGGTGAGGACGATCGGCAGATGCGCCGGGAACGCCTCGAGGTCCGGCCGGGCCCGCACCAGCGCGGCGGCGTTCGTCAGCTCGGCGATGGCGAAGGGAACGCCGAGCGAGGCGATCAGCGGCGGATGCCGGTCGGTGCGGATGTCGGCGGGGGCGAGCCCGGCGCAGGAGGCGATCGTCTCTGTGTCGAGCTCAGGCCCGACCAGCAACGGGCCCGGCGGCCGCACCGAGGCGCCGGCGATGCGCGCGCCGTCGAGCATCAGCTCGGCCGTCACCGGCCCCGCCTGCGCCTCGAGCCGCAGGCGCGGCGTCGCACGCCGGCCGTGCGCGCGGCCGAGGCGGCCGAGCACGAAGGCGGTGGCGATCGCCGGCTGTCCGGCGAACGGCACCTCGCCGCGCGGCGTGAAGACGCGCAGCTCCGCCACCCGGCCGCTGTCCTGCGCCGGGCGCACGAACGCGGTCTCCGAGTAGCCGAACTCCGCGGCGATCGCCTGCATCTGCTCCGCCGACAGCGCGTCCGCGTCGGGCACGACCGCGACGCGGTTGCCCGCGAAGGCCTCGCCAGCGAACACGTTCACCGTATGAAACTCCAGCTCCATCATCGCCCTCCACCCTCCACCCTCGCGATGCCCGATTGATCGTCCTCTGCCTGCGCCTCACCCCGCGCCGTTGATCGGATCGCGCGACACCTCGAGCACGGTCAGCCGCCGCTCGCGGCCGTCCTGCGTCGGGCACAGGATCGACTGGCCCGCGGCGAGCCCGAGCAGGGCGGCGCCGATCAGGGTCAGCACCGAGATCCGGCCCGCGGCGATGTCGGCCTCGTGCGGATAGACGAGCTGCACCGCGCGCGTCTCGCCCGTCGCCTCGTCGCGATAGGCGACGTGGGCGTGCATCGTCACCACGTCGGGCGGCACCGCCTCAGCGGGCATCACCTGGGCGCGCTCGATCTCGCGCAGCAGCAGCGCGCTCACCGTTGGATTGCGGCTGGCGATCGCCTCCGCGAGATCCACGAGACGCTGCTCCTCCGCCGCGGAGAGGATCAGCGGCGGAGGTGCCGCCGGCGTCGTGATTCGCTCCGTCATCGTATTAAGCCTCCCGGCCATGACGCGCATCATCCTTCGTCGGATGCCCTGCGCCGGCGCGCGGCTGCGCGGCACGCGCCGCGCGCCCGTGAGGACGGACCAACGCCGACGCGACGCCGCCTGCGCATCCGCCTTAGGGCCGCACAGTTCAGGGCATCAGTGTGTTGCGGAAGTTGGACGAGACCCCCAGGTCCGATGCTGCGCGAAGAGCGCGCGCGATCGGGCCCGGGGCTATGAGCCCACGAGAAGAGTGCCCGTCCGAGGCGGGCGGCGCGATGTACAAACCTGCCGCATGACAATGAATATAGCCGCGATGTCCATGGATTTCAACGGGACGCCGGTTTGCGGTCCGTCTCCGCACCGGAGGCGCGGTCGTGCGGGCCACGCGCGGCCGGCGACCCGGCGAGGCGGCGCAGCAGATACTCCCTCAGCGCCAGGGCGTTGCTGTGCTGCGTGTCGCGGGCGGCGAAGACGAGCGTGACCGTGCCGCGCCGGCACAGCGCGAGCAGCTGCTCGACCGCGTCGGCGCGTCGGCCGAGTTCGCGGGCGTAGCGGTCCTTGAACGCCTGCCAGCGCGACGGCGCGTGACCGAACCAGGTGCGGAGCGCGCTCGTCGGCGCGAGGTCCTTCATCCACGCATCGAGCGCGAGCTGGTGCTTCGAGACCCCGCGCGGCCAGATGCGGTCGATTAGGATGCGGCGGCCATCCGACGGGTCGGGCGCGTCATAGGCGCGGCGCAGGCGGATATCCGGACCCAGGCTGCCGGTCATCGGCACGGTGGCGGTATCGCAGCGGCTCCTCCTCAGCCGCGATCCGGTGGAACCAGCGCGCCGGCCTCGGCGAGCGCCTCCAGCGCGATCGCCGAGTGCGCAAAGGCGGCTCCGGCCCGCATCTCGGACGCAACCCAGATCGCCTCCATGATCTCCTCCGCACTCGCGCCGTGCCGAGTCGCCGCCTTAGTGTGGCCGCGGATGCAGTACGGGCACTGCGTGACATGTGCGACCGCAATCGCGATCAGCTCCTTGGTCCTGCGCGGGAGAGCACCGTCGCGGAACACGGCCTGGTTGAACGCCTTGAATGTGGCCTCGGCGTCTGGCGCAAGGGCGCGGCGACGCTCTGCGAGTTCCTTCGTGGCGCGAGGGTAGAGGGTGTCAGTCATGTGGCATCAGCCTCCTTGGGCGCGGTGCATCCGTGGTCGGAAGCGGTGGCGCAGTGCACAGCGGCCGGGACGCGTGGCGGGCGACCGCGGATGCGTGGCCCCTCGTCGAACGGGCAGAACGGCGACGGTCCGATGCGTATTCCTTCCCGCCTTGGCAACTGCGCGAGGCCGGTAAGAGCAGCAAGCGCCGCCGTCCTGTGAGTGCAGCCCAACGGTGCGCCATCGGCGTGCTGCCGAGCGGGTCAGGCACGAACGTAGAACTCCATGTTCGCCGAGATCAGCATCGCAGACAGCCCCACAAAATTGATGGCCCAGGCGATCGTCAGGGCACGCGCAAGTGAGCCCCAGAACTCTGCCCGAAGGCCCAGCGGACCGCCTGCGACATTGAAGGCACAACGCCACACGCTGACCAGGATCCAGATCGTGTAGATCAGGCCGAAGCCGATTGCGAACGCCGTCACCGTCGGCGAAATTCGGCCATTGCCGGCGAGGATGGCTACCGGAAGTCCCGCCGCGATGCTGAACACGACCCCATAGACCCAGAAGACCCGCCAAAGCGGCCCCTTTCCGTGCCAGTAGCGCATGATCAGTCGAGTCACCATGGCATCCCTCCTGCCCCAGCGGGGTGCGTTCGTCACCGGATGCGTGGGAGTTCCTCGAAGGTGTGGTGCGGTGGTGGGCTTGGGAGCATCCATTCGAGTGTGGCCGCGCCCTCGCCCCAATAGTTGCCCATGAGCCTTTCCTTCGAGAGGAACAGCTTGCCAACCACGACCAGGAAGATCAGCACGGACGCAAATCCGATATAGGCGCCGATCGAGGCCACCATGTTCCAGCCCCAGAATGCGTCCGGATAGTCCGGGTAGCGTCGCGGCATGCCCTGCAGCCCGAGGAAATGCATCGGGAAGAAGGTCAGGTTCACGCCGACGAAGAACGTCCAGAAGTGCAGCCGACCCCAGAACTCGTCGTACTTTCGTCCCGTCATCTTGCCGACCCAGTAGTAGAAGCCGGTGAAGATGGCGAAGACGGAGCCCAGGCTGAGCACGTAATGGAAGTGTGCGATGACGTAGTAGGTGTTGTGCAGCACCGTATCGACGCCGGCATTCGCCAGCACGACGCCCGTCACGCCGCCGACCGTGAAGACGAAGATGAAGGCGACGGCCCACATCATCGGCAGCTCGAAGCGGATCGAGCCGCCCCACATGGTCGCGATCCAGGAGAAGATCTTGATGCCCGTCGGCACGGCGATCACCATCGTCGCGGCCATGAAGTAGGCGCGGGTGTCGACACCGATGCCCGAGGTGAACATGTGGTGCGCCCAGACGACGAAGCCGACCACGCCGATCGCCACCATCGCGTAGGCCATGCCGAGATAGCCGAACACCGGCTTGCGGCTGAAGGTCGCGACGATGTGGCTGATAATGCCGAACCCCGGCAGGATCATGATGTAGACCTCGGGGTGGCCGAAGAACCAGAACAGGTGCTGGTAGAGCACCGGATCGCCGCCACCGGACGCGTCGAAGAACGCCGTGCCGAAGTTGCGGTCGGTCAGCATCATGGTGATCGCCCCGCCCAGCACCGGCAGCGTGACTAGCAGCATGAAGGCAGTGACCAGCATGGCCCAGACAAACAGCGGCATCCGGTGCATCGTCATGCCCGGCGCGCGCATGTTCAGGATCGTGGTGATGAAGTTGATCGCGCCCAGAATCGACGAGGCGCCGGCGAGGTGCAGCGAAAGGATCGCCATGTCGACCGACGGGCCGGACTGGAACGTCGAATGCGCAAGCGGCGGATAGACCGTCCATCCCACGCCTGCGCCCTGGCCGACGAAGGCCGAGCCGAGCAGCAGCAGGAACGACGGCACGAGCAGCCAGAAGCTGATGTTGTTCAGGCGGGGGAACGCCATGTCCGGCGCGCCGATCATCAGCGGCACGAACCAGTTGCCGAACCCGCCGATCATCGCCGGCATGACCACGAAGAACACCATGATCAGGCCATGCGCCGTGACGATGACGTTCCAGCTCTGCCCGTCGGCGAAGTACTGCATGCCGGGGCTCTGCAGCTCGAGCCGCATCAGCACCGACATGAACCCGCCGATCAGCGCCGCCACCGTCGAGAAGATCAGGTAGAGCGTGCCGATGTCCTTGTGGTTGGTGCTGAACAGCCACCGCCTCACGAAGGCAGGCTTGTGATCGTGGTGGTCGTGGGCGTGCGCCTCAGCCGTTGCCATGCTGTCCTCTCAGTGATCCGCCGCCCGTGTCGCGACGCTCATGGGCCCATCCCCTCTTCGGTGACGATCAGGTCCATCGGGATGTCGTGCGGCTGCGGGTGGATGCTGGGTAGCCGCGACAGCGCGAAGCCGACGCCGATGACGAAGGGTCTGGACGTCATCGCCGCGAGCGTCCGGTCGTAGTACCCGCCGCCATAGCCGAGCCGGTACCGGTCGGCGTCGAACCCGACGACCGGCGAGAGCACCACATCGGTCGTGACGGGCTCGCCCTCGGCCGGGACGGGGATGTTCCATACCCCTGTAACCAGTCGCGTGCCCGGCGCCCAGGGACGGAACACGAGGGGCGCGGCCTTGGCGACCACCACGGGGAGCGCCAACGCGATGCCGCGCGCGTGCAGCCGTCGCGCCAGCACGCGCGGATCGAACTCGCCCTTGAACGGCCAGTAGATGCCGAGGCGCCGCATGGCGCGGGACCCGAGCAGCTGTTCCAGACGCGTCGTGATCAGCGCATCGCGGCCTGCCCGCTCGGCGCGCGGCACAGCGAGGCGCCTGGCAATCAACATCGCGCGCATCTGCTTGCGCCAGCGCCGCACGCCCGGCCAGTCCGAGGCGGCGGGCCGGGACAGCCCGTCCGTATCCGGGGGCCATGCCCCGTCCGGCACGGTCTCGTCCCGACCCGCCGCGCCGCGGGCGGCCCCGACCGGCCCCGGTTCCCTCCGGTCGGTCATGGCGCCCGCGCCGGCTCGCGCGCCGCCGCGGTGCCGTGCCATGCAGGCTCGGGCGCGGTCGCGGTGAGCGGGCGGCCGGTTCCGCCACGGCGCCGCATCACGGTCTCGGCCAGGACCGAGAGCGCGATCTCGTCGGGCGTGCGTGCGCCGAGATCGAGCCCGGCAGGCGCGTGCAGCCGTGCGAGCTCGCTCTCGGAGAAGCCCTCGTCGCGCAGAAAGTCGCGGATCAGTCGGGTGCGCGTGCGGCTCGCGATCAGGGCGACATGCGCGGCGGGCGAGCGCAGGGCGCGCACCGCCGAGAGGTGATCGCCCTTGTGCTGGGTCGCGATCACCACGCAGTCCGCGGCGGCGGGCGTCAGCCGCTCGTAGAGGTCGTCTTCGCCGATCAGGACGGCGGCGTCGGGGAAGTGTCGCGGATCGGGTGGCGGCTCGTCGTGGACGACGACCCGGAAGCCGAGACGCGCGCCGAACCGGCAAAGGGTCTCCACGACCCGGCCGTGCCCCAGCAGCCAGAGCGTCGGTTGCGCCAGCACCGGCTCGACAAAGACGCGCATCGATCCGCCGCACGGCATGCCCACCCCCAGAACCTCGTCGTCGAGATCGAGCGTCACCAGTCTCGCTTGGGCATCGCGCAGGCACTCGAGCGCCACCTGCCGGATGGTCGCCTCGGCGCAGCCACCGCCGACCCAGCCAGCCGCGATGCCGCCGGCCGCATCGATCACGGCCTTGTCGCCACACCGCCCCGACGTCGAGCCGGTCGCCTCGACGACTGTCGCGATGGCGCAGGCCTCGCCGCGCGCCTGTCGTGCGGTGGCCGCGGCCAGGATCTCGGCGTGGTTCGGCATCGCGTGGCCTCTGGCACCTCCGGGGGCAGATCCGCGGGCCATGCGTCCGCTCCTACGCGATGGCTCCAGCCCTACGGTGGTGCCCGTTGAGGGGAAGGACAAACGAGAATTCTTGCATCCTGGATGCAAGAATCTTGCACTCTCGGATATCGCCTTCGCTCGGCGCCGGACGGGCGGGCCTAGCCCTGCGGCGCGAGCGCGATCCTCAACCCGTCCAGCGCGACGGCGATCAGCGCCTCGTCGCCCGGGCTCTCGCTCAGCACCGCGTAGGCCGGATGGACGAACTCCGGGGCATTGGGGACGAGCCTCAGCCGGCCGGCCTCGATATGCGCGCGGACGGCGCTGAGGCGGAAGTAGCCCGATCCCCCGGCCTCGAGGATGTAGGCGAGGCCGAGCGGCCCGAAATCGACCACCAGGTCGGCATCGATCGCGGCCGTCCGCGCGGTCGCATGCAGCATGCTGAACTGCGGTCCCCAATCCACCTGCACGTAGTCGCCGGTGTGGGCTCCCGCTGCCGCGGGCGTGGCGACGAGGACCAGGCGCTCCTCGGCGAGCAGCTCGACGCGCAGCCCGGCACGATGGGGTGGCGCATAGACGATGCCGATGTCGATGATCCCGTCCGCCACCTGCTCGACGACGCCGCTGGCGAGCCCCACATGCACGCGAAGGGCGACGGCCGGATCGGTCCTGCGCATCCAGTGCAGCCAACGTAGCAGCAGCGGATCCCACAGGCTGTGCTCGCAGCCGATCGCGAGCACCGCGCGGCGCCCGTCCGGCACCGCAACACCGTGGCGGGCCCGTTCCCAGATCTGCACGAGCGCGGGTGCATAGCGGAGGAACTGCTCGCCGGCCGGCGTCAGCGAGGTGCCCAGCTTACCGCGCACGAAGAGCGGGCGCCGCATCTGTCCCTCGAGCGAGCGGATCCTTGCGCTCACCGTCGTCTGGCTGACGTGGAGCCGCTCGGCCGCGCGGGCGAAGCTGCCGGACGCGACGATCGCGAGAAAGGTACGGGCGAGCTCGATGTCCATGCGAGCTGTCAGGAGCGACGCTGTTTCTGCCGGCGACCTGTCACCGCGGGAGCGCTTCCTGCGGACACAGCGAAGTCTGCAAGCCGGGTCACGTCCAGCCTGCGCAGGAACGCATCGCGCGCCTCGGCGAGCACGCCGGCCAGCCGGCAGGCAGGCTGGATTGGGCACACGCCGCCATCCGCGCGGAAGCACTCGACCAGCGGCTGGCCGCGTTCGAGGCGGCGTACGACCGAGCCGAGGGTGATCGCCACAGGGTCGCGCGCGAGCGACACGCCGCCGCCAGCGCCGCGCACGGTGCGTACCAGTCCCGCCTCGGCAAGCGCCTGCACCACCTTGTGCAGATGGTTGCGCGGAACACCGATTTCGCGCGCCAGCGTCTCTGTGGTGAGCCGGCGCTCGGGCTCGGCAGCGAGACGCATCAGCGCGCGCAGGGCGAAGTCGGTCGAGGCGAGCAGGCGCATGTGGGCTCCGCGTGAATTAGCATTGACAGTACCATAATCGTCGCGAAGGATAAGTGGTGCGGGATATACCAGTTTGGCGCATCCGCTCGCCGCACCGCTTCTCGCCCCGGAACGACCAAGGAGAATGCCGCATGAACACCGCCCCGGAGACCGGTTTCGCCACCCGACCCATTGGCGAGATCGCCGCCAGCGTACCGGGCGCCGCCGCGGTCTTCCGCCGCTACAAGCTCGATTTCTGCTGCGGCGGGGCGAGCGCGCTCGCCGAGGAGGCGGCCAGGCGCAACGCGCCGCTCGCGGAGATCGAGGCCGCGCTCGCCGGACTTACGCCGGATCCCGGCGAGCTGCCGGGAGCAACCGACGCCCTGATCCTGCACATCGTGACCCGCTATCATGACGTGCATCGGCGCGAGCTGCCCGAGCTGATTGCGCTCGCCCGCCGCGTCGAGCGGGTCCATGCCGACAGTACCGACGCGCCGGCAGGTCTCGCGGCGCTGCTCGCCGAGATGGAGACCGAGCTCGAGGAGCACATGACGAAGGAGGAGCAGGTGCTGTTCCCGATGCTGCGCAGGAGCCATCCGCTGGTCGCCACACCGATCGCGGTGATGCGCCATGAGCACGACGCGCATGCCGCCCGACTGCGCGCGCTCGAGGCCATCACGCACGACCATGCCCCACCGGATCGGGCCTGCATCTCCTGGCGCGCGCTCTATGCCGGCACCCGCAAGCTCGCCGAGGATCTCGCCGCGCACATGCACATCGAGAACAACATCCTGTTCCCGCGCTTCGGCGCGTGAGCGTCCAGGCCGTTCCGATCGGCGTCGTCACGGTCTCGGACCGCGCCTTTCGCGGCAGCTATCCTGACCGCGGTGGGCCGGCGATCGAGACCGCGCTCGCGCGTACTCTCGCTACCCCCTGGCGCCCCAGGCGCCGCCTGGTGCCGGACGAACGCCCGGAGATCGAAGCGGCGCTGATTGCGCTCGCCGATGCCGAGCAGTGCCCGTTGATCGTCACCACCGGGGGCACCGGGCCGGCGCCGCGCGACGTCACGCCCGAGGCGACGGCGGCGGTCTGCGACCGCCTGCTGCCCGGTTTTGGCGAGTTGATGCGGGCGGTCTCGCTGCGCGCGGTGGCGACAGCGATCCTCTCGCGCCAAATCGCTGGCACGCGCGGGGGGAGCCTGATCGTGAACCTGCCGGGCAACCCGCCGGCGATCGCCGAATGTCTGGATGCCGTTTTCCCGGCGATTCCCTACTGCATCGATCTGATCGGCGGGCCGCGGCTCGAGACCGACCCGGCGGTCTGCATCGCGTTCCGGCCAGGGACGCGCTGAGTGGCTTGCGCGGAACCCGATCAGCTCGACTCGTGAAGAGGTGCGCGACGAGGCTCGGGCGCCGGTTCCGATGGATCAGAAACGGGTCCAAGGAGGCGAGGTCATGGCTGAAGCCGCGGCATGGGCCCTGTTTGCCGCGTGGCCGGTTCGCCCTCCCATTCCTCCAACTCCACAAGCTCGTTGATGCCGAGCTGACCGATCGTGCGACGCGCGATGTGGTCGATGATCTCGGCGACACCCTGCGGGTGCCGGTAGAAGGACGGCACGGGCGGGGCGACGATCCCGCCCATTTCGGTAACGGCGACCATCGCGCGCAGATGGCCGAGATGCAGCGGGCTCTCGCGCGCGAGCAGCACCAGCGGCCGGCGCTCCTTCAGCGTCACATCGGCCGCGCGCACCAGCAGGTTGTCCGCCGCGGTGAATGCGATCGCCGCCAGGGTGCGCATCGAGCAGGGCGCGATGATCATGCCGGCCGTGCGGAACGAACCGGAAGCGATCGCGGCGCCGATATCCTCGATCGGGTGATGGCGCGCGGCCATAGCGGCGATGCGCGGCAGTGCAGATGCCCCGCATTCGTGGGCGAGTGTGCGCTCCGCCGCGCGCGAGACGACGAGATGGAGTTCGCAGGCGCCGGACTCGGCAAGCAGCTCAACCATTCGCACCCCGAGCGCTGCACCCGAGGCGCCGGTGATGCCGATCACCACCCGCGGCGTCAAGCGCCACCCCCGATGAGGCCGAGGCCTAGCTCCCGCCAAAGCGCGTCGACACGCGCGGCAACCACAGGATCCGGCGCCAGAACGGTGGCGAAGGGCCGGTCCGTCTCCGGGCCGATCTTCATCGTCGCGTCGATACCGAGCTTGCCGCCCAGGCCCGCACGCGGCGAGGCGAAGTCGAGCACGTCGATCGGCGTGTCGTCTATCCGCACCAGATCGCGCGACGGATCCGAACGGGTCGCCACCGCCCAGATTACGTCCCGCCAGTCACGCACGGCGATGTCGGCGTCCACCACGATGATCAGCTTGGTGTAGGTCAGCTGCGGCAACATCGACCAGAGCCCCATCATCACGCGTCGCGCCTGACCCGGATAGCGCTTGTGGATGCTAGCGATGCAGACCCGGTACGAGCACGCCTCGGGCGGTAGCCAGAGATCGGCGATCTCGGGGAACTGGCGCCGCACGAAGGGCAGGAACAGCGCGTTCAATGCCTCGCCGATGCGCGACGGCTCGTCCGGCGGTCGGCCCGTGAAGGTCGAGAGATAGATCGGCTGATGCCGTCGTGTAATCGCACTCACGCGCAGGACCGGGAAGGGTTCGACGGCGTTGTAGTAGCCGGTATGGTCACCGTAAGGCCCCTCGGGCGCGGTCTCCTCGGGGGCGACCCAGCCCTCGATGACGATCTCGGCCTCGGCCGGCACGTGCAGTGGGATCGAGACGCAGCGCGCGAGGGCCGGCCGCTCGCCGCGCAGGAGCCCCGCCACACCGATTTCCGAAACGGTCTCGGGCAGCGGCAGCGCAGCAGCGAGCACGGTCGCCGGATCCGCGCCGATTGCGATCGCGACCGGCATCTTCTCGCCGCGCGCCTGCCACATCCGGTGGTGCCGTGCGCCGCCGCGCTGGGCAAGCCAGCGCAGGATCGCACGGTCGCGCCCCAGCACCTGCACACGATAGACGCCGAGATTGTAGTGCTCTGCCGCGTCGGTCTCGGGCGGGCGGGTGATCACGACGGGCCACGTGATCAGCGGCGCCGGCTCGCCCGGCCAGCAGATCTGCGCCGGCAGCACGCCGAGATCGGCCGCCTCGCCCTGCCGGACCACCTGCTGCGCGGCCGGGTTGGCGGCGGCACGCGGACGCATCGCGAGTGCGGCGCGAGCGAGCGGCAGCCGGCGCAGCGCATCCCCCAGATCCTGCGGCGGGCTCGGCTGGCGCAGCTCGGCGAGCAGCTCGCCCAGTTTGCCGAGCCGCTCGGGACCGACACCAAGTCCCCAGGCGACGCGCTGGACCGTGCCGAACAGGTTCACCAGGACCGGCATGGCGGAGAGCGTGCCGTCCGCCTTGGTCACCTGCTCGAATAGCAGCGCCGGGCCGTTCCGCTGCACCACGCGGCGGTGGATCTCGGCGATCTCGTGGACCGCCGAGACGCGGTGGCGGATGCGCACGAGTTCGCCGCGTGGCTCGAGATGCGCAAGGAAATCGCGCAGGTCACGGAAGGCGGGAAGATCACGGCACGGCAAAGGCGGGCTCCTGAGTCGCGGGTGCTATCGTGGTGACGCAGGGCGCGCGCATTGTCTTGGATCAACGACGCCCGCGCGCGGACGCAGCTCATATGAAAAAAGAGGAGAATGCCATGCTGGCTACGCCATTGCCGGCGCCTCGGCTGCCGCCGCTGTTCGGCGCTGCGCTGCGTCCGCTGCCGCTCGCACCACTCCAGCCCGCCCTGGGGCTGCTGTTGCGAGCTGTAGTTCGGCAGCATCCGCGCATCCTCGACCGCCTCGGCGAGTATGCCCGACGGCGCTATGGTCTCGACCCGACCGATCTGCCCTTCGCGCTCGTGCTCGCGCCGTGCGCTGGCAATCCGGACATCCGCGCGGTGCGCGCGCTGCCCGCGCACGGTCTGGACGCGCGCATCTCCGGGCCGATCCTCGGCCTGATCGACCTCGCCGAGGGTCGGGTTGACGGTGATGCGCTGTTCTTCGCGCGGACGCTGACAGTCGAGGGCGACATGGCCGCCGTGGTCGCGCTGCGCAACGCGATCGACGGCGCCGGCGTCGACCTCGCCGATGACCTCGCCGCGGCGCTCGGACCGCTCGGCCCGGCCGCAGCCCTGATGCTGCGCGTGGCGCTCGCGCTGATCCGCCGCGCCGCCGCGCCACGTCCCACCGCCGGAGATTCCGCATGGAGCTGATCTGCCCCGCCGGCACGCCAGCCGCGTTGCGCCAAGCGGTGGATGCTGGCGCCGATGCCGTCTATTGCGGCTATGCCGACGAGACCAATGCGCGCAACTTTCCGGGCCTCAACTTCAGCTACGCCGAGATGCGGGAGGGCATCGCCTACGCCCATGCGCGCGGGGCGCAGGTGCTGGTCGCGATCAACACGTTTCCGCGCGCGGGGGCGGCCGGGCTATGGCAGGATGCCGTGGACGAGGCGGCAGCTTCCGGGGCGGACGCGCTGATCCTCGCCGATCTGGGTCTGCTCGACTACGCCACGCGCATCCACCCGCGCCAGCGCCTACATGTCTCCGTGCAGGCGGCGGCGGCCAATCCGCAGGCGATCCGGTTCTATATCGAGGCATTCGGCGTCAAGCGCGTGGTGCTGCCACGCGTACTGACCGTCGCAGAGATTGCCACGATTGCGCGCGCGATCGCCCCCTGCGAGACTGAGGTCTTCGTGTTCGGTGGGCTCTGCGTCATGGCGGAGGGGCGCTGCCTGCTTTCCTCCTACGCCACTGGCCAGTCGCCCAATATGAACGGGGTCTGCTCGCCGGCCAGCGATGTCAGCTACCGCGCGACCGAGCAGGGCCTCGTCTCGCGGCTCGGCGGCTTCACGATCAACCGTTTCGCAACGGGCGATGCGGCCGGCTATCCGACGCTCTGCAAGGGGCGCTTCGTGACGCCTCACGGCGGCGGCTACATCTTCGAGGATCCCGTCAGCCTCGATGCCGCAGAACTTCTGCCCGCGCTCCGCGAGGCTGGCGTCACCGCGCTGAAGATCGAGGGCCGCCAGCGCGGGCGGGCCTATGTCGAGACTGTGGTGCGCGGCTTCCGCCAGGCACTCGACGCGCTGGAGGCGGGACGGCCGATCGCCTCCCCGGGGCTCGTCGCTCTGACAGAGGGGCAGGCGACCACCCAGGGTGCCTATCGCAAGGGCTGGCGCTGATGCGGGCGCAGATTGGCCTTACCCTCGGACCAGTGCTGTTCCACTGGGAGGCGGCCGCGTGGCGCGACTTCCACCTGCGCATCGCAGACGAGGCGCCGGTCGACACGGTGGTGATCGGCGAGGTGGTGTGCTCAAAGCGCATGCCCTTCGTCGCCGAGTACCTGCCGGTCGTGATCGATCGGCTGCGCGCCGGCGGCAAGGAGGTGCTGCTCGCCACGCTTGCCCTGCCGACGCTCGAGCGCGAGCGCCGCGCGATCGCAGAGGTGGCGACCTCGGCGTTTGGCATGGTCGAGGCGAACGATGTCTCGGTACTTCCGACCCTGGCGGAACGGCCCCACGCGATCGGCCCGTTCGTGAACGTCTACAACGAGGGCACGGCTTGCTGGCTCGCCGCGCGCGGCGCGGTGCGGATCTGCGTACCGCCCGAGCTGCCGGTCGCTTCCATCACGAAGATCGCGCGGGCGGTCGCGCCCGCGACCGCCATCGAGGTGTTCGCATTCGGGCGTATCCCGCTCGCGATCTCGGCGCGCTGCTATCACGCGCGCGCGCGCGGACTGCACAAGGACAATTGCCGCTTCGTCTGCGGCGAGGACCCCGACGGCATGACGGTCGAGACGCTGGACGCCGAGCCGTTTCTGGCGGTCAACGGGCTGCAGACGCTCTCGCACGCGGCGATGAACCTCATTGAGGACATCCCCCTGCTCGCACAGTCGGGGGTGCGCGCGCTCCGCCTGTCGCCGCAGCGCTGTGACATGGTGGCGGTGGCGGGGCTATTCCGCGACGTGCTGGACGAGCGGCGCGATCCAGAGGATGCGCGCTCTGCGCTGGCGGAACTGCTTCCCGGCATCCCGTTCGCGAACGGCTTTCTGCACGGTCGCGCCGGCGCGGCCTGGCGTTCGGCAGGAGCCGCCTGAAGGGTCCCGCAGCGCATGTCGGGTGCCGATGGTCGTCATCCCGCAAACGTCAGAGACGGTTGCGTTCTGGGTTCCCACTGCTGCTCCAGTCGCCGCGTATCCAACCCTTCTCCCGACCGGTGACCGGCGCCGAAGGCCGCAGGTTTCCTGCGCCTTTGCGCGCGGACCTTGATACTGCGCGGCCGGAACGAGGGCCGTTTTCGCTCTCCGGAGGGCGGTTTCTCTCCAAACCTTGGGACTCGGCCGATTTAGTCTACAAGGTTAAGCTGTTGTTCTAGCTTGGTATTGTGTTGGGGTTCCGGCACGGAAGTTCGCATTCCGATCGCCCGAGCAGTCCGTCGTGCACGAAAACGGGTCCGACGATCCGTCCTGCCCCCCGGTTGCCCGCCACAGCGCCCACCCGTCACCCCGCCATATCCCGCAGGAACTCGGAGCCCGGCCGCACGCCGGACACCCAAAGGCTGTCGCGGGCACGGGTGCAGGCGACGTACAGAAGGTGGCGCTCGGTCTCGTAGACCTCCTCGAGTTCCGACTCGTCGCTGGCCTTCTCGACCCGCTCCTGAAGCGGCAGCACCTCGTCATCGCAGGCGAGGATCGCGACCGCCCGGAACTCCAGCCCCTTCGCGAGATGCATCGTGCCGATCGACACCGCGCCTTCCACGGTCTGAACCTTCTCGTCGAACTCCACCGCCCTGGCCTTCGCGGCCTTCACGGCGGCCCGCGCCCGAGCGAGCTCCGCCGCCGAGCGGACCAGCACGCCGAGCTCGTGCGGCGCGCAACCCTCCCGCAGCCGATCGGCGATCCATGCCCTCGCCGCGGCGATCTCCGACGCATCGTCCTTGAACAGCGTCACGACCGGCGGCGGGCCATCGAACAGCGACACTGTGCCGCGCCGGCTCTCCGCCGTGCCGTCCACATCCGTCACCACGCCCGGCAGCAGCCGGTCCGCCTGCGCGCGGATCTGGTGCGAGGTCCGGTAGTTCACGCGCAGGCTGAACGACCGGCCGCGCACATCCAGACCGAGCGATTTCCACGAGAAGGGCTGCTGGAAGATGCGCTGGCCAAGGTCGCCGGCGAAGAACAGGCCGTCGGCGCGATCGCCGGCAACCGCCGCCAGGAACCGGGCCTCGGGAATGCCGAGGTCCTGCGCCTCGTCCACCACCACATGGTCGTAGCCCGGCGGCTTGCCGGTCCCCGCCTGCTCCGCGAGGCGCGCGAACACCTCCGCCCAGGTGACCAGCTTCTGCGCCCGCAGTCCCGCCCGCACCGCCTCGAAGATCGACCACAGGGCCTGGCGCTGCTTCTCGCCGAGCCGCGTCTTGCGCCCGAGGCGCGGCACGTCGCGATACGCCTCCCAGGTCCGTAGCTGATGCGCGTCCACCACCTCCGCCCACTCGTTGGCGAGGAAGTGGGCAGGGAAGCTCGCGCCCTGCGCCGCCTTGCGCAGCAGCGCCTGCACGGCATCAGGCGAGGCGATGTTCGGCTGCCCGAAGGCCCGGCTGTAGAGGTCGTAGGCCACGCCGGTCAGCGACCCCACCTCGATCCGCGCCGCGACCGCGGGTTCGCCGCCGACGAGGCTCTCCAGCCGCGCCGCGAGCGCCCGTGCGAGCGGCCTGGAGAAGGTCGCGAGCAGCACGCGCGCCCGCGGATCGCGGCGCGCCAGATGCGCCGCGCGATGCAGCGCGACGATCGTCTTGCCCGTCCCGGCCGAGCCGGTGACACGCGCCGGGCCGTTGTAGCGACGCTCCACCAGGTCGCGCTGTGCCGGATGGAGGAACACGGCCCACTGGTGCCATGGGAAGTCGAGCGCGCGGCGCAGTTCCTCGATGTCGTTCAGCACCCGGAAGCGGCGCAGCGCGTCGGGGTGGGCGAAGGGATCGGCGCCGGCCGGCGCGGGCTGGGGCGGGGCAGGCTTCTCGCCGACCGCCAGGCGCAGCAGCGCCTCCTGCGCTTCCTGCGGCAGGTGGGGCAGCACGTCGAACAGCGTGTCCTCTGTCAGGTCTCGCACGTCCTCGATCCACTCCTCCGGCACGCCGAATGCCATCAGATCCGGCTTGCGCAGCCCCGCGAACAGCGTCGGGCCGGAGGACGGGCGCGCGACCGGCAGCTCCTCGACTCGCTCGCGCACCTCCACCAGCTGCATCGCGCCGGTGGTGGGGTGGCGTTCGATCTTGCGCCGCTCGGCCCAGGCATAGGCCTTGTCGTGGTGATCGACATGCACCAGCAGCACGCTCGGATCGTCGCGGTGCAGGATGATGCGGAGATCGTCGTTGACGCGCACCGACCAGAAATTCGGGTCCTTGGGATTGTCGACCCGGTGCATCCGGCTGCCATAGGCCGTGAGCCCGGTCTGGAGATCGAACGCCGTCGCCTTCACCGCCTTCTGCTCGACCGCGGTGAGCTTCGCGAGCGCCGCGGTGAAACTGTCGGCGATGCGGAAGTTCAAAGCCACCCTTGAACCGCTATGTCCTGCGCGATGAGCGTGGTTGTGGCCTGCTACAGCAGGACCTGCTGCATCCGCTCAGGTCGCCGAGCGAATTCGTGCAGGGCCCCGACATTCGCGCGGCCCGTCTCGCGGCTCCGCCGCAACCGCTGGGCGCCCTTGCCGAGCAGCAGCGCATTCCCGGGTGCGACGTGATCGATGTTCTCGTAGTCGGCGACGAACAGGGGCTTGCCGACCTCCAACGTGCGCAGCCCAGCGGCGAGCGTACCCCCGCTCTCTCCAGCCTCGATCACGATCACCGCGCGGCTCAGCGCAATGATCACCTCGTTCCGCGCCATGGCGCGATGGGCCTGCCAAATGGCATTCGGAACGAACTGGCTCAGGACGAGGACGCGCGCCCAATCCCAGACCGGGCGCAATTCCCTGCGGATACGGAAGTTGTCGATGCCCTCCGCCAACACCAGGATGGTGGACCCACCGTGCGCGAGTGCCGCGTGATGCGCCGCGAGGTCAACCCCCGCAGCATTGCCGGAGATTACCGTGAAGCCCGCTTGCACGGCCTGCTCGGCACAATCAGCGGTAACAGCGATGCCCTTGTCGCTCGCCTTGCGCGATCCGCAGAAGCCCAATCCCGGTGCCGTGAGAAGGTCCAGGTTGCCGAGAGCAGACAGAACAGGTGCCTTCGGGCTGAGGCCGAGCGTCGGCGGATAGCCCGGCTGCCCCGGCAGGATCTGCACGGCTGCTGCTGTCTCTAGCATCGCACCGCGACCTCTCTCCCTTTCCGTCTCCATAGCAGGTCCTCCCGAGTCACGCATTGTCCGTATCGCGCCAGGTCTTGACAGCACAGAGGCCGAAGATTTCCCCGGCACCCGCAGCACGGAGTCGCGAGGCAACGAAGTTGATGCTGGTGCCCGACTGATACTTGTCGTCGATCAGGATCACGGACGGCCTGTTCGTCAGGGGTGGCTTGAACACAAGGCCGCTCTTCTCCCATTCGCTCCACCTCTCCTCCACCGTCGCATCCTTCACCGTTCCTTTTGGCGCCGCGAACACGAAGCCCGATGTGATGTCGGTGATAGACAACTCGCTGGCAATGCGGCCCGCGAGCGTTTGAGGGAGGTCGTATGCTTTCCCGGGGCGAGGAGGAACAGCGGCAATGCACTTTGCCCCTCGATAAGGAGGAAGATCGCGGATCGCTTCGCAGAAAGCCCTGGCGAGTGCAGTGAGAGCTGCTGCATCGGGTGCTGACTTCGCCCGAGCCTCAAGCTCGCCGAGCTCGGTATGCCCACCCGGGCCGCCAGCGCTCTCACGAAGGTTGAGATCGAGGGCGATCGATACCGTCAGACAGTCACGAAGGAAGACGCGTGTCCCCTGTGCGACCGTCCAAGCCTTGATGCGTGCGAACTCTTCCTCGGTTTCGATCGGCCGCCAACACGCACCAGGGCGTTTGCCTCGCTTCAGGTCGAGACCGAGCGCCTCTCCGAAGATGCGGCCGACGCTCTGGCTGAACGGTAGATTGAGGGTTCCGATGTAGTCAGGCCCAACGTTCGCTCGCGGCTCATCACGGTGTGTCGTTGCAAAGCACACGCGGCGCGCGATTCCATCGTTGCGGATCGTCTCGAACGACTCGCGTGTGATCGGCGGATAGAGCACAGCATAGATGTCGATCGCCATCACCCCACCGCGAACACCTTCATCACCTCATCGCCGAGGTGGTTGATCACCTTCACCGCGATCCGCCCGCTCGCCGGCTTGGGGAACGGGCGCGAGACGTCGCTGTTCAGGCTCGCCCACGCCGCCTCGTCGATCTCCGCCTTCAGCGTCGTCTTCAGCGCCCGGTACGGATCGTTCGCGCCGAGGAAGTAGGCGTGGCGGACGAAGAAGCTCTCCTCGTTGTAGTCGGTGTCGATCATCCAGAGCGCGATGCCGTCCTTGCCGACCGAACTCACCTGGCCGGTGGTGGGCTGGAACACATCGACGCCGTTGATCCGCACCTGGAGCATGCCGTCCTCGGCCGGCTCGATGTCGATGTCGGGCTCGCCGAACACCACGAACAGGTTGCCGGTACTGGTGGCCTTCAGGTCCTTCGCCATGTGCAGGTCGGGGTTCATGCGCGCCTTCAGCACCGCCACGCGGCCGAGCCTGTCGAAGTCCGAGGCGTGCGCGTCATAGGCGAAGGCGCAGGCGATCAGGATGTCGAACCCGGCATCCGCGGCCTCGCGCGCTGCGGCGACCAGGTCGGGGCGCGAGACGGTGCCGAATTCCGGGCCGATCAGGATGCCCGCACGCCGTTCGCGTGCTTGGGTCCCTGTCGCGCCTTCGGCGCTCCCCGCCTCTTGCGTGCCTTCCAGGAACCGCCCCTCGGCGCAGACATACCTGCCGGGCCAGCCGGTCAGGCTGGTGAAGCTGATCCGATCCGCCTTGCTCGACTGCTGCACGCCGGCGCTGCGCAGGTTCTCCAGGATCATGGTGGCGAAGTCCTGCGGCGCGCCGGCGTGCGGCTCGGCAATGCCCTTGCGCTGCGGATCGATCAGCTCGTCGTTCCAGTCCACCGCCAGGGTGCGGTGGGGCGAGAGGCTCTCGACCGTGAACGGCCCGGCGACGCGGATGCGCGCGCGGTCCTCGTAGGGCTTGTCGTAGAGGTATTCGACATCCGCCTTGGCGGCGATCGAGGCATCGATCTCCTTCTGCCGCGCGATGCGCGCCTGCCACCACGACGCATGCGCCGTCTTCGCCGCCGCGGGCCAGGACGGCTCGGCCTCGCGCGGGATCTCCCACTCCTGCCACTGCTTGCCGAGGGCCGTGTTCAGCGCCTCGCGCAGGGGTTCGAGCGTGGCCTGGGCCTGGTCCCAGATCACGTCGATCTCGGCGTTGTTGGCGATCGACTTCAGCGTGATGTGCGGCACGCGCTCGTAGACGAAGCCGTGGCGCAGGCTGCCCGTCGTCGGCGTGGTCTTCGGCGCGCTGCGGGTGATCTCGGCTTCGCGCTTCTGGCCTTCGGGGCTGTCGGCGAGCAGGTAGTAGGGGTAGCGCGCGCCCATCAGGCGCGAGCGGGCGAGTGCCAGGGCCACACGTGAGGTGTCGATGGTGATCCAGCGCCGTCCCCACTGTTCGGCGACATAGGCGGTGGTGCCGGAGCCGCAGGTGGGATCGAGCACGAGATCGCCGGGGTCGGTCGTCAGCAGGATGCAGCGCTGAACGACCGTTGGAGAGGTCTGCACAACGTATATCTTTGCTGCCATAAAGCTTGCGGCAACGTCGTCCCATCTGTTGTTTATTTGATACGCTGGAAAATCGTTCACATATCTGACGTATCCGACCCTCTTCTCGGTCGCTTCAAGACGGCCTGCAAGGCGAAGTCGTTGCATTCCGGCTTCGTTGGTCTTCCAACGCACGCTCAGCGATGGTCGGTACTCGACCCCGTCGATCTCGACCGGAAACCACGAGGCAGCTCCTTCGCCCTTGGTGCGGCCTGCGCTTTGCGAGGTAAGGTTGTCCAAAGCGTAAACCTGCCAATCCTCCGGAATACCGTTTCGCTCGATTTCATCGCGGCCGAGAGATCGGCTCTCACCTGCGACACTGCGAATGCGGTTGTAGTTTGTGCCACCGCGCTCTCCGGGGATTTTCTCCTTCAATAACGCCCTGTATTTTGTTTTCTGCTTGTCCTTCGCGTACCAAAGAAGATAATCTGTTGTTTGACCAAGAAAATCCTCTGTTGAACCGGTCGTTTTGGCGAATCCAATTAGAGAAATGCCGTTTCCCTCCCCGAACACCTCATCCATCACCGCCCGCACGCGGTGCACATTCTCATCGCCGATCTGCACGAAGATGCTGCCGCTCTCGTGCAGCAGGTCGCGCGCCACGGTCAGCCGGTCGCGCAGATAGGTCAGGTACGAGTGGATGCCGTCGCGCCAGGTGTCGCGGAACGCGCGCACCTGCTCCGGCTCGCGCGTCACATGGTCGCGCGCGCCGTCCTTCACGTCACGGCTGGTCGTGCTCCACTGGAAATTGCTGTTGAACCGGATGCCGTAGGGCGGATCGAGATAGATGCACTGCACCTGCCCGCGCAGCCCCTCGCGCTCCGCCAGGCTCGCCATCACGCTGAGCGAATCGCCCAGGATCATGCGGTTCGACCAGTGCTGGTCGTGCTGGTAGAACTCGGTCGCCTTCGGGCTGCCGGAGAGGCCGTTGAAATCCGCGAACAGGTCCGGCCCCTGGTCCGAGGCCTCGTCGGCCCGCGCGCGGCTCGCCCGCTTCAGGTCCTCGATCAGCACCTGCGGGTGCACCTTCTCCTGGATGTAGAGCGGCGGGGCCTGCACGATCAGGTCGGACCAGTCCTGCTCGTCCTTGCCGCGCCAGACGAGCTGCGGATCGAGGTCGCGGTTGCGCCGCTCATAGGCGAGGCGGATCGGCGAGCGGTCCTCCTCGCGCAGCATCGGCTCGTATTCCGCGGTCGGGATGTTCCGGCGCGTCGCGTCCTTGTGCTTCAGCGAGGTGACGTCGATCGGGCGCTTCGCCATCACGCGGGGTCCTTCATCATCGTTCCCGGCATCGTCATGCGGCCTCCGTCACGCGCGCGGATGCATCGATCATCTTGCGGAACTCCGGCTCGATCTCGAACACGGCGGTGAACTCGGCGAAGGCCCAGCGCCCCAGCGTGCCGAGATTGTTCACGCCCGGCACCCAGAAGGCGCGCATCGTGTTCGCCTTCTCCTTCGCATCCTCGCCGCGGAACCCCTTGATCTCGACGATCAGGTTCAGCGGCCGGTCGCCGCCGTCATCGATGCGCAGGATGAAATCGGGCAGGTAACGGCGCGGGGTCGGGCCGAACAGATACGGCACCTCGAAGCCGAGGCCCTGGTTCTTCGCATAGGCGAGCACGCGGGGATGCCGCTCCGCCGCGCGGCAGAACTCGGCCTCCCAGGTGCTGTCGCACACCACCCAGTTGACGTGGCACTTGTCCGGCGCGGTCTGCCAGCGCAGCGCCTTGGAGGTGGTGAAGTTGACGTGGCGCGTCGAACAGGCGGGGTTGTAGGGATCGAGGATCGCCTTCACCGGCCGTTCCTCGGCGAGCGTCTCGGTGATCGCGGCCTTGATCTTGTTCGCCGCCATCTCGGCGATCTCGAGGTAGAGCAGCTGCGCAGGCTTGGTGTCGCCGATGCAGCGCAGATAGCCGCCATCGATCCACTGGCGCGCGATCCGCTTCATCTGCCCGAACAGATGCAGCTTCGGCTCCGCCCCCGGATCGCGATAGGTGCGGTAGATCAGGTGCTTGGTCAGGTGGAACAGCACGGTGGAGGCGCGCACGTCGTCCAGGTGATCGAGGGTTAGGTCGGCCGCCTCGCCGATCAGGCCGCGCGTCTGGGTCTGGGTGGCCCCGACCAGCGCGGGCGTCAGCTCCAGCACCGAATCCTCGGTGAAGCGCGCCTCCAGCCGCTCCTCCGGCAGCTCGACGCGATACCCGTCCACGCGCGGCACGGTGATCTCCAGCGCGTCGCGGTCGGGGCGGACGGCGTGGACATGCACGGTCTGGCGCGGCGTGGCGGGCGGCGCCACCACCGGCTTGGCGGTGAAGTCGAACGGGATGCCCAGGATGTCGGCGTATTCGACGTTGAACAGCCCGTCCTCGTTCAGGTCGTAGGACTGCCGGCGCAGCGCGCGGCCGACCACCTGCTCGCACAGCAGCTGCGTGCCGAAGGCGCGCACGCCGAGGATGTGCGTGACGGTGTTCGCATCCCACCCCTCGGTCAGCATCGACACCGAGACGACGCAGCGGATCTGCTCGCCGAGCCGCCCGGGCTTGCCGACCGTGTTCATCACCTCGCGCAGCAGGGTGGAATCGTCGATCGCATCGCCGGCCCGCACGTCGCCGCTGCGCTCGACGATTTCGCGGCGGAAGCGCTCGATCTCGTCGGCGGCCATGTCGCGGAAGTTGCGGTCCAGCGCCTCGCCGGATTCGAGCTGCGCGCTGTCGATCAGGATGGTGTTGGGGCGGGCGAGCCGGTTGCCGTACTCGTCATAGTTCCGGAACAGTGCGAGCGCGCCCTGGTGGAAGGTCTCGCTCCCGTCATCGGCCGCGTGGCGGAATCCGGAGACGTATTTGTAGATCAGGTCCGAGGTCGCGGTGTTGTTGCAGACGATGATGAACACCGGCGGCACCGGGATGTCCTTCTCCGCCCAGAGCTGGAACGTCTCCTTGTAGTGGCCGTAGAGCGCTTCCAGCGCCGTGAGCAGGAACGGCGGCAGCTTCAGCGCATCGAGTGACCCGGCGCTGCCGCGGCCCTTCTTCGGCATGAGCTTGCCGATATGCTCCCAGAGGTTGCGGAACACCGGCATCGTGTCCTCGCTGACATTGCTCGACACGGGGACGCGCGGAAGCTTCACGATCCCGCACTCGATCGCGTCCAGCAGCGAGAAGTCGCTCATGGTCCAGGGGAACAGCGTGCCCTCGCGGTAGCCCGAGCCGCGCAGGAAGAAGGGCGTGGCCGAGAGGTCGTACACGGTGCTGATGCCGAGCTTGCGCTTCACCGTCTCCAGTCCGGTGATCCACAGCCGCGCGGCCTCGTTGTTCTCCTTCGCCTCCTCCCTCTCGTCACCCTTGAGGTGGTCCTCCTCCTCGGACACCCTCTGGCGGTAGCAGTGATGCGCCTCGTCGTTCAGGACGACGATGGTCTTGAGCCCCATCAGCTCCGGCATCACACGTTGGAGCATCTGGCCTTCGGTCTCGGTGGTCTGGAGTTTCTCCTCGCGCCAGCCCTCGAGCGCCGCACGGGTTCCCTTCGAGACGTCGATCCGCTCACGCAGCTTGAAGGCGTGGTAGTTGGTGATGACGATCTTCGCCCGGTCGATGTCGGGCAACATGTCGGGGGGCACGATCTCGCGCTGGCGGTAATAGCTGTCCGGATCGTTCGGCATCAGCACGCGCAGCCGGTCGCGGATGGTGATCCCCGGCGTGACGATCAGGAACCCGCGCGAGAACTTCCGGCTGTTCGGCTGGCGGACGGCATTGACCGTCTGCCAGGCGATCAGCATGGCCATGACGGTGGTCTTGCCGGCGCCCGTGGCGAGCTTCAGCGCGATCCGGAACAGGTCGGGGTTGGCCTGGGCGTTGACGCCGGCGAGGTGGGCGGCGAACTTCGCACCCCGCGGGCCGAACTCGGGGGCGACCTCGGCGAGCCAGATCGCGGTCTCGACGGCCTCGACCTGGCAGAAGAACGGGCGGATGTCCTGGAACTGGTGGCTGCGCCAATGCTGGAGCAGCCGGGCCGTTGCCGGCGTGACACGCCAGTCGCGCGGGTCGCGCAGCGCCCGCCACGCATCGACGAGGCTGCGCACCTCGTTGATGATCGGCGTGGGATTGTACTCCTGCTCGGCAGTCGAGAGGTCGTCGTCGCTCCCAAGCACGAGCGCCGTCTGGCCCTTCGCGGTGCGTCGCGTCTTGGGCTTGGGGACGGGTGTGATGAGATCGGAGCGCCGGCGGCTCTCGATGATCCGCGACGTCGGCTGGCCGTCGGCATCGAGTTCCCAATGAACCGCCCCGAGTTCGTCGGAGGCTGTTTGGTTTGAGTCACGCGGCCCGCC
>CAZHMM010000019.1:0-34676 GCA_964533585.1 uncultured Elioraea sp.
GGTGCCGGTGCTCGACAGCCTCGCCTGCACGGTGCGCGCCGCGATTGCGCTCGCCCGCGGGGCCGTGCCGAAGCCGAGCGCTGGCAGCTACGCCGCCCCGCCCCCCGCGCCGGTGGAGGGGCTGTCGGAGCCGCTCACCGGGCTTCTCGCACCGGCGACGATATCGGCCGGCGCCTGACAGACACGCGCGTTGAGGTCGTAGCGGCCCTCAAGATCGTCGCGCACCTGGCTCGGGTCGCGCGGCACGCCGAGCAGGTAGGTCGCGCGCGCGATCAGGTGCGAGGCAATCGGCGTGGTGAACAGCAGGAAGGCGACGCCAGCGAGCGCGCGCACGACGGCGTCGAACTCACCGAGCCCGATCGCCACCGCAAAGAAGAGCAGGCTTCCGCCGAGCGTGCCGGACTTGGACGACGCATGCATGCGCATCAGCGAGTCGGGCAGGCGCCAGATGCCGATCGCGGCGATCAGCGCGAAGCCCGAGCCGGCAAGCACCAGCACCACGAGGACCAGCTGGACCAGCGGCTCAATCATCGGCGTGGTCCAGCGGCGGCGGGTCGGACTGGCGGGCGCGCCGGAACGCCACCCACTCGACATAGCGCGCGAAGGCGACGGTCGAAAGGAAGGAGATCAGCGCCATCACCAGCGCAAGATCGACATAGGTCGAGGAGCCGGAGGCCAGCGCCAGCAGCAGCGCGGCGCAGATCGCCGTCAGCGCCAGCATGTCGAGTGCCACGATCCGGTCAGGCAGATGCGGGCCGACCACCAGCCGCGCCAAGCCCACCGCGAAGGCAATCGCGAGCATGGCCCAGCCGATCCAGATCGAGATCGCCAACACCGCACTCATCGCAGGAACTCCAGCAGGCGCCGCTCGAAGTTGTTCTTGATGTCGTCCAGCACGGTCTCCGGATCGTCGAAGAACATCGCGTGCACGTAGAGGGTTGAGCGGTCCTCCGAGACATCGAGCGAGAGCGTGCCCGGCGTCAGCGTGATCAGGTTGGCGAGCGCGGCGATCTCGACGTCGCGCTCGGCCTTGAGCGGCACCGCGATCACGCCCGGCCGCGCGGTGATGCGCGGGCTCAGCACCTGGCGTGCGATCAGGATCGAGGATTGCAGCAGCGCGTTGGCGTAGAAGCCGAAGAAGCTGATGAAGGCGAGGGTCTTGCGGAAGTACTGCGGCTCCGGATCGCCCCAGACGCGCCGTGTCAGGTACAGCACGGCGAAGCCCGCGACGAACCCGGTCAGCAGCGTCCACGGGCCGAAACTGCCGAAGCTGCCGCACCAGGCGAGCATCAGCATCAGATTGATCGCGAACATCCCCGCGGGGCGCTTCACGGCAGCCTCCCCAGCACGGCGGCGGCATACGCGGCCGGGTCGAGCAGTTCGGCCGCGGCGCGCTCGGCGACGATCCAGAATGGCTGGGCAAACAGGCCGATCGCGATCGTGCAGGCCGCAAGCGCGACAATCGGTGCGAGCATCGCCGCGGGCGCGGCGGCAAGCGGCGCGGTCGCATCGTCGCCCTTCGGGTGCGGCTTCCAGAAAGCCTCGCCCCAGATCTTGGTCATCGAGTAGATCGTCAGCAGGCCGGTGACGAGCGCGGCGGCGGCGATCCACCACTCGCGATCCTCGAGCGCCGCGCGCACCAGGATCAGCTTGGCCCAGAAGCCGGAGAGCGGCGGGAAGCCGGCCAGGCTGAAGGCGGGAATGAAGAACAGCACGCCGAGCAGGGGCGCGGCCCGGTAGAGCCCGCCGATCTTCTTCAGCTCCATCGATCCGGCGAGCCGCGCCGCCACGCCGGCGATCAGGAACAGGTTCGCCTTCACCACGATGTGGTGCACCAGGTAGAACACCGAGCCCACGATCGCGAGCGGCGTGTAGAGGGCGAGCCCCATCACCATGTAGCCGATCTGGCTGATGATGTGCCACGAGAGGATGCGCCGCATCTCGCTCTGCGCCGCGGCCCCCAGCACGCCGGTGATCATGGTCAGCCCCGAGACCCAGAGCAGGATCTGGTGCGTCCAGCCGACATCATGGGTGAACAGCAGCGTGAAGGCGCGGATCAGCGCATAGACGCCGACCTTCGTCAGCAGCCCCGCGAACACCGCCGAGACCGAGACGAGCGGCGTGTGATAGGCGGCGGGCAGCCAGAAGAACAGCGGGAACACAGCCGCCTTCATGCCGAACGCCGCCATCAGCAGCATCGCTGCGGCGGTGAGCACGCCTGTGTTGCTCACGTTCGGGATCGTGCGCGAGAGATCGGCGTAGTTCAGCGTGCCGGTCATGCCGTAGAGCAGGCCGACGGCGAGCAGGAACAGCAGCGTCGCAACCAGGTTGAGCGCGACGTATTTCACTGCGCCGTCGGTCTGCGCCTTGGTCCCGCCGATCGTCATCAGCCCGAACGAGGCGATCAGCATCACCTCGAACCAGACATAGAGGTTGAAGAGATCGCCGGTGATGAAGGCGCCACAGACGCCGAGCAGCAGCACATGACTGAGTGGGTGGAACCAGGCGCGGCGGTGGCGCTCCTCGATCTCAGGAATCGCGAAGGTGAGGCAGGCCGCGCCGGTGATCGCGGCGATCAGCGTCATCACCGCGCCGAACGTGTCGACCGCAAGCGTGATGCCGAACGGTGCGTCCCAGTTGCTCGACTGCACGACGATCATGCCGTCACGCCAGACCGCGTCCATCAGTGCGACCGAAACGGCCAACAGGGCGAAGACCCCGAACAGCGACAGCGCGCGCTGGGTACGCGGCATCGCATGCGCGAGCGTGGTGGCGGCCGCCGTCGTCATCGCAACGATCAGCGGCGCCGCGGCGTACCAGCCGCTCACGGCTTCGCCTCCTCGGGCGGCTCGGCCTCGCGCATCTCATCGGTGCGGATGGTGCCGAGCCGCACATAGGCCTGCCAGGTGAGCACCAAGGCGAAGGCGAGCAGGCCGAAGCCGATCACGATCGCGGTCAGCACCAGCGCCTGGGGCAGCGGGTTGGCAAAGGTGCCCTCGATCGCCTCGGCGTCGAGCGGCACGATCGGCGGCACGTCGCGCGTCAAGCGTCCTGCGGTGAAGATCAGCAGGTTCACGGCATTGCCGAGCACGGCGAAGCCAAGCAGCAGCCGGATCAGGTTGCGCGACAGCATCAGCCAGGTCGCGACCCCGGTGAGCAGGCCGATAAGGAGTGCGAGCGGCACCTCCATCTCAGGGCTGCTCCGTCGAGTCGGCCTCGGGATCCTCCTCCAGCGCGAGCAGGATCGCCGCGACCCCGCCAATCACGACCAGGAACACCCCAATATCGAACAGCAGCGGCGTCGAGAGCGGCAGGATCGCTCCGTCGCCGAGATCGAGCTTCAGCCAGAGCCCGGTGAAGAACGGCAGTTCGGCCAGCCCGGCCGGCAGGGTGGCCAGGATCGCCGCGACCAGCCCGACACCGGCCAGCACCGCGGGGGGCAGCACAAGCGTCCGGCGCGCGGCCTCGGGGCCGAACGCGATCCCCTGCAGCGCGATCGCCGAGGTCGCGACGAGGCCGCCGATGAAGCCGCCGCCCGGCAGGTTGTGCCCGCGCCAGAGCAGGAACAGCGACAGCATCAGCATCATCGGTGCGAGCACGCGCGTCGCCGCGCGCAGGATCAGGCTGCTCATCGCCGCGCCCTCGCGCCGATGCCGATCGCGGCCAGCGCCGAGAGCGCGGCGGCGAACACGACGATGATCTCGCCGAGCGTGTCGAGCGCGCGGAAATCGACCAGGATCACGTTGACGATGTTGTGGCCGAACGCCTCCGGCACGGCGCTGGCGCCGAACCACTCGGATAGGCGCGGGTCGAACGGCTCGGCCAGCACACCGAGCAGCAGCAGCGTCACGATCGCGCCGGTGCCCACCGAGATCGAACCGTACAGCCAGCGTGGCCGGTCGCTGCGCGACGAGAGGCGGAAGCCCGGCAGGCGGATCAGCACCAACGCCAGGATCACCACCACCAGGGTTTCGACCATGAACTGAGTGATCGCGAGATCGGGCGCACCGAACAGCATGAAGATCATCGCGAGCCCGAGGCCGAGCATCCCGAGCGCCGTGACCGCGAGCAGGCGCGTGGTGGCAAACGCGGCGACCAGCGCGGAGGCCGCGGTGACGGCGAACACCGCCCACTCGATCAGCCGCCCGCCGTCGAACGCGAGGTTGAGCCGCACATCGCCGCGCGTCAGGCTCGCTGCGACCGCGAGCGTCACCACCGCGAAGGAGGCGGCCATGTAGCGGTGCAGCAGTCCCGGCTGCCAGATCCGCGTCTGCCAGGCGGCGAGCGCGGCAAGCCCCTCCATGAACCGGTCGTAGCCGCGATCCGGTCCCCGATCGAGTGTCGGGTTCAGCGCCGCCCGCCATGACGCGGCTGAACGGCGCCACAACAGGAAGAGTGCCGCGCCGGCGGCGAACGTCGCGAGCGTCAGCAGGAACTTCCAATCAACCGCCTTGAACAGCACGATGTCGAGCGTGGCCTTCCGGCCCATGACCGCCGTGGTGGCCGCCGCGATCAGCGAGTCGGCGACCAGGTTTGGCGCCATGCCGAAGAAAAGCCCGAGAGCGGCGAGCACCACAGGACCGACGAGCATCGACCAGGGCGCCTCGTGCGCGTGCCCGGCCGCCTCGCTCGTCCGGCCGGTGAACGGCACGATCGCGACGATCGCGGCCACACAGAACAGCATCAGGTTGCTCAGCGTCGCGGCGATGACGGTGATGCCGAACTCATCCTCGAGCGCGATCTTGGCCGCGCCGATCAGCTCCTTCGCGACCCAGCCCAGGCCGAACGGCAGGCCCGCCATCGAGATGCAGGCGATCGCGGCCGCGGCGAACGTCACCGGCATCGCGCGCATCAGCCCGCCGAGCTTCGTCAGATCGCGCGTGCCCGCCTCGTGATCGACATTGCCGGCAGCCATGAACAGGGCGCCCTTGTACAGGGCGTGCACCAACAGGAAGGCCATCGCCGCCTTGATGCCGGGCTCGTGCGTGGGGCCGAGCAGGAACACCAGCGTCCCCAGCGCGGAGACCGTGGTCCATGCCAGCACCAGCTTGAGGTCCGTCTCCAGCAGGGCAAAGACCACCCCCATCAGCATGGTGAGCCCGCCGATCCCGGTGAGGATCCAGAGCCACTCCGGCGAGCCACCGAGTGCCGGGTCAAGCCGGGCGAGCAGATAGACGCCCGCCTTCACCATGGTCGCCGAGTGCAGGTAGGCCGAGACCGGGGTCGGCGCCTGCATCGCGCCGGGCAGCCAGGAGTGGAATGGCCACTGCGCGCTCTTGGTGAAGCAGCCGAGTACGACGAGGATCAGGATCGGCAGGTAGAGCGGGTCGTCCTGAATCCAGGAGCCGGCGCCGATCAGGTCGGAGATGCGCCACGACCCGCCGGCATTGGCCAGCATGATCAGCCCGGCGAGCAGAGCGAGGCCGCCGGTGCCCGTGATCAGCAGCGCCTGAAGCGCAGCGCGGCGCGCCGCCGGCTTGCTGCTCTCGAACCCGACCAGCAGGTACGAGGCAAGGCTCGTCAGTTCCCAGAACACGAAGAGCGTGATGACGTTGTCGGAGAGCACGACGCCCTGCATCGCGCCCATGAACATCATCAGGAACAGGAAGAACCGCCCGAGCATCGGGTGGCCCTTCAGGTAGCCGCCCGCGTAGAGCACGATCAGCGTGCCGATGCCGCTGATCAGCAGCGCGAACATGAGCGACAGCCCGTCCAGGCTGAACTCGAGCGCGACGTTGAGCCCAGGCACCCAGGGGGTCGATTCGAGGATGCCGGGCGTCGCTTCCTCCAACTGCGCGAGCAACCAGAGGAAGCTCCCCGCCGGCACGAGTGCCAGGACGAAGCTCGCGCGATTGCCAAGCAGTCGGACCAGGAACGGCGCCACCCCGGCCGCGACGAACGGTGCCAGGACGACGGTCAGCACGGCGCGCCCGGATCGTAAGCGGCGCTCGAGGCCCTCGTCTGTCGCATGACCCTCCCCAGAGAGGCCCGGGGTCAGATGCCCGGACCGGTCCGGGGCTGCCAAGCGGCCCCGATCGTCTCCCCATCGCTCGCGCGGGTTGCCCGCGACGCGGCCGGATATAGAGCCCCCCCCTGCCAGACGCAACCCACCACCCGACTTAGCCAAGGCTTAATCCCTCTCGGGCAGGGTGCGGTGTGGGCCGCCACGGTCGTCGCGCGGCGCAACAAGCACGGGCAAGCCAAGGCCGATGAGCGCTCGAAAGGGCAAGAACGAGAAGGACGGTGCGACTCTCGTCATCCGGCGAGAGGAAGGGGCCGAGCATGGCCACCACGGCGGCGCGTGGAAGGTCGCCTATGCCGACTTCGTGACCGCGATGATGGCGTTCTTCCTCCTGATGTGGCTGCTCAACGCCACGACCGAGGAGCAGAAGCTCGGCATTGCGCAGTACTTCGCCCCGGTCAACGTCTTCGGCAGCGACAATTCAGGCTCCGGCAAGCCGTTCGGCGGCACCGATATCGTCTCGGACGAGTCCGCGGTCGGCCGCGCCGGCACGCCCACCGTGCCGCAGGAGCCGCGCGCCTACCCGCCGGATGAGGAGCAGCCCGATGAGGGCGAGCCGCACACGGCGATCTTCGCCGAGGGCGGGGCGTTCCAGCAGCGGTTCGACACCGGCGGCCGCTTCGTTGCCCCGCGCACCGCCGGTGCCGGCGGCGAGGATGCGACCGAGGGGGTCTTCGAGGCCGAGCAGGCCGCGGCCGCGCGCGCGGCGGCCGAGGCGGAAGCGCTCGAGCAGGCTGCCGAGACGATCCGCGCGGCCGTGACGGAGGATCCCGCCCTTGCCGAGCTCGCCCGCCAGCTCGCCATTGACGTCACGCCCGAGGGGCTCAGGCTGCAACTGCTCGACGCCGAGGGCCAGTCCATGTTCGCGCTCGGCTCCAGCCGGCCGAACGAGGCGGCGCGCGCGCTCATCAACAAGGTTGCACCGGTGCTGGCCCGGCTCGACAAGCCGATCACGATCGCCGGGCACACCGACGCCACCCCGTTCCGCTCCGGCAGCGGCGTGACCAACTGGGAGCTCTCGGCCGACCGTGCCAATGCCGCGCGGCGCCTGCTGCTTGAGGCTGGGGTGCCGGAGGCGCGCATCCACGGCGTGGCGGGGCGGGCCGATCGCGACCTGCTGCTGCCCGGCGATCCGCGCGCCGCCGCCAATCGCCGCATCGCCATCCTGGTCCAGCGTGCTGCCGTTCCGGCAGCCTCGCCCCCAGTGAACTGAGGCCTCGCCATGCTGACGATCGGCGGCTTCGTCTTCGTGATCATCTGCGTGTTCGGCGGCTACATCCTGGCCGGCGGCAAGATCGGCATCATCCTCGCCGCGCTGCCGTTCGAGATGATGATCATCGGCGGCTCGGCCCTCGGCACGCTGCTGATGGCGAATTCGATGCATGGCCTGAAGCATGTCGCTGGAGGGTTCGGCAAGGTCCTCAAGGGTGGCAAGTTCCACAAATCCGACTACGTCGATCTGCTGTCGCTGCTCTACTGGCTGGTACGGCTCGCCAGCACCAAGGGTGCCATGGCGCTCGAGCCGCATATCGAGAAGCCGCACGAGAGCTCCGCCTTCGGCAAGTTCCCCCGCATCCGCGATGACCACCACGCGGTCACGCTGATCTGCGATTACCTGCGGATGGTGGGCATGCACGCCGACGATCCGCACCAGATCGAGGACGTGTTCGCGCGCGAGCTGCGCAAGCTCCTGCACGAGGAGCTCCATCCGGCGCATGCGATGCAGAAGGTGGCCGACGCGCTGCCGGCGCTGGGCATCGTCGCTGCGGTCATGGGCGTGATCAAGACCATGGGCTCGATCACCGAGCCTCCGCCGATCCTCGGCAAGATGATCGGCGCGGCCCTCGTCGGCACCTTCCTCGGCGTGTTCCTGGCCTACGGGCTCATGGGGCCGATCGCGTCTCGGCTGCAGTCGGTCGTCGAGGAGGAAATCAAGTACTACGAGGTGATCCGCGCCGTGCTGGTCGCGCACCTGCACGGCAACGCGCCACAGGTCTCGGTCGAGACCGGGCGCAAGATGGCGCCGAGTGAGCACATGCCGTCGTTCCAGGAACTCGAAGAGGCACTGCAGAACCTCCAGATCGCGTAATTGACCGCGCCATGGCGCCGCCGTAGGTCGGTGTCATGAGCGACGTTCCGCCCGACCCGCTGCCCGCCACCTATCACGATCTGTTCGGCTTTCGGCTGCTGGAATGGCGCGAAGGCTTTGCGCGCCTGACGGCCGAGGCCGGGCCGCAGCACATGAACCGCGCCGGCGTCGTGCATGGCGGGTTCGTGCTCGGACTGATCGACCAGGCCGCCGCGTATTCCGGCCTCTGGTGCAGCGTGCCCGGCAACGCGCGGCGCGGCATGACCTTGGCCCTCGCGACGCAGTTCGTCGCCCCGGTCACGGGGGGACAGGTGGTGGCCGAGGCGCGCATGGTCGGCCGCGGCGGGACAACGTTCTTCACCCGCACCGAGGTGTTCGATGCGGAGGGCCGGCTGGTCGCGACCGGCCAGGGCACTCATCGCTGGCGCAGCGGCAGCGAGACACTCGAAGGGATGCCGGTCGCCGCAATGCGGTGACGCCGCCGCCGAAGCCGGAGCGCGTGGGCGCCGCAGCCGGCACCATCACCGGGGATCACAGAGTTTTCCGCGGTCACGTTCCGACCTAGCTTCACGGCATGAAGATCGTCCTTCTCGGCACCGGCTGCCCGCAAGTCGACCCCCAGCGCATGGGACCTGCGCTGCTGATCCAGGCAGGTGGTCGGCGACTGCTGTTCGACTGCGGCTCCGGCGTGACCCAGCGGCTGGTGCAGGCCGGCACCAAGGGGGCCGAGATCGATGCGCTTTTCCTCACCCACCTGCACAGCGACCACGTGGTGGATTTCCACCAGCTGCTCGTTTCGTCCTGGCATCAGGGGCGGGACAGGCCGTGGAAGGTGTTCGGCCCACCCGGCACGATCGGCTTCGTCGAGCGCTCGGCCGCCCTCTGGAAGCCCGAACTCGAACTCCGCGTGTCACACGAGAAGCGCCCCTCGGTCGCCGGGCTCGATGTCGAGGTGAAGGAGTTCGCCGACGGCCAGACCCTGCGCGGCGGCCTGACGGTGACGCCGGTGAAGGTCAACCACGACCCGTTCCCCGAGGTGTACGGCTTCATCGTCGAGCACGAGGGTCTGCGCTTCGTCCACTCCGCCGACACGACCGTCTGGCAGCCGCTGATCGAGGCCGCGCGCGGCGCCGACTGCCTGCTGCACGAGGTGTTCATCAAGCGCGAGATGCGTCCGATCGACGGGGTGCGCACGCAGGAGGGGATCGACGCCGTCGCCTCCTACCATACCCTCTCGACCGAGGTTGGCGCGGTCGCGGCCGAGGCGGATGTTGGCATGCTGATCCTCAATCATTTCGTCCCGACGCGGTTCGACCGCGAAGCCCTCGTGGCCGAGGTGCGCGCACAGTGGCCTGGCCCGCTGATCCTGGGCGAGGATTTGATGGCGTACGACCTCGCGACACGAACCCTCCAGGCGGGCAGCGCGACCGTCGCGTTCCCCCGCTGACGGATGGACCGCCTCGGCGCCGTCACCCTCGCCGTCGTCCCGGTCGCGCTGCTGATCGGGTTCGGCTGGGTGTTGCGGCGGATCGGCCTGCTCGCCGATCCGTTCTGGCAGGGCGCCGAGCGGCTCTGCTTCGTCGTGCTGCTGCCGGCGTTGCTCGCGCACGGGCTCGGCACGGCCGATCTCGCCGGCGTGCCGGTCGCGGGGATGGTGGTGGCGATCGTCGTGCCGCTGCTCGCCACCGCGGCCGTTCTGCTGCTGATCCGGCCGCGTCTCGGCATTGACGGACCCGCCTTCACCTCGGTGTTGCAGGGCGGCATTCGGTTCAACAACTACATCGGCCTCGCCGCCTCCGCCGCGCTGCACGGCGCACCCGGCGTGGCAGTGGCGGCCGTGGCCAACGCGGCGATCGTGCCGACGGTGAACGTGATGTCGGTGCTGGCGTTCGCCCGCTTCGGCAAGGCCAAGCCCAGCCTTGCCGGAACGCTCAAGGCGCTTGCGACCAACCCGCTGATCCTCGGCTGCGCGATCGGCGCGCTCTGGCAGGCGACATCCGCGCCGGTGCCGGGCGTGGTCGCGATCGCGCTGCGCAGCCTCGGCCAGGCGAGTCTGCCGATCGGGCTGCTGTGCGTCGGCGCCGCCTTCACGCCGCGCGCGATCTGGGCGCGGCCGGGCGCGGCGGCAGTGTCATCGGCTGCGAAGTTCCTGCTGCTGCCGGCGCTCACCGCGCTCGCCTGTCTCGCGTTCGGTGTGCGGGGCACGGCGGCGGAGGTCGCGGTGCTGTTCGCCGCCCTGCCGACCGCATCGTCGTCCTACATCATGGCGCGCCAACTGGGCGGGGATGCGCCGCTGATGGCGGGGATCACCACGCTGCAGACCCTGCTCGCGGCGCTCACTCTGCCGTTGACGCTGGCGCTGGTGTAGCGCGCCGCGGCACGACCAGGGTCGGCGTGCAGACCTGCGCGACCTCGTTCCGTTGATTGAACGTGGTGTGGCGGACCTTCACCAGCCCGATCTCCGGGCGCGAGCGCGACGCCCGGCACTCCAGCACCTCAGTCTCGACGCGCAACTGGTCGCCCGGGCGCGAGGGAATCGGCCAGCGCAACTCGTCCATGCCGGCGCCCACCTGCCCGCCGGCGATGCGGAACGGCCCGGTGACGATCAGGCGCATCGACAGGCAGGCGGTGTGCCAGCCCGAGGCGGCGAGGCCGCGGAACAGCGGGTGGGCCGCGCCGGCCGCCTCGTCGAGGTGGAAGGGCTGCGGATCCCACTGCGCCGCAAACGTCTTGATGGCCTCCGCCTCAAGCGGTGCGGAGACGGTGCGGTAGACCCGTCCGGGCGCGAGGTCCTCGAACCAGAGGACCTCGCCCGGGCCATTCATGCCGCCTTCGCCGAGACGATCGTCCGCCACAGCCGCTCGGGTGTCACCGGCATGTCGACATGCGTGACCCCGTCCTCGGCGAGCGCATCGACCACCGCGTTGATCACCGCCGGCGGGCTGCCGACCGCGCCCGCCTCGCCCGCGCCCTTCACCCCGAGCGGATTCGTTTGGCACGGGATCTCCAGCAGATCGACGTCGATGTCCGGCAGGTCATCGGCACGCGGGATGCCGTAGTCCATGAACGTGCCGGAGACGAGCTGGCCGTTCGCCGGGTCATACACCGTATGCTCGTGCACAGCCTGGCCGATCCCCTGCGCGACTCCGCCATGCACCTGGCCGCGCACGATCAGCGGGTTGATCGCATGGCCGACGTCGTCGCAGACGATGTAGCGGACCACGTCCAGGTCGCCGGTCGCGGGATCGATCTCGACCTCGGCGATGTGGCAGCCGTTCGGGAAGGTATGCGCCTTGATCTCGGCCACTTCCGCGGCATCGAGCGTGGTCACGTCCTGGCCGGCGGCGGCCTTCTTCCGTTGCGTCAGCGCCAGATCGATGATGCCGATGGCCCGGTCCGTGCCGACCACACTGAACATGCCGTCGTCAAACACGATGTCGGCGGCCGCGACTTCCAGCGCCTCGCCGGCCGCCCGCTTGCCCTTCTCGATGACGGTCGCGGTGGTGGCGAGGATCGCCTGGCCTTCGGAGTAGAGGCTGCGCGCACCGCCGGTGCCGCCGCCCGTCGGGATCTCGTCGGAGTCGCCCTGCACGATGCGGACCTTCTCGTGCGGGATACCGAGCTCGGCTGCCGTCAGCATGATGTAGGCGGTCTCGTGCCCCTGGCCGGTGGACTGGGTGCCGACCAGCACATCCACCATGCCGTCCTCGGCGAAGCGGATCTCGGCGCGCTCGGTCGGCGCCCCGCCCGTGGCTTCCAGATAGTAGGCGAGCCCGATGCCGCGCCGCTTGCCCCGCCGCGCCGCCTCCTGGCGCCGCTGCGGGAAGCCGCCCCAGTCGATCTTCTTAAGCCCGGCGTCGAGCACGGTAAGGAAATCGCCGCTGTCATAGGTCGCCCCCATCGGCGTCTTCCACGGCATCGCCGAGGGCGGGACCATGTTGCGCCGGCGGATTTCGACGCGGTCGATCCCCATCTCGCGCGCCGCCGCGTCGATCAGCCGCTCGACGACATAATTGGCCTCCGGCCGCCCCGCGCCACGATAGGCGTCGACCGGGGTGGTGTTGGTGAGCAGGCCGAGCACGTTCACATAGACCGACCTGAAGCCGTACACGCTGGCCAGCACCTTCGAGCCGGCGCCGGTTGGGATGAACGGCGCGTAGTTCGAGAGGTACGCCCCCATGTTGGCGAGCGTCTTCGTGCGCAGCGCGAGGAAACGGCCGTCCTTGTCGAGCGCGAGCTCGCCGGTGGTGATGTTGTCGCGCCCATGCGTGTCGGAGAGGAACGCCTCCGCGCGGTCCGACGCCCACTTCACCGGCCGGCCGAGCGCGCGCGCGGCAAAGCAGACCATCACGTGCTCGGGGTAGAGGAACAGCTTCATGCCGAACCCGCCGCCGACATCGGGCGTGATGACGCGGAACTGCTCGGGCGGCAGGTTGAACACGAACTTCGCCAGCATGTCCTTGAGCTGCCACGAGCCCTGGGTATTGGCGTGCAGCGTGAACCGGTTCGATGCCGCGTCGTATTCCGCGACGGCCGCACGCGCCTCCATCGAGGCGACGACGATGCGGTTGTTGATCACCGTCAACTTCGTGACATGCGCGGCCTGGGCGAAGAGCCGCTCGGCCTCGGCCTTGTCGCCGGTCTCCCAGTCGAAGCAGAGATTGCGTTTGGCGCCGTCCCACACGAGCGGCGCATCCGGGTGGTGTGCGCGTGCGAGATCGGTGATCGAGGGCAGCTCCTCGTAGTCCACCATCAGCGCCTCGGCACCGTCGCGCGCGGCCTGAAGCGTGTCGCCCACCACGAAGGCGACCGGATCGCCGACATGGCGCACCCGGCCGACCGCGAGTGCCGGCCGCGGCGTTTCGGTGCGCGGGGAGCCGTCGCGGCTCTTGAGCGGGATCATGCAGGGCACATCGCCGAGCCCCGCCTTCTTCAGGTCCTCGCCCGTGAACACGCCAAGCACCCCCTTCACGGCGAGCGCCGGCGCCTTGTCGATCGAGCGGATCGCCGCATGCGCGTGCGGGCTGCGCACCACCACGCCCCAGCTCTGGCCGGGCAGGCTGACGTCGTCGGTGTAGCGCCCGGCGCCGCGCAACAGGCGCGGATCCTCGACGCGGCGCATCGGCTGGCTGAGCCCGAACTTCATCCTGACGCTCCCCGGGGTTGCAACGTTTCGCCACACAGCATGTGGCGGAGCGGTATGCTTCGCCAAGCCCCTTTGGCGCCCGGAGTCGCATCGTGCCCCCAGACCCGCCCAGTGGCTATGCGCAGTTCGAGCGCCTCCTTGCCCTGGCCCTGCCCGGGCTGCTGGTGGTCGCCTGCCTTGTCGTCATCGCCCCCTTCGCCGCCGCGCTGATCTGGGCGGCGGTGATCGTGGTTTCGCTGTGGCGGCCGCTCGAGTGGCTGACCGCGCGCCTCGGCGGCCGGCGCGGCCTGGTCGGCGCGCTGCTGACGGTCGCCACCCTGGCCCTGATCGTCGGCCCGGCCTTTGCCCTGGGCGATGCTGCCGTCTCGGCCATTCCCGAACTCCGGGCCATGGCTGGCGATCTCGGTGCCGCGGCGCAGACGCATGGCCCGGCGCTGCTCGCCCAACTGCCGCTGGTGGGCGAACGGGCGGCCGCGGCCTGGAGCGCGATGGTCGAGGATGTCGGGCTGCTGGTCGACGCGGCCGGCAAGGCCGCACCGGAGGTCGGCGGCTGGCTGGCGCGCCAGACGCTGGCGCTCGGCGTCACGCTGCTACAGCTGCTGCTGGTCTCGCTGGCGACCGGCGTGATGTACGCGCGCGGGCCGGCCGGGGCGGCTCTGGTTCAGCGGCTGGCCGAACGGGTCGGCGGGGCGGAGGGGCTTGAGACCCTGGACGTGGCGGTCCGCGCGATCCGCGCGGTCTCGGCGGGCGTGGTGGGCACGGCCGCGGTGCAGGCCGTGCTCGCCTGGCTCGGCTTCGCGCTCGCCGGCGTGCCGGCGCCGTTTGCGCTCGCGATCGGCGTGCTGGTGCTCGGCATCGTCCAGATCGGCCCGCTGCCGGTCTGGCTGCCGGTGGTGGTGTGGATGTTTGCGACCAGCGACGACACGCTGGCCAATATCCTGCTGCTGATCTGGAGCGCAGGGGTCGTTCAGACCGTGGACAACGTGCTGCGTCCGCTGCTGATCAGCCGCGGCGCGCGGCTGCCACTGCTGCTGATGCTGGTCGGTGTGCTCGGCGGGCTGATCTCGATGGGGCTGATCGGGGTGTTCCTCGGCCCGACCATCCTCGGGGTCGGCTACGTGCTGCTGCGCCGTTGGCTGGGGCTCGAGCCGATCCCGGTCGCCCCCTCAGCGGCCGGCTGAGGCGATCAGCCGTCGCGCCTCGTCGATCGCCGGGCCGATCCCGAGCACGAACACCTCGCGCCCATCGGGGCGGAGCAGGCCGTCGACATCGGCGCCCGTCAGCATGCCAAGCAGCGGCGCCGCGCCGGGCGAGACCAGCGCCGTGGTCAGGCCGAGCACCGCGCCGTCCGGGCCGACCACGGGGCCGCCGGAATAGCCCATCAGCGCGCCCATCCGCGCGATGAAGCCCTGGCCCAGGCCGTCGATCTCGGTGTCGTGTTCCATCACCCAGCCCGTCGCGAGGCCCGGGCCGACCGTCGTCGTGCCGGCGGCCCAGACCGGCTGCGCCGGCAGCGGGCCGGCCTTGGCCGGGCGGGCCGGGGCGAGGAAGCCCTCCGGCATCCGCAGCACGGCGAGATCCATCGCCTCCGACCGCCCGACGAGGGTCGCGCTCGCGCGGCTGCCGTCGTCGCGCACCAGCGTCGCGCTCTCGACCGCCATGCCGGCGAGCCGCATCACGTGGCTGTTCGTCAGTACGTGCAGGTCATCGATCGCCACCGCCGAGCCGAGGCCACCGAGCAGCGGCGGGGCGCCGATCACCACGGCGGCGTAGCTTTGCCGCGCCACGGGCTCGACCGGCGTGCCGACCGTGGCCGGGCCGGGAACGGAAGCGCAAGCGGCGACGACAAGCGCGAGAGCAAGGGCGGGCAGGGTGCGACGCATCGCGGCGATCCTCGGCAGCACGTTCATGCCGGGATGAAACCGCATTTGCTTGAACGAAGAGTGAACAGACGATCGTAGGCGTCGTGCGCGCCCGAGCGCCCAGCGCATTGCCGCTCTTGCGCCGTAGCATGGCTTTTTGGCAGGCTGCGCGCCGCAGGGGGAGGCCATTGAGCAACGACGTCGTTCTCGAAACCGAGGGATTGACCAAGGAGTTCCTCGGCTTTGTCGCCGTGAAGGATGTCGCGCTTCGGGTGCGGCGCGGCACCATCCACGCGCTCATCGGCCCGAATGGCGCCGGCAAGACCACGGTGTTCAACCTGCTCACCAAGTTCCTGGAGCCGACCGCCGGCGCGATCCGGTTCGAGGGGCGCGACATCACGCGTCTGCGGCCGGCCGAAGTCGCCCGGCTCGGCATGGTGCGCAGCTTCCAGATCTCAGCGGTGTTCCCGCACCTGACCGCGCTGGAGAACGTCCGCCTCGCGCTACAGCGCGCGCGGGGCTCATCCTACGATTTCTGGCGCCCCGAGCGCCTGCTCTCTCGCTACGAGGGGCGCGCCCGCGCGCTGCTCGCCGATGTCGGGCTCGACGGCTACGAGGAGGTGCCCGCGGGCCTGCTGCCCTACGGGCGCAAGCGCGCGCTCGAGATCGCCACCACGCTCGCGCTCGATCCGCCGATGATGCTGCTCGACGAGCCCACCGCGGGCATGGCGCACGAGGACGTCGACCGGGTCGTCGCGCTGGTGCAGCGGGTGCGTCAGGGCCGCACCATCCTGCTGGTGGAGCACAACCTCAAAGTGGTCGCGGGGCTCTGCGACACGATCACGGTGTTGACGCGCGGGCAGGTGCTGGCCGAGGGCGACTACGCGGCCATCAGCGCCAACCCGGACGTGAAGACCGCCTATATCGGGTCGGACGATGCTTGAGGTGCGCGGGCTGGAGGCCTGGTACGGCGAGAGCCACGTTCTGCACGGCGTCGAGATCGACGTCGCCGAGGGCGAAGTCGTCACTCTGCTCGGTCGCAACGGCGCCGGCAAGTCCACCACCATCAAGGCGATCATGGGGGCGGTGGAGCAGAGGAAGGGCTCGATCCGCTACAACGGCACGGAGACGATCCGTCTGGCGCCCGACCGCATCGCCCGGCTCGGCATTGCCTGGTGCCCGGAGGAGCGCGGCATCTTCGCCAGCCTGACGGTGAAGGAGAACCTGCTGCTTCCGCCCGCGATCGCCCCGACCGAGGTCGATCTCGACCGGATCTACACGCTCTTCCCCAACCTGAAGGAACGGCTCGGCAGCCCGGGGACGAAGCTCTCGGGCGGCGAGCAGCAGATGCTGGCGATCGCGCGCATCATGCGCACCGGCGCCAGGCTGCTGCTGCTCGACGAGCCGACCGAGGGGCTAGCGCCTGTCATCATCCAGCAGATCGGTCGCACCATCGGCGCGCTGAAGGAAGCCGGGCTGACGGTACTGTTGGTGGAACAGAACTTCCGATTCGCCCAGAAGGTCGCGGATCGTCACTATGTGATGGAGCACGGGCGGATCGTCGACATGATCCCCCGCGCCCAACTCGAGGCCAGCATGGACCGCCTGCACACCTATCTCGGCGTGTAGGGCGGTCGACACAGGGAGAGACCAACCATGGCATTCAACCGACGCACGCTGCTCGCAGGAGCTGCCGCCGGCGCGACGCTGCCGCTCATCACGCCGCTGCGCCACGCGCGCGCCCAGGCGGCCAACACGATCCGGATCGGCGTGATGAACGACCAGTCCGGCCTCTATCGCGACCTGTCAGGGCCCGGCTCGACCCAGGCGGTGCGGCTGGCGATCCAGGAGAGCGGCATCACCACCCGCGGCGTGAACGTCGAAGTCGTCGAGGCCGACCATCAGAACCGCCCCGATGTCGGCTCGACCGTGGTGCGCCAATGGCTCGACCGCGACAACTTCGACGTGATCGTCGACGTGCCGACCTCCTCGGTGTCGCTGGCGGTGAACACGCTCGTGCGTGAGCGCAACAAGGTGTTCCTCTGCTCGGGGGCGGCGACCTCCGACCTCACGGGCCCGGCCTGCTCGCCGAACACGATCCACTGGACCTACGACACCTGGATGCTGGCGCGCGGCACCGGCGGCGCGATGGTGGGCGCCGGCGGTCGGACCTGGTTCTTCATCACCGCCGACTATGCGTTCGGCCACGCGCTCGAGCGCGACGTCTCGGCCTTCGTGCGCAATGCCGGCGGGCAGGTGGTGGGCGCCGTACGCACGCCATTCCCCGGTACGACCGACTTCTCCTCGTTCCTGCTCCAGGCGCAGCAGAGCCGGGCGCAGGTGATCGGCCTCGCCAATGCGGGCGGCGACACGATCAACTCGATCAAGCAGGCGGCCGAGTTCGGCATCACGCGCCGCGGCACCCGGCTCGCGGGCCTGCTCGTCTTCATCACCGATGTGCACGCGCTCGGCCTGCCGACCGCCCAGGGGCTGGTGCTGACCGAGACCTTCTATTGGGATCTCAACGACCGCACACGCGCCTTCACACAGCGCCTCGGCCGCATGCCCAACGACGTCCGTCCCTCGATGGTGCAGGCGGGCTGCTACTCGGCGGTGCTGCATTACCTCAAGGCGGTGGACGCGATGGGAGTCGCCGCGGCCAAGGCCTCGGGCGCCGCAGCGGTCGAGAAGATGAAGGAGCTGCCGACCTCCGACGACTGCTTCGGCGAGGGCACGATCCGCCCCGACGGACGCAAGATCCACGCCGCGTATCTGTTCCAGGTGAAGACACCCGAGGAGAGCCGCGGCGCCTGGGACTACTACAAGCTGCTCCAGACCATCCCCGCGAACGAGGCGTTCCGCCCGGTGACCGAGGGCAATTGCCCGCTGGTCCGCACCTGATGGGCGTGGGGGCGGGGCCGACCCGCCCCCTCTCGATGCGCAGCCTCCATCCATGACCGAGTTCTGGTACGACCTCGAGCCTTTCCTGCAGCAGGGCACTCTGGGCCTTGTGAACGGTGCATTCTACGCACTGCTCTCGCTCGGCCTCGCGGTGATCTTCGGCATGCTGAACGTGATCAACTTCGCCCACGGGGCGCAGTTCATGCTCGGCGCCGTGGTCGCCTGGATGCTGCTGACCTACGCGGGGATCGGCTACTGGGGTGCGCTGATCCTGAGCCCGCTGATCGTCGGTCTGCTCGGGGTGGCGATCGAGCGGACCATGATCAGCCGCCTCTACAAGCTCGACCACCTCTACGGTCTGCTGCTGACCTTCGGGCTGGCGCTGATCATCGAGGGGCTGGTGCGCAACCAGTTCGGCGTCTCCGGCCTGCCCTACGGGGTGCCGGACGCCTTCCGCATGCCGCCTGTCGATCTCGGCTACATGCTGATGCCGGCGTACCGGTTCTGGATCGTGGTCGTCTCGATCGTGGTCTGCCTCGGCACGTGGTACGCGATCGAGAAGACCAAGCTCGGTTCCTATCTGCGTGCGGCGGTGGAGCGGCCGCAGCTCGTGCAGGCCTTCGGCATCAACGTGCCGCTGATGATGACCGTGACCTACGGCGCGGGCGTCGCCCTCGCCGCCTTCGCCGGGGTGCTGGCCGCACCGGTCTACAGCGTGCATCCCGGCATGGGAGCGAACTTCATCATCATCGTGTTCGCGGTGGTGGTGATCGGCGGGATGGGCTCGATCATGGGCTCGGTGATCTCCGGCTATGCGCTCGGCATGATCGAGGGCTTCACCCGGGTGTACTGGCCGGAGGCGTCGGCGACGGTGGTGTTCGTGATCATGGCGATCGTGCTGCTGGTGCGGCCGGCCGGCCTCTTCGGGCGCAGCTGAGATGCCGAATTCGCAGCGGATCGCCCTTCTCGTCCTGATCGCGCTGATCGCGATCGGGCCGTTCTTCTTCTTCCCCGTGTTCCTGATGAAGGTGCTCTGCTTCGCGCTCTATGCCAGCGCCTTCAACCTGCTGCTCGGCTATGTCGGCCTGCTCTCGTTCGGCCACGCCGCCTATTTCGGGATGGGCTCGTATCTCTCCGCGCACGCGGCGAAGGTCTGGGGCCTGACGCCCGAGCTCGCGATCCTGACCGGCGGGCTCACAAGCATGCTGCTGGGAGCCGCATTCGGCTTCCTGGCGATCCGCCGCCAGGGCATCTACTTCGCCATGATCACGCTGGCGCTGGCGCAGATGGTCTATTTCTTCTGCGTCCAGGCGCCCTTCACCGGCGGCGAGGACGGCATCCAGGCCGTGCCGCGCGGCTACCTGTTCGGCGTGCTCGATCTGCGCAGCGACTTCACCCTCTACTGGGTGGTGGCGGCGATCGTGCTCGCCTGCTTCCTGTTCCTCTACCGGATCGTGCACAGCCCGTTCGGCCAGGTGCTGAAGGCGATCCGTGACAACGAGCCTCGCGCCACCTCGCTCGGCTATCGCACCGACAGCTACAAGCTGATCGCCTTCGTGCTCTCCGCCACGATCGCGGGGATCGCGGGCGGGACCAAGGCGATCGTCTTCCAGATCGCGACGCTGACCGACGTGAACTGGCCGATGAGCGGCGAGGCCGTGCTGATGACGCTGGTGGGCGGGATCGGCACGATGTTCGGCCCCGCGACCGGCGCGCTGGTGATCGTGACGATGCAGAACGAGCTCGCCGAATTCGGCGCCTGGGTGACCGTGATCCAAGGCGCGATCTTCGTTGCCTGCGTGCTCGCATTCCGCCGCGGAATCATCGGTGAGCTGCAGGCCCTGCTGCGGAGGCCGCTGTAGGAATGGGGGAAAGGGCCGCGCGGAGCTGGCCCTCGGGCCAGCGAAGCCGCAAGAGCTCTGCCCTTTCCCCCCAAACCCCTATCCCTGGACCACCCGCCGCGCGCGCTCTGCCGCCCGCGACACCGTGTCAGGCACGGTCGATCCGTGCCACAGCGCCTCGAGCAAGGCCCGCGCCGCCGGCGCGCCGATCGCGTCCGTGCTCAGCTCGAGGAACTTCTCCGACAGATCCTGATCCGAAAGCGGCGCATCCGGATCACCCTTGCGCGTCTTCTGATGACGCGTCAGCACGCGGCCGTCCTTCAGGCGCAACGCAACCTTGGCCGACCGCTGCGCCGGGAACGCTGCCGCGCATTCGGGATCAATCGCCACGCTCACCCGCGCCATCAGCGCCCGTGTCGCCGGATCAGCCAACCGCTCGGGCACAAAGGCCGCGAGCCGTACGCCGCCGAAGCGCAGCAGGGTCGCCACCGTGTACTGCGTCGAGAACCGGCAATCCTGCTCGGTGACGGCGTTCGGCCGGTCGCAGACCTCCTTGGTCGCGCGATAGCCACCGACCGAAACTCCCTCCACATCCTCGGCGTCGAAACCGTGTTCGCGCTGGAGGTCGCCGACGGCATCGAGCGCCGCGAAGATGTGGCCACAGCAACCGTGGTTCTTGAACGTCATGTCGGCGATCGCGAAGGGCTGGCCGATCCGCGCGAGCGCGTTCTCCCACTTGCCCGTGTCCTCGCTGGTCGCGGCGGCGAAGCCGGCGGGCCCGTGCAGCACGTCGAGCGCGCGGGTCATGCCGCGCGCGGCCGCCAACGCCGCCAGCGCACCCGCCTCGGCCGCATGGCCGGGATGCAGCGGCTTGCTCATCCCCTCGCCGCGGAACGCCTGCTGGAGTCCAGAGGCCATGGTCGCGGCGGTCGCGAGCGCATGCGCCGTCCGCTCCCCATCCGAGGCGAGGATCACCGAAACCGCCGCGGCCGCGCCGAAGGTGCCGACCGTGCCGGTCGTATGCCAGAAATCGTAGTGCGAGGGCTGCACCGCGAGCCCGATCCGACACGGCACCTCGTAGCCGGCAATCATCGCGCGAAGCAGCGCGTCCATGTCGCGCCCGTGCGCCTGCGCCGCCGCAAGCGCAGCCGCGATGGTCGGGCAGCCGGGGTGATAGACGGCGTAGCGGTAGATGTCGTCGAACTCGACCGTGTGACTCGCAGTGCCGTTGATCAACGCGGCATGGCGCAGCGGCACGTGCCGGCCGGTGACGTAGCAGACCGCACCGCCGCCTCCGCGCGTTTCGTCGACGAGGGCAGCCGCGATCAGCGTCGCCGGCGGCCGCGAGGCGCCCGCGAGCAGGCAGCCGAACCAGTCCACCAGCGCCCGCCGTGCGTGATGCGCGAGCGCCTCGTCGGGCCTGCGCTCACGCCAGGCGGCGGCGTGCTCGGCGAGCACGAGCAGCGGGTTTTGCGCGGCGCTAGCCATGCTTCACCGCCACGGTCTTCATCGCCGCGAAGCCGTAGAGCGCCGCGAAGCCCTTCTCGCGGCCGTGGCCGGAGCCCTTCATGCCGCCGAACGGCAGTTCCACTCCGCCGCCCGCGCCGTAGTTGTTGACGAACACCTGGCCGGTGCGGAGCCGGCGCGCGAGGCGCATCGCGCGGCCCGCATCGCCGGTCCAGACACCGGAGACCAGCCCGTATGCCGTGCCGTTCGCCACGCGCAGCGCCTCCTCCTCGTCCTTCACGCGGATCGCCACCAGCACCGGGCCGAACACCTCCTCCTGCGCCAGCACATGGTCGGGCGGTACATCGGCGAGCAGGGTCGGGCGGACATAGAACCCGCCAGGCGGCGCGTTCGAGGCGATCGCGCCACGCCCGGCCACGCGCAGCCCCTCCGCCCGCGCCAGATACCCCTCGATGCGCGCCTTCTGCTGCGCGTTGATCACCGGGCCGAGATCGAGGTCGCGATCGGCCGGACCCGCCACGAGCCTGTCGAACCGCGCGCCGAGATCGGCGACGAAGCGGTCGTAGATTCGCTCCTCCACCAGCACGCACGAGCCGGCCGAACAGGTCTGGCCGGCGTTCTGGATCACCGCGTTCACCACCGTTCCAGCCGCGGACTCCAGATCGGCATCCGCGAACACCAGCTGCGGCGACTTGCCGCCGAGCTCCAGCGTCACCGGAATCGTGTTGCGCGCGGCCGCTGTCTGGATCAACTGCCCGACCTCGGGGCTGCCAGTGAAGGACACGTGGCCGATGCCGGAATGCGCGGAGAGCGCCGCGCCCGCCTCCTCGCCGAGCCCGGTCACCACGTTGATCGCGCCCGGCGGGAACCCCGCCTCCGCGGCGAGACGCGCAATCGCGAGGCAGGTGAGCGAGGCGTCCTCGGCCGGCTTCAGCACGCAGGCATTGCCCATCGCCAGCGCCGCCGCGACGGACCGCCCGGCGATCTGCAACGGGTAGTTCCACGGCACGATATGCGCGGTCACACCGTGCGGCTCCCACACGGTGAACACGGTGAAGCCGTCCTGGTAGGGGATCGTGTCACCCATCACCTTGTCGGCCGAGCCGCCGTAGAACTCGAAGTAGCGCGCGCAGGCGGCCGCGTCCGCCCGCGCCTGGCGGATCGGCTTGCCGACATCGCGGCTCTCCAGCTGCGCGAGCGGCTCGGCGTCGCGGGCGATCAGATCAGCAAGCCGCGAGAGCAGCCGGCCGCGCTCGGTCGCGGTGAGCCGGCCCCAGGCGCCGTCGAGTGCCGCCTGCGCCGCCGCGACCGCCGCGTCGATCTCCGCCGCCCCGCCGCGGCCGATGCGCGCGAACGCCGCGCCGTCGGACGGATCGATCACCTCGAGCGTGGCGGCGGCATCGCGCCAGCGACCGCCGATCAGGTGCGCGGCATCGGACATGGGGATCTCCTCGCGTTCAGGCCGGACCATTGCCGGGCGCGCCGGCGGTGACAAGCGCGGCGATCGCGGCCCAGCCGACCAGCACGGCCGCGGCGCCCGTCGGCCAGAGCCGCCGGCCGATCGCGCCCGGCGTGGTGCCGTCCGCCGCCAACGCGGCGGTGGCGCCAAGCCGCATCGGCGCGACCATGCAGAGCGCGGAGCCCGTGAAGTTCTGCACCGCCGCGACGAGGGCCGGCGGCAGCGGCAGCGCGAGTGCCGAGACCACGGGCATCAGGATGCTGTTGGAGCCGACATTGGTCGCGGCGAAGAAGCCACCGGCGGCGCCGAGCAGCGGCACGACGAAGGCGAGCGCGGGCCCGGCCGCGGCAGCCAGCGCGCCGGCAAGCGCCGCCGCCGCGCCCGAGCCGCCGAGCAGCCGTGCGAGCACCACGTAGCCCAGCATCAGCACCGCCGGCCGCGCGCCGCGCGCGCTGACCTGACGCAGGATCGCGCGCTGCCCCTTCACGGTGGCGAGCACGCCGAGTCCGACCGCGCCGAGCAGCATTCCCGGCTGATGGAGCAGCGCGAACCCCGGCAGGTCGGGCCAAGGGCGGATCATGCCGAAGGCGGTGAGCAGTGCCGGCGCGCCGGGCAGGAGCCGCGTCGCGAGCAGCACGGCCGAAAGCGCGAGATACGGCGACGCCGCGCGCAACCAACCCGGGCGTGCCAGACGGTCTCGCAGGCGCCACACCAGCGGCGGGCCAAGCGCGAGCAGCCCGGCGACCTCCACGGTGGCGAGCAGATTGGCCGCGATCAGCAGCGCGCCGAGGGCGGCGATCGTCGCCGCATCCTCGATCCGGTCGCGCCGGGACGGCGGCAGTCCGGCCTCGGCCGCGAGACGCCAGAACACCGGCAGCAGCGCCAGCAGCCAGCCAGCGGTGAGAACGGCATTCCACGCACCGAGCGCGCGCAGCTCGACCCCCGCGAGTGCGGCGCCCAGCAGCGTGCCCGGCCCGAGCCCGCCCCAGGGAATGAGCATCTGCGACAAGAGCGAGAGCGCCGCCCCGGCCGGCCCGACGATGCCGAGCGCATGCAGGTCGCCGAGCGCGAACACCGCGCCGACGCCGAACCCGGTGACGGTCTCGAAAAACGGGCCGAGCAGCAGGCAAACCGTGAACAGCCGCGCGTGGCTGGCGGCGCCATCGTCCTCCGCATCGCGCGGCCGGGCCGAGACCGCGCCGTGGAACAGCAGCCCGGCGAACGTCACGGCGATCGGCTGAAGGGCGAGGAACGCGCCGCGCGCCGCCTCCTCGGCCAGCAGCGGTGCGAGGCGCACGCCCGCCGGCACCGACACCGCGGCGGCCGGGATCGCAACCACCAGCGCCACAACCACCGCGCGCAGCGGGTCGGCACGGCCCGAGGCGAGCAGGGCAACGATCGCGGCGAGCGGCGCAGCCTGGATCAGCAGGATCATCGCCGGTCATCCTGCCGCGAGCAGGCCCGCGCCGCGATGACAGGAGCCGGCGCGGCGGCTATGACAGTCCTGCATGATGGTGACCGGGCCCGGATGATCGCGTTCCTGCTGCAACGCCTTGCCGGCGCGGTCGTGGTGATCTTCGCGATGTCGCTGATCGTGTTCGCCGGCGTATTCGCGATCGGCAACCCGATCGACGTGCTGATCAACCCGGCCGCCGACCAGATCACCCGCGCCGAGACGATCGCCCGCTACGGGCTCGATCGGCCGTTCTGGGAGCAGTACGGCTACTTCCTCGGCTCGCTGATCCGCGGCGATTTCGGCACCAGCTTCGTGTTCAACCAGCCGGCACTGGGGCTGATCCTGTCGAAGCTGCCGGCGACGCTGGAGTTGGCACTCACGGCGATGCTGATCGCGATCGTGCTCGGGATCCCGCTCGGCGCCTATGCCGGGCTGAAGCCCGACGCGGCTGCGAGCCGGGCGATCATGGCGGGCTCGGTGCTGGGGTTCTCGCTGCCCACCTTCTGGGTCGGGCTCATGCTGATCCTGGTCTTCTCGGTCGAGCTCGGCTGGCTGCCCTCGGGCGGGCGCGGCGAAACAGTGCTGATCGGCGGGATCGAGTGGTCGTTCCTGACCGGCGACGGGCTCGCGCATCTGCTGCTGCCCGCGTTCAACCTCGCCCTGTTCAAGCTCTCGCTGATCATCCGGCTGACGCGCGCCGGCATGCGCGAGACCTGGCCGGCCGACTTCGTGAAGTTCGCGCGCGCCAAGGGATTGTCGATGCGGCGCGTCGTGCTCGTGCACGCGATGCGCAATATCCTCATCCCGATCGTCACGGTGCTCGGGCTTGAGTTCGGCTCGGTGGTCGCCTTCGCGGTCGTGACCGAGACGATCTTCTCCTGGCCGGGCATGGGCAAACTGGTGATCGATTCGATCCTGACGCTCGACCGGCCGGTGATGGTGACCTACCTGATGCTGGTCGTGACGATGTTCGTCACCATCAACCTGCTGGTCGACCTCGCCTATGCCGCACTCGATCCGCGGGTGCGGCTGGGGGGCCAGCGATGAGCACGCGAGCGGCGAGCCCCGCGGCGCTGTTCTGGGCCGAATTCGCCGAGAGCAGGATCGCGCTCGGCGGCTTGTTCGTGTTCGGCCTCGCGGTGGTGCTGGCGCTGACCGCGCCCTGGATCACGCCGCAGAACCCCTACGACCAGGCGCTCTTGTCGCTGATGGATGCGCGGCTGGCGCCGGGCAGCGTCGGCTCGGGCGGCTACACGCACTGGCTGGGGACGGACGCGCAGGGGCGCGACGTGCTCTCCGCCATCTTCTGGGGCCTGCGCACCAGCCTGTTCGTCGGCGCCGCGGCCGGCGTGGTGGCACTCTGCATCGGCACAACGGTCGGGCTCGCGGCGGCGTTCTTCGGCGGACGGGTCGAGCTTGCGCTGATGCGGCTCGTCGATCTCCAGCTCTCCTTCCCGGCGATCCTGCTTGCGCTCGTACTCGTCGCAATCCTTGGCCAGGGGCTGTTCCAGGTCGTCGCCGCGCTGGTCGCCGCGCAGTACGCCTATTTCGCCCGCACGGTGCACGGCGCGGCGCTGGCCGAGCGGCGCAAGGAGTACATCGAGGCGGCCTCGGGCATTCCGCTACGTCCCGCGCGCGTGGTGCTGCGCCACCTGCTGCCGAACTGCCTGCCGCCCTTGATCGTGGTGGCGACCGTGCAGGTGGCGAACGCGATCGCGATCGAAGCGACGCTGTCCTTCCTCGGCGTCGGCATGCCGGTCACCGAGCCTTCGCTCGGCACGCTGATCGCCAACGGGTTCCAGTTCATGCTCTCGGGCCGCTACTGGATCAGCGTCTATCCCGGCATCGCGCTGTTGATCGTGATCGTCGCGATCAACCTGGTCGGCGATCAGCTGCGCGACGTCATGAATCCGAGACTGAAGAAGTGACGGCGCTGCTCGCGCTCGATGTCGTCTCGAAGCGGTTCGTGCTGCGGCCGTCCCTCGCCGAGCGGATCGTCGGTGCGTTCACGGGCGGGGCGAAGACGGACGAGGTGCGCGCGGTCGATCGCGTCTCGCTCGATCTCGCGCGCGGCGAGGTGGTCGGTCTGGTCGGTGAGTCTGGCTGTGGCAAGTCCACACTCGGGCGAATCGCCGCCGGCCTGCTGTTGCCGACCGAGGGGCGCGCGCTGCTCGACGGCGCGCCGGTGGCCGACGACTCCGACGGCCGCGCGGCCAAGCGCACCACGGCCGTGCAGATGATCTTCCAGGACCCCTTCGCCTCGCTCAATCCGCGCATGCGCGTGGGCGAGGCGATCGCCGAGGGGCCGCTGGCGCACGGGCTGACGGACCGGGCGAGCGCGCGCGAGACGGTCGCGGCGGTGCTGCGCCGCGTCGGACTCGATCCCGCCTTCGCCGCGCGCTATCCGCACCAGTTCTCCGGCGGGCAGCGCGCGCGCATCGGCATCGCGCGGGCGCTGGCGATGAACCCGCGCGCGATCGTCGCCGACGAGGCGGTGGCCGCGCTCGACGTCTCGATCCAGGCGCAGGTGCTGAACACCTTCCTCGATCTCCGCCGCGATCTCGATCTCGCGATCCTGTTCATCAGCCACGATCTCGGCGTGGTCGGCCACCTCGCCGACCGGGTGGCGATCATGTATCTCGGCCGTGTCGTCGAGACGGGCGCGGTGACGGAGGTGTTCGCCGAGCCGGCGCATCCCTATACGCGCGGCCTGATCGAGGCGGTGCCGCGGCTCGACCGGCGACGGGCGTCGTTCCACCCCGTGCGCGGCGAAATCCCCTCGCCGCTCGATCCGCCGCGCGGCTGCCACTTCCATCCGCGCTGCCCGCAGGCGATGCCCCGCTGCCGCGAGGAGGCGCCGGCATTGCGCGAGGTTGCGCCGGGACGGGTGGCGTCGTGCCATCTGCACGATGCGGCGTGAGGGTCAGCGTCCGGCGCGCGCGACCTTCGCCTCGCGCAGCGTGATGTAGAGCGCCGAGCCCACGATCAGCACCGCGCCGGCGGCCATCCATCGGTCGGGGGTCTCGTTGAAGAGCACCAGGCCGGCGATCGTCGAGAAGATCAGCCGCGTGTAGCCGAGCGGAGACACCACGGTCGCATCCGCGAGGCGAAAGGCATTGATCCAGAGATGCATGCCCGCAGGTCCGGTCACCGCCATCAGGGCAAGCCAGACCGCCTGCCATGGCTCCGGCACGGTGAGAAATGGCAGCGCGACCGGCAGCGAGCCCGCGAAGGTTATGAGACCGATATAGAGCATGATGGTCTCGGTGCGTTCGGTCGCGGAGAGCTTCTTCGTCGTCAGCACGATCCCGGAGCCGGACAGTGCGGAGAGAAGCGCGATGCCGATCGCCGGATCGATCCTCAGATCAAACGGCCGCGCGACCAGCACCACGCCGATGAACCCGACGACGGTCGCGCTCCAGCGTCGCCAGCGCACGATCTCGCCGAGCACCGGACCTGCAAGCGCGGTGACGAACATCACCGAGGTGAACGAGAGCACGGTCGCGGTCGCGAGATCCAGCCGCTGGAACGACCAATAGTAGAGACCCCAGCAGACAAGGCTGAACAATCCGCGGGCGAGGTGCAGCTTCGGCCGCGAGGTGCGCAGCAGGATCGTGCCGCGCCGCGCCAGCAACGGCGCCACATACACGATCTGGCCGGCCGAGCGCGCGAGCATGATCGTCGTCACCGGCACAGTGTTCGCGAGCAGCTTCACGAACACGACCTCGGCGGTGAACAGGACGGCCGCGGCCAGGGCAAGACCTGCGGCCTTGATGATCGGGGGGGTGGGTTCACGGGGAGGGGTACCCGTACCCCTCCCCGTGCTTCGGTTCATGAAGCGTCAGGACCGCGGACGGATGAAGTAGGGCAGCGTGTCCTCGTCGGCGCGCGGGGTCCAGGTGAGGTTCGCCTTGCCCGCCCACACGCTCGGCAGTGTGACGATCGGGATCTGGCCGCGATCGGCGACCGCCATCGCCTGGGCGCGCTGGAACAGCTCGCGTCGCTTCTCCTCGTCCATCGTGAACAACGCCTCGGCGATCAGCTTGTCGAGCTCTGCGTTGCAGTAGTGGCTGGCGTTGAACGGTCCGAGCCGGCCGTCCGGCCGCTTGCAGTGCACGAAGCCGGAGAGCGCATAGCCCGCCTCGCCGGTCAGCGTGCCCCAGCCCGCCATGGTGATCGGGTAGTCGCCGCGCGTCCGGGCGGGGAAGAAGATCGTGCGCGGCTGCGCGTTCACCTGCACCTCAAGGCCGATCCGCGCGAAGAGCTGGCCCAGCGCCTGGCAGGTGGCGCCGTCGCCCGGCAGGCGGTCAGACGAGCAGTAGAGCGGGAAGCGGAACCCGTTCGGGAAGCCCGCCTCGGCGAGCAGCGCGCGCGCGCGCGCCGCGTCATGCGGCAGCGGTCGGGCGTTCGGATCGGCCCCGAACATGTAGTTCGGCATCAGCTGCGCGGCCGGCGTGGCGTAGCCCTCGAACACCGACTGCACGATGCCCTGCCGGTCGATCGCGAGGCTGAGCGCCTCGCGCACGCGCGGATCGAGGAAGGGGTTGCGCGGCAGGGTGTTGCCCTGCCTGTCGGTGATCATGCGCATCGCCGGCACCGACATGTCCTCGCGCATGTCGGGGTAGAGGATGAAGGTGTAGATGCTCTCGCCCTGGAACACGGCCATGTTCCGGTCGCGCTTCAGCCGCGCGATGTCGCTCACCGGGACGTAGTTCACAAAGTCGACGCGCCCTGACAGCAGGCCGGCGACGCGCGCGGCGTCGTTCGAGATCTCGACCAGCGTGACCCGCGACCACGGCGCATCGCCGCGCCAGTGGCCAGCGACCCGCTCCACCACCAGGTCGCCGCGCGGCGACCAGGAGACGAAGCGGAAGGGTCCGGTGCCGATCGCGGCCTGACCGGAGTTGAACTCGGCCGTCTTGGCCTCACGCGGGATGCGCGAGGAGACGATGAACATCCGCGTCATGTCCTGCGGCAGCGCGGCGTGCGGTGCGTTGGTCGTGATGCGGATCGTGAAGTCGTCCACCACCGACACGCCGGTGATGGTGCGGGTGTAGAGCGTCAGTCCGCCATCGGGACCCGCCGCACCGGGAATGCGCTCGACCGAGAACTTCACGTCGGCGGCCGTGAACGGGCTGCCGTCATGGAACTTAACGCCCTCGCGCAGCTTGAACTCCCAGGTCGTGTCGTCGATCGTGCGCCACGAGACCGCGAGCCCGGGCTGGACCTGCAGATTCTCGTCCACCCACACCAGCGTGTCGAACATGTTCTTCACGGCGGCCGAGTGGTTGCCGAGCGCCATGTAGGCGGGGTCGATGCCCTCGGGTCCGGCGCGCACGCCGACCCGCAGCTCCTGCGCCGATGCGGCCCCAGCCCAGGCGAAGACGGCCGCGGCGGCGAGCAGCCGCAGGCGGCGGAAGGGTTTCGTTGGTGTCATGGTCCCGTCTCCCCGTTGACCTGGTGACGGGCGAGCGTAGCCTGCGCCCCCTCGGCCGCAAGAGGGATTTCCGGGTGCTGATCCGCGAGATGAGCTGGATGGGGGTGGAGGACTGGCTCCGCCATGACGACCGCTGCGTCCTGCCGATCGGCTCGATCGAGCAGCACGCCCATCTGAGCCTGGCGGTGGATGCGATCCTGGCCGAGCGCGTGGCGGCGGAGGCGGCGGAGCCACCCGGCGTGCCGGTGTTACCGGTGATGCCCTACGGCCTCGCGCCCTATTTCATGGCCTATCCGGGAACGGTGAGCCTGCGCGTCAGCACGCTGCTCGCGGTGGTGGGCGACATCCTCGACAGCCTTTTCGCGCACGGCTTCCGGCGTATCCTGATCGTCAACGGCCATGGCGGGAACAACCCGGTCGATGCGTTCTGCCGCGAGTGGGTCTCGGTCAAGCCCGCCCGTACGCGCGTCCGCTTTCACAACTGGTGGAACGCGCCGAAGGCGTGGGCGGCCGTGCAAGCGGTTGACCCGGTGGCGAGCCATGCCTCGTGGCTGGAGAACTTTCCCTGGACCCGGCTCGCCGGCGCCGCCTTGCCGGACGACGCGAAGCCGCCGGTGGACACCGCGGCGATGGCGCAGCGCCCGGCCGCCGAGATCCGCACCATGCTGGGCGACGGCAATTTTGCCGGGCGCTACCAGCGGCCCGACGAGGAGATGCTTGAGATCTGGCGGGTCGCGGTCGAGGAAACACGAGCACTGATCGAGACGGGGTGGGGTGATGCCTGAGGAGCCGATCCTGATCTGGGGGGCGGGCGCGATCGGCGGCACGGTCGGCGCCTTCCTCAAACGCGCGGGCCACGACGTGACCTTCGTCGACATCGTCGCCGAGCATGTCGCGGCGATCCGCGACCCGGCGCGCGGGCTGCACATCACGGGACCGGTGGCGGAGTTCCGCGTGGTCGCGCCGGCGTTCACGCCGGACGGGCTGAAGGGCACCTGGCGCAAGGTGTTCCTGTGCGTGAAGGCGCACCATACGGCAGAGGCGACGCGGGCGCTGCTGCCGCATCTCGATGCAAAGGGCTACGTGCTCAGTCTGCAGAACGGGCTGACCGAGCGGATCATCGCCGGCATCGCGGGGGCGGAGCGGACGATCGGCGCGTTCGTCAATTTCGGCGCCGACTGGCACGGCCCGGGCGAGGTGATGTACGGCAACCGCGGCGCGGTGGTGATCGGCGAGATCGACGGGCTGATTACCGGCCGGCTCGAATCGCTGCATCGCACAATGCTCGACTTCGACGATGCCGCGATCATGACCGACAACATCTGGGGCTATCTCTGGGGCAAGCTCGCCTACGGGGCGATGCTGTTCGCCCAGGCGCTCGGCCAGGACAGCATCGCCGGCAGCCTCGGCAATCCGGCCCTGTTCGGGCTCTGGCGCGCCTTGGGGGCGGAGGTGATGGCGGTGGCGGCCGCCGAGGGCGTCACGCCGGAGGGGTTCAACGGCTTCGATCCCGCCGCGTTCATGCCGGGCGCGAAGGAAGCGGGCGCGCGCCGCTCGATCGACACGATGGTGGCGTTCAACCGCACCAGCACCAAGACGCATAGCGGCGTCTGGCGCGACCTCGCGGTGCGCAAGCGGCGCACGGAGGTCGATGCGCAGATCGCCCCGATCGCCGAGATCGGCGCCGCACATGGCCTCGCCTGCCCGCTCACCACGCGGCTGGTCGGGATGATCCACGAGATCGAGGAGGGACAGAGACCGATGGCCGACCACAACCTGCTGGAACTCGCCTCCCTCGTGGGCCAGCCGGCATGATCGTCCGCTTCGACGGAAGGGTGGTCGCGGTGACCGGCGCGGGCCAGGGCATCGGCCGGGCGATCGCGCGCGGCTTCGCCGAACGCGGCGCGCGGGTCTTCGCCTGCGACATCGATCCGGACGCGCTCGCGATCGCACGGCGCATCCCCGGCAGCGTCACCGACGTGCTCGACCTCACGGATCGCGCGGCGGCGGTGGCGTGGATCCGCAAGGTGGAGGAGGCGGGCGGCGGCGCGGTCGACGCGCTGGTGCACACCGCCGGCGGCGTGCGCGGCCAGGCCGGACGGCCGATCGAGCAGATCACGCCGGAGGACTGGGACGCGATCGTCGCGATCAACCTCACCGCCGCGTTCACTGTCAGCCAGGCCGTGGCGCCGGCGATGAAGGCGCGCCGGACGGGACGTATCATCCTGATCTCGTCGGGCGCCGGGCTCGGCGTGTCGAAGACCGGCATCCAGGCCTATGCCGCGGCGAAGGCGGGCGAGATCGGGCTCAGCCGGCAGCTCGCGCACGAGCTCGGCCCGCACGGCATCACGGTGAACAGCGTCGCGCCGGGCTTCATCCTGTCGAACCCCGCGACCATGCGGCAATGGGCCGCGTATGGCGAGGCGGGCCAGCGCGCGCTGGTGAATGGGATCGCGGCGCGAAGGCTCGGCACGCCCGAGGACATCGCGCACGCCGTGCTGTTCCTCGCCAGCGACTACGCTGCCTATATCAACGGACAGACACTCAGCGTGGACGGAGGAAAGTGATGGACGCGCGCGTGACCGACGGCGTCGAGGGCTGGATCGCGAAGAACCGCGACGCGCTCTGGAATGACTATCTCGACCTGGTGCGCATCCCCTCGGTGTCCGCCAAGCCCGATCACGCCGAGCACGTGAAGCGTGCCGCGGCGTGGGTGGCCGAGCGCTGCCGCCGCATGGGGCTGGAGAATGTCGAGACCTGGCAGGAGGGCGGGCACCCCGCCATCTACGCCGACTGGCTGCATGCCGAGGGCGCGCCGACGATCGTCATCTACGCGCATTTCGACGTCCAGCCGCCCGAGCCGCTGGAGCTCTGGACCACGCCCCCCTTCGAGCCGACCGTGCGCAACAACCGCGTCTATGCGCGTGGTGCGTCGGACGACAAGGCGGGGCTCTTCATCAGCCTCGCGGCACTCGAAGCGTGGATGCGCACCGAGGGGCGGCTGCCCTGCAATGTGCGCGTGTTCTACGAGGGCGAGGAGGAGATCGGCAGCCCCTCGCTCGCGGCGATCCTGGCGAAGCACAAGGGCAAGCTGAAGGGCGATCTGGTGCTGTCGGCCGATGGCGGGATGTTGTTCGAGGACAAGCCGGACGTCTCGCTCTCGACGCGCGGCATCTGCAAGCTCGAAGCGGTCCTGCGCACCGCGGCGAAGGACCTGCACAGCGGCAGCTTCGGCGGCGCGATCGCGAATGCGCCGCTGCTGCTCGCGCGGCTGGTGGCGACACTGCATCACGAGGACGGGCGCGTTGCCGTCGCCGGCTTCTACGACGGCGTGCGCGAGACGACCGAGCGCGACCGCGCCGATCTCGCCGCCGTGCCGTTCGACGAGACCGAATTCTGGCGCACCATCGGCGCGCACGGCATCTGGGGAGAGCCGAACAGGTCGGTGCTGGAGAAGATCTGGCTGCGCCCGACGCTGGAGATCAACGGGCTGTGGGGCGGCTATCAGGGCGAGGGCTCGAAGACCGTGCTGCCCTGCGAGGCGCATGTGAAGATCACCTGCCGCCTGGTCGCGGGGCAGGACCCGGCGAAGGTGGCGGCGGCGGTCGAGACGCATCTGCGCGCGCACTGCCCCAAGCTCGCCACGCTGGAGATCAAGTCCACCGGTGGCGGCGCGGGCGCCTACGAGATCGCCACCGATCATCCCGCACTCGCCGCGATCGAGGGCGTGCTCGAGGACGTCTATGGCGTGAAGCCGTTCCGTTCACGACTCGGCGGCACGCTGCCGCTCTGCGCCCAGTTCAAGTCGGAGCTCGGGCTCGACACGATCCCGATGGCGTTCTCGACCGGCGACGAGGACTACCACGCGCCGAACGAGTTCTTCCGGGTCGCGAGCTTCGATCGCGGGCTGAAGGCGTGGGCGCGCGTGTTCCCGGCACTGGCGCGGATCTGACGGCGCGACTGCGGCGAGGGCGGTGCTGCGGCACCGGCCCTTGCCGCCTGCCGGGCGCCCCCCCCATATCCGCCTCATGGACGCCACGACTGCCCTGCGCCTGACCATCAACGGCGAGCCGCGCGCCTTTGCCGGGCCGCTCACCGTCGCTGGGCTGCTTGCAGCGCTCGGGCTCGACCGGCGCAAGGTCGCGGTCGAGCGCAATCTGGAGATCGTGCCGAAATCGGCGTTCGAGACCACCGCGCTCGCCGACGACGACCGGATTGAGATCGTCCACTTCATCGGCGGCGGCGACCACACCCCGCCCACCGAGGACAGCTGGTCGGTCGCCGGACTCAGCTTCCGCTCGCGGCTGATCGTCGGCACCGGACGCTACAAGGACCTCGACGAGACCGCGGCCGCGATCGCCGCCTCGGGTGCAGAGATCGTCACCGTCGCCGTGCGGCGGGTGAACCTCTCCGACCCCTCGGCGCCGATGTTGCAGGACTACGTGCCGCCCGACCGCTACACCTACCTGCCGAACACCGCCGGCTGCCACACGGCGGAGGAGGCGATCCGCACGCTCCGCCTCGCCCGCGAGGCCGGCGGCTGGAACCTGGTGAAGCTCGAAGTGCTGGGGCCGCCCCCCACCCTCTACCCGGACATGCAGGAGACCCACCGCGCGCTCGACGTGCTGGTGAAGGACGGCTTCCAGGTGATGGTCTATTGCGTGGACGATCCAGTGGCGGCGCGGCGGCTCGAGGAGCAGGGCGCGGTCGCGATCATGCCGCTCGGCGCGCCGATCGGCTCCGGCCTCGGCATCCAGAACAAGGTGACGATCCGGCTGATCGTCGAGCAGGCCAAGGTGCCGGTGCTGGTCGATGCGGGCGTGGGCACGGCCTCGGATGCGGCGATCGCGATGGAGCTCGGCTGCGACGCGGTGCTGATGAACTCGGCGATCGCGCACGCCAAGGACCCGGTGCGCATGGCGCGGGCGATGAAGGCCGCGATCGAGGCCGGACGCGAGGCCTATCTGGCCGGGCGAATGGCGCGCAAGCTCTACGC
>CAZHMM010000020.1:0-33965 GCA_964533585.1 uncultured Elioraea sp.
TCCACCAGAAACGCCTCAAGCCGCGTTTCGCGGACCTCTGATTCCGGGTACTAGGAGGCAGCGATGGACGCGATCCTGCACCTGCTCTCGAAGACGCTCTGGTTCGCCGTCCGGCCGGGCACCTTCGCGCTGATCCTTGCCTGCGTCGGGCTCGCGCTGATCTGGCGGAACAGGCGCTGGGGCCGCTGGCCGCTGCTGGCGGGCCTCGGCTTCTACGTGGCCGTGATTGCGACCCCGCTCGCGCCCTGGATCGTCATGCCGTTGGAGGATCGTTTCGCGCGCCCGGCAGAAGCGCCGCAACGCGTCGATGGCGTGATCGTGCTCGGCGGCGCGGTGGATCAGAACCTGACCGAGGCGCGCGGCATTCCCGCCTTGAACGGCGCTGCCGAGCGCATGACCGAACTCGTCGCGCTGTCGCACCGCTATCCGGAGGCGCGGCTGGTGTTCACCGGCGGGCAGGGCTCGCTGGTGCATGGCGGGCTGACCGAGGCGGATGTCGCGCGGCGACTGTTCACGTCGCTCGGCGTGCCGGAGGGCCGGGTGATCTACGAGGACGAGGCGCGCAACACCTGGGAGAACGCGGTGTTCACGCGTCGCATGATCGAGCCGCGTCCGGGCGAGACGTGGCTGCTGGTCACCTCGGCGAGCCACATGCCGCGGTCGGTCGGCGCGTTCCGGCAGGCGGGCTGGGAGGTCGTGCCATGGCCGGTGAACTTCCGCACCGGCCATTCCTTCTCCGCGCTCTACGACGCGCCGTTTCCGGAGCGGTTGCAGATGCTCGAGTCCGGCCTGCGCGAGTGGTTGGGGATGGCGGTGTACCGCGCGCTCGGCCGCAGCGACGCGCTGTTTCCCGCGCCGTGATCAGAGGTCGAGCACGCGCCCCGGCGCGGCGCGGCCGCGCAGGAGATCCCACAGCGCGAGCAGGTTGCCGCGGAACCGCCCGAACCGATCGACATGCGGCTCGGGGGCGAGCGAGCGCAGCGCGTTGATCAGCGTGTGCCGCGCGGCCGACGGGATCGCGTGGTTCCACGGGAACGTTCCCTTGCGCGCGAGATAGACCGGGTTCGCGACCTGGCTGTAGCCGAGCCTGAGCCCGGGCGTGCGCGCCTGCTTCACGCCGAGATGCACGCCGCGCGCCCCGGCCAGCCGCAGGATCGCGCCGTGACGGCCGAGCGCGCGGGTGAAGTCGATATCCTCGTACCAGGCATAGAGCGGCAACGCCTCGTCGACGCGGATGCCGCGCTCGCGCACCACGCGCATGCGCACCGCCATGTTGCAGCCATAGCCGTTGAAGTGCGGCGCCACGGCCAGCGGATCGGGCGGCGGCAGGTCGGTGGCGAGCAGCGTGCGCCCCTCCGCCACCGTGATCCCCGGCCCCTTGGCGCCATCCGCGATCACCGTGCCGGTCGCGACCACGCAATCGGGATGCGCCTGCATCACCGCCTCCAGCACCGCGAGATAGGCTGGCGCGGCGAGGAAATCGTCGTCGAGGAACAGCAGGATGTCGGCATCCGTCGCGTCGAGGATGGCGTTGCGCTGGCGCGGCAGCCCTGCCGTGGTGGTCAGGAAGGTGATGTCCGGGCGGAGTGCCGGAAGGTCGGCGACATCCTCCGGTCCGACATGGCAGATCAGGAGCGCATCCGGCGCGCGGGTCTGGCGCGCGAGCTCGGCGATCGTCTCGGCGAGGATCGCCGGCCGGTTGCGCGTGGCGATGCCGACGGCGAGGCGCAGCGTCATGAGCGGGCCTCGCGGGCGAGGAATCCGGTGAGCCGGCCGCGGAACGTGGCGAGGTAGTACGCGACCTGGAGGTGGTTGCGCCTCAAGGCGGCGAGCACGAGCCCACCGAGCGGGCGGATGAAGAACGGCAGCCAGATGCCGATCCCCGGCGCGTGCCGGCGCAGCGCGACGCCGAGGCCCGCGCCGTAGAGCCGGGCGCGTTCGACCGCGACGGGCGTGAGCCGTTTGTCGGGATGGATGATGCGCAGTTCGGGATCGTAGAGCGCACGGTGTCCGGCGCGGATCGCGCGCGCGACGAGATCGTTGCCCTCGGCCGAGCCCCACGGGGTGCCGGGGCCCATGCGCTCGTCGAAGCCGCCCAGTGCGCGCGCGACATCGCGGCGCAGGAACAGATTGAACTCGATCACGCTGGTCCAGAGATTGGCGAGCGTGATCGGGCCCCCGTCGCTGCGCCAGCGCCCTGAGCCAAGCCCGCCCTCGGGCGAGGCGGCAGGGCCAGTGAGCACGGCAAGCGCGGGGTCGGCAAACGCGGCGGCGACGCGATCGAGCACGCCCGGTGGCAGGATGCAGTCGTCATCCGGGAACGCGACGATCGCGCCGCGCGCGTGCGCCAGGCCGAGATTGCGCGCGTGGTTCGCGTGTGCGCGGTCGCTGCGCAGATGGGTCACCGGGAGGCGGTCCGTGAAGCGCGCGAGGATCGGCACCAGCCGGTCATCGCCGTTCTGATCGACCACGATGACTTCGAGATCGTCGCGCGCTTGCGCCAGCAGCGAGTCGAGCAGCACCCCGACATCGGCGTCGCGGCCACGTGTCGCGACGATCAGCGAGACGTCCGGCTCAGCCATGGCCGAGATGCCGCGTGACCGCGTCGCGCAGCCCCTGGCGAAACACGGCAGCCGAGAAGCGCTCGGCGTTGGCGCGGCAGGCCTCGGCGCTGAACGCCGCGCCCATCGCCTCGAACCGCTCGACCGTGGCGATCAGCGCCTCCGGCGTCTGTTCGGCGAACAGCACTCCGGTGGGCGCGTCGCTCTCGTCGGGGGTGCGCACGATGTCGCGCGCACCACCCCGGCCGAACGCAAGCATCGGCGTGCCGCAGGCCTGCGCCTCGACCATGGCGATGCCGAAATCCTCCTCGGCGATGTGCAGGCAAGCGCGTGCGGTCTGCATCAGTGTCACGAGTTCGGCCTTCGCGACATGGCCGCGGAAGCTGATGTTCGCCGCCTCGCCGGCGGCCGTCCGCACCGCGCCCATCTGCGGTCCGTCGCCGACGATGACCAGCTTGCGTCGCGGCATGCGCCGGAACGCGGCCGCGGCAAGATCGACGCGCTTGTACGGCACCATGCGCGAGGCGATCAGGTAGAAGTCCTGCTTTTCGGCCACCGGCGTGAACGCGTCGGTATCGACCGGCGGATGCAGCACCTCGGCCTCGCGGCGCCACACTTTCCGGATGCGTTCGGCGATGTAGCGCGAGTTGGCGAGGATCGCGTCCGGTCGGGCCGCGCTCGCGTGGTCCCAGAGCCGCAGGCGGTGGAGCAGCCAGCGCGCATAGGCACCCTTCAGACCGCGATCGAGCCGGGACTCGCGCAGGTACTGCGCCTGCAGGTCCCAGGCATAGCGCATCGGCGAGTGGACATAGGACAGATGCAGCGTGCCGGGCGCGGTGATCGCGCCCTTGGCGACGGCGTGCGAGGACGAGACGACCAGGTCGTAGCCCGACAGGTCTAGGTTCTCGATCGCCAGCGGCATCAGCCCGAGATACATCCGGAACCGTTTGCGCGCGAAGGGCAGGCGCTGGATGAAGGTCGTGCGCGGCGTCCGGCCGCCGAGGAAGCCGCGCTCTCCGTCGGGCAGGAAGTCGCAGAGCGCGTACAGATCGGCCTCGGGCCAGACCGCGAGCATCTGCTCGAGCACCCGTTCCGACCCCGCATAGGTGTCGAGCCATTCATGGACGATCGCGACCTTCATCGGAGGCCCCCTGGCAGCGTGTCGCGCAGCGCCTCGGCGGCCGCGCGCCAGGTATAGCGGGCAGCGCGCGCCTGCCCGCGCGCGCGCAGCTCGGCGGCGAGTCCGGGGTCGTCGAGCAGCCTGGTCAGGCTCTCCACCAGGCTGGCAGGTGTGTCGGGATCGAACAGCAGCGCCGCATCGCCCACCGTCTCCGGCACGGCGCCGGCATGGCCCGCGACCACCGGGCAGCCACACGCCATCGCCTCGATCGGCGGCAGGCCGAACCCCTCGTAGCGCGAGGGGAACAGCAGCGCGGCGGCGTTTTCGTAGAGTGCGCGCAGTTCGGCATCGCTGACACGGCCGAGCGCGACCGCCCCTGCCGCACCGCCGGCGCCGCGGAACACGGCGGGATCGGCCCGCCCGGCGACCGCGAGCACGAGGCCGCGCGCGGCGAGCATCGACGAGGCGGCGCCCAGCGCGGCGAGGTTCTTGTGCGCGGCGCCGGTGCCGACCGCGAGCACATAGCTGCCCGTCGCAAGTCCGTTGCGTGGCAGCACCGAGTGATCCGCGGCCGCGCGCAGGATGTGTTCTGCGCCTTCCGGCATCACCGCGATGCGCGCGGGTTCGATCCCCAGCCGATCCGCCAGCCGGCCGCGCGAGAACGATGACACCGTGACGATCCGTGCGCTCATGCGCGCCAGCGCGCGATGCAGCATGCGGTACCAGGTGCGGAAGGCGAAGCCGTAGGACCCGGGCGTGTCGAAGGCGCCGGCGTCGTGGATCACCACCGTTTGGCGGCCGCGTGCAGCAAGCGGGGCAGTATTGCCGAGGCTCAGCAGCCAGTCGCCGCCGAGTGCGCGCGGGAGGTCAAGCTGCTCCCAGGCCTGGCCGCGCAGCCGCCCGGTTGTCCCGGTCGTCAATGCGGCACTGGCGGGCAGGGTGGTGCCCGGCGGCGCCAGCACGCGCGTCGCCGGCCACGCACCCTCGGCGGCCAGCGCGTCGGCGGCGCGCATCACCTCGTGCGCGACCCGTTGCACACCCGTCACTGCCTGCGACAGGAAGCGGCCGTTCAGCACAAGACCGCTCATGCCGGCCCCCGGAGCCATTGGCGCGGATGCGCGAGTGTGGCGCGCTCCTCCGGATCGAGCGCGCGCCAGCCGACGGCGCCGACGCCGACGAGCACCAGGCATCCGACGGCCGCGCCCGCGGCGAGCGACGGCATCGCGGCCACCGCGGCGAGGCCCGCGCCGCCGGTCGCCAGCACCGATGCGAGCCGCCGGAGCGCGGTCGCGGCCGCCGGGTAGAGGCGCGCGGCGAGCAGCATCCGTCCGCAGCACTCGATCGCGCAGCGGAGCGACCACGCGACCGCGGCCCCCTCGATCCCGGCGGAGAGCAGCAGCAGCACCGCCACGGGCAGCGACACCAGCGCGAGTGCGAGCGCGAATCGCGCGGTGACGTCCGGCCTTCCGATCGCATCGAGCAGCGAGCCCGGCGCGAAACCCGCACAGCTGAACAGGATGCCGACCGCGAGGATGCGCAGCACGTCCGCACCGCCATCGGCGAACGCAGTTCCGAGCCAGAGGCGCAGCAGCGGATGCGCGAGCACGATCAGCACCAAGCAGCCAGGCAGTACCAGCCCGGCGATCAGCAGCACGCCGCGCCGCAGCAGTGCGGCGGTCTCGGCCGGCTGCGCGCGGAACGACGAGGCGAGGGCGGGCAGCAGCGCCTGTGCCACGGCGACGGGCAGGATCCAGAGCCGCATCACCAGGTCGAGCGGGGTGGCGTAGAACGCGACCGCGGCGAGCGACAGCAGCGCGCCGATCAGGAACCGGTCGGCGTAGAGCGAAACCTGGGTCAGCACGCCCGAGAGGCTCATCCAGCCGCCGAGCCGCAGCAGCGGCCCGACCGCGCGCAGGCTGACGGCGCGGAGCGAGATGCCGGGCACGATCGGACGGATCAGCGCGGCATAGGCGACCGTGTTGAGCAGCCGCGCGCCCACCAGCGCGAGCATCACGCCGGCGAGCGAGTCCCAGACCAGCAGCACCAGCAGCGGGCCGAGATAGTACAGCACCGCGACCGGCATCGCGGCGAGGTTGGCGGCACGGAAGCGCTGATGCGCCGCCAGCACGCCCCAGAGGGCTGCGTTCACCACCACGAGGGGCGCGGCGGCGGCGAGCACGCGCAGACCGGCGATCGCCTCGCCCTGAAGCGCCGCAGGCACGTTCAGGCCGCGCTCCACCAGTGCGGGCACCGCGAGCCACAGCCCGGCCGCGAGCACGACGCTCAAGGCCAGCAGCAGCACGAGCGCCGAGGCGACCAGCGCGCCTTCGCCCGCGCGCTCGCCGCGGCCGATCCGTTCCGCGAGCGTGCGCGTCAGCGCGGCGCCCAGGCCGAGATCGAACACGCCGAACACGCCGACGAGACCGAGTGCGAGCGTGAACAGGCCCCAGCGCTCGATGCCGAGGGCGGCCACCAGCGGCGGGGTGAGGCCGAGCGCCACCAGCAGCGGCAGGCCGCGGCCGAGCATGTTCCAGACCACCCCCGAGACGAGGCGGCGCGTGCCGGCGCGTGCGGCGGCAGGATCGGTCATGGGGGCTGGTTAGCCGATCCCGGCCGGCGCGTCAGCGCCGGGCCGGGCTCGAGCGGTCGGGTATGGGGTGGCTCAGTAGGCGCCGCGCCGGCGCACCACCGCGAAGGGCGTGCGCAGCAGGATGCGGATATCGTCGAGCAGCGTCGCCTCGGCGACGTAGCGCACGTCGAGCGCGACGCGCTCGGCATAGCTGGTGTCGTTGCGGCCACTCACCTGCCACAGCCCGGTCAGCCCAGGCCGCACCGCGCGGTAGTACGAGGCAGCGGTGCCGTAGAACGCATTCAGCTCGGACTGCTGCACCGGCCGCGGGCCGACCAGGCTCATCTCGCCCTTCAGCACGTTGATCAGCTGCGGCAGCTCGTCGAGCGAGGAGGCGCGCAGGAACCGGCCGACCGCGGTGATGCGCGGGTCGCGGCGCAGCTTGCGGGTGGCGTCCCACTCGGCGCGGGCGGCCGGATCACGCTCGAGCAGCTCGGCGAGGCGCAGATCGGCGTCCTGCACCATCGAGCGGAACTTCAGGCAGCCGAAGCTCGCGCCGTCGCGGCCGACGCGGCGATGCGCGTAGAACACGGGTCCGCCATCGCGCGCGACCAGAAGCGCGATCACGGCCATCACGGGCGCGAACAGCACCAGCAGCAGCGCCGCACCGACCACGTCGAGCGCGCGCTTGGCGACGTCGCGCAGGAACAGGCGCGGCTGCGGCACGGGGCAGGCCGGGCCGACATCGTTGGCGGCCGCGGCGAGCGGCGGCGCCGGATTGGCCGGCGCAAGCGTGAGTTGCAACGGCTCGATGGCAGACATCGTCTGCTCGGTGTTCACCACGTCGCGGGCGTCCGCAGAAAACATCACTTCGTCCCTTCACGACCGGCGCTGCGGCCGGCACGGTCGAGAGGATGGCGACGGGCCACGTCGGCATTCAGACGGAGTCGGGGCGGGATTGTGGCGGTGCAAAATGAAACGATCACGGGATGGCTAGCGTGGCTCGTGGCCGCGCTGATCGGCCTCGCGCTGGCGTCCGCCCTGCTGCCGCTCGCGTTCCTGTCTCCCGCGACGGGGCAGGACTGGCGCCTCGCCGGCGATATCGCCCAACACGTGGTGGCGCAGCGCTATTTCATCGCGAGCCCTTGGGGCTGGCCGCTGCTGATGGCACCGACGCTGGGCGAGGGCGGAACCAACATCGCACTCGCCGACGGCATCCCCCTGCTGGCGCTGCCGCTGAAGCTGCTCGCGCCGATCTGGCCGACGGGCATGCACGGGATCGGGATCTGGCACGCCATCGTTGCCGTGCTCCAGCCGATCGCTGCGGCGTGGTGCCTCCGCCAGGCGGGCGAGCGGCGGCTCATGCCGGCGATCGGGGTCGCGCTCGCGGCCGCGGCAATGCCGGCCTGGCTCGCCCGCCACGGCCATGCCGCGCTGATGGGACATTTCCTGCTGCTGCTCGCGCTCGGAACCTATCTGCGGCTGGTGCGCGCGGCCTCGGTCGCCGGGTGGGCCTGGGCGGCCGCGCTGTCGCTCGCCGCGCTGCTGACGCACCCTTATCTCGCGCTGATGGTGCTGGCGCTGCTGGGCGCGGTGCCGGTGACGCTGCTGGCACGGCGCGACGCGCGCTGGACGGGCGCCGCACTCGGCGCCGCGGCGTGCGTGTTCGCCGTGGCCGGCGCGCTCGCCACACTCGGCTATCTCGGCGCTGCCGGCGAGGGCGGCTATGGCCTCTACGCGCTCAACCTGCTCTCACCGGTCTGGCCCGCGCGCTCGGCGCTGCTGCCGGTTGTCGCGGCCGAGATCGACGCCACCGGCATGGGCGGCTGGGAAGGCTACAACTGGCTCGGCGCCGGTCTGCTCGCCGGCCTGGTGGTGCTGGTGCTGCGCCAACGCGCGGCGCTGGCGGGCGTGGTACGGCGGCACGCGGGGCTGGCGCTCGCACTGCTCGCGCTGACGCTGATCGCGGTGTCGTTCCGGGTCGGGCTCGGCGACCGCGTCGTGCTCGATCTCGGCGCGCCGCCGGCCATCCTCGACCAGTTCCGCGCCTCGGGCCGGTTCTTCTGGCCGGTCGGCTACGCGGCGCTGATCGGCATGGCGGTGCTGCTCGCGCGCATCCCGCGCACCGGCCCGGTGCTGGTGCTGCTGCTCGGCCTGGTGCAGTGGGTGGATGCGGCGCCGAATCGCGCCGCCCTCGCGGCCTGGGCGGGCCAGCGCCTGCCTTGGAGCGTTGATGCCGCGGCGCTGCGTCCGGCCATTGCCGAGGCGCGCGCGCTCACCATCCTGCCGAGCTGGGTCTGCATCCCGCCCGAGGGCCATGCCACGCGCGAACGGGTGCAGGAACTGTTGCTGCTCGCCTCCGAGCGGGCCGTGCCGGTCAACACCATGCAGCTCGCGCGCTGGCGCACCCCGCCGCGCTGTACCGATGCCGAGACGGCGGCCGAACAGCTTGTGCCGGGCGAGCTCCGCCTCGTCCTGCCCGAGGCCGCAGCGCTGCTAGGCGACGCGCCCGAGTGCCGCCCGCTCGGCGGGCTGATCGCCTGCCTCGGCCCCCGTTGAGGGTGGCTCGCTCGGCAGGTGCCGCTCGACCAGGTAGAGCGGGCGGCCCTTGGTCTCGTTGAACACCCGGCCGAGATACTCGCCGATGATGCCGAGCGTGATCAGCTGCACGCCGCCCAGGAACAGCATCACCGTCATCAGGCTCGGGTAGCCGGCGACCGGGTTGCCGAACAGCAGCGTCTTCACCACCACCACCGTGCCGTAGATCAGCGCCACCGCGGCGGTGAGCAGGCCGAGATAGGTCGCGACCTTGAGGGGTGCCACGGTGAAGCTGGTGATCCCCTCGAGCGAGAGGTTCCAGAGCTTCCACCAGTTCCACTTGGTCCGGCCGGCCGCACGCGGGGCGCGGTCGTACAGCACCGCGCGCGACGGGAAGCCGACCCAGGCGAACAGCCCCTTCATGAAGCGGTGCTGCTCGCGCAGGCTCAGCAGCGCATCGACCGCGCGCCGGCTCATCAGGCGGAAATCGCCGGTATCCTTCGGCAGCGTCACGCGGCCGCCGATCCGCTGCATCAGCCGGTAGAACGCGGCGGCGGTGGCGCGCTTGATCACGCCCTCGCCGTGACGCACCCGGCGCTGCGCATAGGCGATGTCCACCCCTTCGCGCCAGGCGGCGACGAGGTCGGCGATCACCTCCGGCGGGTCCTGGAGATCGGCGTCGATCACCACCACGGCGTCCGCGCCGCGCGCGTGGTCGAGCCCGGCGGTCAGCGCGATCTCCTTGCCGAAATTGCGCGAGAGATTGACCACCGCGACGCGCGGATCGGCCGCGCGCAGCGCCAGCATCACCGCGAGCGTGGCATCGCGCGAGCCGTCATTGACGTAGACGACCTCCCACGGCGCGCCGAGCGCGTCCATCGCCGCGGCGAGGCGGTGGTGGAACTCGGCCAGCACCTCCTGCTCGTCGAAGGCGGGCACCACCACCGAGAACGCGGGGCGCGTCGCCGCATCCGGCCGTGCCTGTCCGATCGAGGGTATCGCTGTCTGACGCATGGGCCTGTCCTGCGCCGGCGCCTCGTGCGCCGCGCCGGGACAGGATAGCGCCGCTCACGGCAGCCCGGCAGCGATAAGATGGCAGCGCCGGGGCAGAGCCCGGCCGCGCGATCAGTTCGAGGCGAGCTCGCTCGCTTCGAGCTGGGCCAGCTGGCGGCGCATCGCGTCGAGCAGCGTGTCGAGCCGGCCGCCGCCGCGCTGGATCACGGAGCTGTACTCCGAGCGCTGGGTGATGCGCAGCGAGGTGCCCTCGGCCACCAGATCGACGATCAGGGGGCGGCCCGAGGCCTCCGAAACCAGCCAGTCGAGGACGACTGCCGGCTGGCCCGGCCGGCTGACCGTGGTCGCGACCGACACGCCGTCCTCGCCGCGCGCTTGCGTCCGGCCGACCTCGAAGGTGACGCCCTGCAACTCGCCGAATCGGGAGGAGAGGTTGCGGACAAGCGTCTCCTCGAACAGCTCCAGGAACTGGGCGCGCTGCGCCTCGGAGGCGGTGCGCCAGTGTCGGCCGAGCACGAACTGGCCGACGCCGCGCACATCCACCGCCTCGCGCAGGAGGCGCGCCACCTCGGCCCGCTTCTCCGGCAGCGGCGCGTCGCTGTCCAGCACGCCGACCAACGCCTTGCCCTGCGCCTCGATGAACGCCGCCGCGCGGCCGGCGCGATCATCCGCGCGGGCGCCGGCGACGGGCAGGGCGGCGAGCAGGCCGGTCAGAAACATCCGTCGCTGCATGGTCATCTCCTTGCCATCACTCCGGCGGCCGGAACCGCCAATCGAAATAGCGGCGTCGCGGCGGGGCCTCGTCGAGGATGTCCCGCGCCCGCTGCTGCTGATAGATCGAGCGCAGCGCCGCGTAGGGATCGAGGCTGTCGCGCCGCAGGGCGTCGATTGGCTCAATCAGCTGCTCGCGGGTATCCAACGCCTGCGTCGCGGTGCGGGTGATGCGCAGCGTCCGCACGGTGTCGCCCTGACCGACGTAGTTCCACGGATCGGTGGCTATGTCGATCCCGCGCCCGAACACGTCACGCAGATTCGACGGCCCGAGCAGCGGCAGGACGATGTAGGGCCCGCCATTGGTCGTGCCGGCCCAGACGCCGAGCGTCTGGCCCATGTCCTCGAATTGCGGCTCAAGCCCGAGATCCGAGGCGAAGTCGAAGATGCCGAGCAGGCCGACCGTGCTGTTGACAACGAAGCGCGCGATCGCCTTGCCCGCCATCTCGGGCTTGCCCTGCAGCAACTGATGGGCGGCCGTCTTCGGCAGCAGCAGATTGTCGATCACGTTGCCGATGCCGGTGCGCACGGGCTGCGGCAGGAACAGCCGGTAGGCCTCGGCGGCTGGGCGGAACAGCATGACGTCGAACGCGTCGTTGACCGCGTAGGTGACGCGGTTCAAAGGCTCGATCGGGTCGTTCGTCTCAAAATACTCCGCGCGCGCCTCCGGCTCGCTTTCGGGCGGCACCGCGGCGCAGCCGGCGGCGAGGCCGGCCGCGAGCAGGGCGAGGAGACGCAGGGCGGTGGGGCGCATCAGGACGATCCTGCTCACGACAATGGACACGAAGGGTTCAGGGGCGTGTGAGGCTTATCACGTCAGCGCGTGTCGGACGAGGGTGGGCGCCCCGTCGCGGTCCGCGTGACGGGACAAAGCTCACCCTAACGGCACGCCGCAGCAACTAGCACATACATATTAGTGAAGGGTTATGCCCACTGCGGTGATGGCTGAAGCGCATGAGGCGGATGCCCGGTCGGCCCGCTCTTGCATCGCCGCCGCGCGCGCGCCATTCACGTGCGGGCCCATCAGGAGCGCCATCGTGACCTCTGTGACGTCCCCCTCCGTGCTCGCGCGCTGGGCCGCCGGCCCGCGCGGCGCCGTGCCGCCGATCGGCGATCCCGCGCTGCCGGTGCCGAAGCTGTCGTTCGAATTCTTCCCGCCCAAGACCGAGGCGCTGGAGCAGCAGCTCTGGGCCTGCATCCGCCGGCTCGAGCCGCTGGCGCCACGCTTCGTCTCCGTCACCTATGGCGCGGGCGGCACGACGCGCGAGCGCACCCACGCGACGGTCGCGCGAATCGCCGCCGAGACGACTCTGACGCCGGCGGCGCACCTCACCTGCGTCGGCGCGAGTCGGGAGGAGGTGGACGCCGTCGCGCATGCCTATTGGCAGGCCGGGATCCGCCACATCGTCGCGCTGCGCGGCGACCCGCCCGCCGGGGTGACGTCGTACGAGCCGCATCCGGAGGGGTATGCCTATGCGGCCGATCTGGTCGCCGGGCTGCGGCGGATCGGCGCCTTCGAGATCAGTGTGGCGGCCTATCCGGAGACCCATCCGGCGGCGGCGAGTGCGGCGGCGGATCTGGACAACCTCAAGCGCAAGATCGATTCGGGAGCCACCCGAGCGATCACGCAATATTTTTTTGATACAGACGTTTATCTGCGCTTTCTCGATCGGTGTCTGGCGGCGGGGATCGGTGTGCCGCTGGTGCCGGGCATCCTGCCGGTGACCAACTTCGGCCAGGTCGCGAAGTTCAGCGCCATGTGCGGCGCGTCGGTGCCGGCTTGGCTCGCGCGGCTGTTCGATGGGCTGGACGCCGATCAGGAGACCCGGCGGATGGTCGCCGCCGTGGTGGCGGCCGAACAGGTGCGCCGGCTCCAGGCCGCCGGGGTGGACGAGTTCCACTTCTACACCCTGAACCGCCCCGACCTGGTCTACGCGATCGCGCATATCCTCGGCGTCCGCGCGGCGCGGGCGGCCTGAGTCGGCAAGGGCCGGCGGGAAAGATTACTCATCAGCGATCTTGCTGCAATCTGACCGGCGCAGCCTCCTCCGGCGAGAGGGGCCGATCCTGGCCCCGCGCACATTGCGAGAGGAGGACTTCGCCATGCGCCGCTCATATCTGCTGGCCGCGACCGCGGTCGCGCTCGGCATCTCGGCCGCGACTCGCGCCGGGGCGAGCCTGCTGGGCCGCGAGATGGTGCCCGCCGACTGGTACCACACGGTCGGGCAGATCTCGGATCAGATCGTCTGGACCGCGGATGAGTTCACGATCGGCTTCGGTATCGAGACCATTGGCCTCGCCGTGTCCGGAACCGGCGCTGGCGTCGGCATCCAGGTCGACTTCGACGCCGCATCGCTGTCCCTCGTGCTGGTCAATCCGACCGGATTCGGCTTCACCATCGCGCCCTTCAACGGCCCGGTCTTCGCCACGCTGCTGCCGCACGGCATCACCGGCGCGACCGTCAATGCCGCGACGACGATGGCAGGCTTCGACGACAGCCGGGTGACGCTGACCGACACCGAGATGCGCATCAACTGGAACGGCCTCGGCTTCCAGACCGGCACCGAGGTGCTGATCGACTTCGCGTTCGGCGAACCGGGCACGCCGCCCGAGACAGCGGCCGCCGAACCCGCGACCCTGAGCCTGTTGGGGCTCGGCGTGCTCGGCCTCGCCGCGGTACGGCGTCGGACGGTCTGAGCCCGCGTCAGCCGCTCCAGAACGGCGCGCGGTCGGCGAGGGTGGTCCAGGCCTCGGCCGCATCCTCCCGCGCGTGCGCCGCCTTGGCCGCGACCCAGCCTTGCACCACCCCCGCGGCCCAGGCGCGGCCCGGCTCGCGCTTCGCGAGCGTGTGCATCAGTCCGGCCGCCACCGCCGTGTCGTTCAGATGGCCGAGCGCATCCTGCACCGCGCCGACCGCCTTCTGGAACCGCCGCCGCTTCTTCGCCCCGTACAGCCCGCCGAACAGTTCGCCCGCATAGCGCATCCGCTTGGCCTGGATGCGCAGCGCATGCAGCGCCGGGATGTCGAGCTGGGCGAAGCCTTCGCCCGCGCGCATCAGCCGCTTGTGCCGGCGGCTCAGGGCGGCGGCAGCGAAGTCCTCGAGCGGAGTGTCGCGCAGCAGGGCCGACTCGGCGTCCTCGCCCGCGCGCCACGGTGGGGCGACGACCGCCGCGGCAAGGTCGAGCGTGAGCAGGCGGAACGCAGCAGCCCCGAGCACCGCACGCACCTGGGCATAGGCGGCGGCGCGCGCGGCCTCGGCGGCGCGGGCGAGGCTCGCGATCGCCGCCTCGCCCGGAAAAGCCGCGAGGATCTCGCCGAGCGCGCCGGCGATGAACACGTCCCAGTCCCGCGCCGGGCCAAGCGCGCGGGCGAGCGCGCCAAGCCGGTCCTTGAGGTCGGTCACCGCCGCGCAGCCGATCGCCGGGCGGAACAGCGTCAGCGCCGTCCGCAGCCGCCGGATCGCCACCCGCGCCTGGTGCACGCCCTCGGGGTTCGAGCCTTCCGCCGCGATCGGTGCAGCGGCGAGCAGCGCGAGCGTGAGCTGGCCGATCGCCCGGCAAGCGCCGTCCTCCACCGTCGCCGCGCTGGTGAGGTCCGGCGGGCCGCGCCAGTGCGGCCGGGCCGGCACGCCAAGCGCGACCGCGCGCGCCTCCTCGGCGAGGCTTGCCACCGGCACCGCGACCGGCCGGTCGGCGGCGAGCGCGCGCAGGAGGTCGAGCCCATCGGCCAGCGCCTCTTCCGGTACGGCAAGGGTCAGCCGTGCGAACGCGCGCTCCGCCGCCACCGCGCGCAGCCGGCCGGCGAACAGGGCGGCGGTCATCCCTCCGCTGAGCCGCAGCGTGACGCGCCGGCCCGAGGCGGCGGCAACGGCGGGCAGCGGCACTGCCTCCGCTTCCTCGGGGATCAGCCCAGCGAGCAGGTCGGCGTCGGGACCGGGCCGGGGGAGGCGGGCCTCCGCCAGCACCGGTGACAGCCGGGCAGGTTCGGCGCGCGCCTCCTCGCCCGGCAGGCTGCGCAGCAGGCGCTGCACTGCGCCGCGGCCGCGCGGCTCGACGGCGAGCGCGAGTCCGGCCGCGGCCAAGGCTCCTTCGGCAGTGTCGTGGAAGACGATGGTCACCTCCGCGCCGCGCGCCGGGCCGAGCCTCCGGGCGGCAAACGCGGGATGACGCAGCAGCCCGGCCGCCGCGTCGGGCGCGACGGCGAGTTCGAAGGCGACCAGGCGGGTCTGCGGCGCCTCGGCACGCGGCGCCGCGCCGGAGGCATCCGGGCTCATGGCGCGGGTTTCGGCAGATCGCGCGGGCAGACGAAGCGCACGAGCCGCGCATTGCCCTCGGCCAGCCCCCACCACGGTGTGGCGACCGCGAACTCGGCGAGCGTCGCCGTCGGGTAGCGCTCGGCCAGCCGCAGCGCATCGATGCCGCCGCGCGCCATCGCGGTCGGGCCGGCCAGCGCGAGGGCGAGATTGTGCAGGCCCGGATTGTGGCCGATCACCAGCACACTGCGCGCCGTCTCGGGCACCGCATGCAGCAGGTCGAGCAGCTTGCGCGCGGGCGCGAGATAGAGCGCCTCGACCGTGTCGATCACCGGGCTGTCGTCGAACGGCTCGAGCAGCGCCAGCGTCTCCTGCGTCCGCCGCGCCGAGGACACCAGCACGATGTCTGGCGAGAGACCGAGGCCACGCATCTCGCTGCCGATCGCCGCGGCGTCGGCGCGGCCACGCGCGTTCAGTGGACGGTCGTGGTCGGGCAGCGACGGGTCATCCCAGGACGACTTGGCGTGGCGGAGGAGCAGAAGCTGGCGCATGGAGGGTGACGCTGGATCCCAGGGCCGGATCGGCCGCGCGACCATGGCATGGAACCGCCCCGGCCGTCTGCCCCGGGCCATGCCGGAATCACATGCGTGTCAGCGGAGCCTCGCGGCTCACGCGGTCGCGCCCATGTGAGCGGCGTCGGCAGGGAATGGTGCGGTGACGGTGCTGGTGTTCGGAGCCACGGGCGGGATCGGCGGTGCGCTGGTGCGGCGGCTGGCCGCATCGGGCCGCGCGCCGCATCTGGCCGGCCGCGACGCGGAGCGGCTGGGCGTGCTCGCGGCCGAGCTTGGCCTGCCGTGCTCGATCTGCGACGTGCTCGACGACGGCGCGCTCGCGCGCACGGTGGCCGAGGCTGCTGCCGGCGGCTCGCTTGCCGGCCTGGCATTCTGCGTCGGCTCGATCGTGCTGAAGCCGCTCGGCCGTGCCGGGGCGGCCGACCACCTCGACGCCTATCGGCTGAACGTGCTGGCGGCCGCCCGTGCCGTCGCCCTGGCCGCCGAGGCACTGAAGGCCGGCCAGGGCACGGTGGTGCTGTTCAGCTCCGTCGCGGCGCGCGCCGGGTTCCCGAACCATTCCGTGATCGGCCCGGTGAAGGCGGCGGTGGAGGGACTCACGGTCGCGCTGGCGGCGGAACTCGCGCCCGCGGTGCGCGTCAACTGCATCGCGCCGAGCCTGACGCGCACGGCGATGGCCGCGCCGCTGACCGGCAACGCGGCGATGGCGAAGGCGATCGCCGCGCAGCACCCGATCCCCCGTCTCGGCGAGGCGGAGGATGCGGCGGCGCTGGCGGCGTTCCTGCTGTCGCCGGAGAGCGGCTGGATCACCGGCCAGGTGATCGGCGTGGACGGCGGGCGCTCAAGCATCAGGAGCAAGGGATGATCGGACGCAGACCGTTTCTCGCTGGATTGGCGCTCGCGCCGGGCGCGCTGATGGCAGCGCCGCTGACGGCGGCGATCCCGGAGAGCGGCCGGCTCGCCTTCCGCGTCCTGCGCAACGACAGCGCGATCGGCACCCACACCCTCGCCTTCACCGCGGAGGGCGAGGCGGTGCGGGTGGAGATCGCGATCGAGCTCGCCGTGCGCGTGCTCGGCATTCCGTTCTACCGCTACAGCCACCGCAACACCGAGCGCTGGACGGGCGAGCGGCTGCTGCTGATCGACAGCACCACTGACCGCAACGGCCGGCCCTATCGCGTGCAGGCGCGCGCCGCTGGCGAGGGGATCGCGGTGGAGGGCACCGAGGGCGGGCGTTATGTCGCGCCGCGCGATGCCGCCTCCACCTCCTACTGGCATGCGCGGTTCCTGCGCACGCGGAAGATCGACACCCAGGGCGGCCGGCTGCTCGGCACCACCATTGAGGATCTTGGCGACGAGACGGTCCCGATCGGCGGGCGGGATGCCCCGGCGCGCCGCTTCCGCGTCTCCGGCGATCTGACGCTCGACATCTGGTACGACCGCGCCGGCGCCTGGTCGGGCCTGCTGTTCGCCGGCGAGGACGGCTCGACGATCCGTTACGTGCGCACGTGACCGAACCTGTGCTGCGCGTGGTGCTGGGAGACCAGTGCTCGCGCACGCTCTCGGCGCTCGCCGATCTCGATCCGGCGCGCGACGTCGTGCTGATGGCCGAGGTGATGGGCGAGTGCACCTATGTCGGCCACCACCGCCAGAAGATCGCGCTGGTGCTCTCGGCGATGCGCCACTTCGCGCGCGCGCTCGCCGCGCGCGGCGTGCGCGTCGACTATGTGCGGCTCGACGATCCCGACAACACCGGCTCATTGCGCGGCGAGGTGGTGCGCGCGGTGCACCGGCATGGGGCGGGGCGCATCGTCGCCACCGAGCCGGGCGAGTGGCGCGTGCGCGAGGACATGCGCGGCTGGGCAGCGGCGGCCGGCGTGCCGGTCGAGTTCCGCGACGACGACCGCTTCCTCTGCCCGATCGACGACTTCGCGCGCTGGGCCGAGGGACGGAAGGCGCTGCGCATGGAATTCTTCTATCGCGAGATGCGCCGGCGCACCGGCCTGCTGATGGAGGGTGACGACCCCGCCGGCGGGCAGTGGAACTTCGACGCCGAGAACCGCAAGCGCCTGCCGGATGATGTGCGTCCGCCGCCGCCGTTCCGCGTCGCGCCGGATGCGATCACGCGCGAGGTGCTCGACCTGGTGGCGGCGCGTTTCCCGGACCATTGGGGCAGCCTCGACGGCTTCGCCTGGCCGGTCACGGCGGCGGACGCCGAGGCCGCGCTCGACCGCTTCATCGCTGACCGGCTGCCGCAGTTCGGCGACTACCAGGACGCGATGGCCGAGGGCGAGGCGACGCTGTTCCATGCGCTGCTCTCGACCAGCCTGAACCTGGGCCTGCTGCTGCCGATTGAGCTGTGCCGCCGTGCCGAGGCGGCGTGGCGCGCGGGCCGAGCCCCCTTGAACGCCGTCGAGGGATTCATTCGCCAGATCCTCGGCTGGCGCGAATACGTGCGCGGGATCTACTGGCTGAAGATGCCCGAGTACGCGCGCACCAACGCGCTCGGCGCCGACCGCGCGCTGCCCGGCTTCTACTGGTCCGCCGACAGCGGCATGGCCTGCATGGACGCGGTGGTGCGCCAGACACGCGACCTCGCCTACGCGCATCACATCCAGCGCCTGATGGTGACGGGCAACTTTGCCCTGCTCGCCGGGATCGACCCAGCCGAGGTCAATGACTGGTATATGTGCGTCTATGCCGACGCCTTCGAGTGGGTGGAGCTTCCCAACACCCATGGCATGGCGCTGCACGCGGATGGCGGGGTGATGGCCTCGAAACCCTACGCGGCGTCGGGCAAGTATATTGATCGCATGAGCGATCACTGCCGGCATTGCCGCTACGACGTGCGCGAGGCGGTGGGCGAGCGCGCCTGCCCGTTCAATGCGCTCTACTGGGACTTCCTCGCCCGCCACCGCGCGCGCTTCCAGGGCAATCCGAGGATGGCGCAGATGATCCGGACGCTCGATCGGATGGACGGCGCGAAGGTGGCGGCGATGCGGCGCCAGGCCACGGCCTTGCTCGACCGCATCGCCCCGCGCAAGGCGGACGCCGCGTGAGCAGGCCGCGTCCCGCCCGGCCCGAGGACGGGCTCGCCTGGATCACCGGCGCCTCCTCCGGCATCGGCCGGCAGCTCGCACTCGAACTCGTCGCGCGCGGCTGGACGGTCGTGGCGACCGCGCGGCGCGAGGCGGAACTGGCCGCGCTCGCGGCCGAGGCGCAGGGGCGGGTCATCGCCGCGCCGGCCGATGTCACCGACGCCCGAGCCGTCGCCGCGGCCGTGCACCGCGTGCAGACCGACGCCGGGCGGCCGATCGCGCTCGCGGTGCTGAACGCCGGCACCTACATCCACGACAGCGCCGAACGGTTCGATCTCGATGCCTTCACCGGCCAAGTGCGGGTCAACGTCGACGGCAGCGCGATTGCGCTCGCCTCCGTGATGCCGGCGATGATCGCGCGGGGCGCGGGGCAGATCGCGATCGTCTCCTCGGTCGCGGGCTATCGCGGCCTGCCGCGCGCGATCGCCTATTCCGCCACCAAGGCGGCGCTGATCGCCATGGCCGAGAGCCTGAAGTTCGATCTCGACCGCGCCGGCGTGATGGTCAACGTCGTGAACCCCGGCTTCGTGAAGACGCCGCTGACCGACCGCAACGACTTCCCGATGCCGTTCCTGATGCCGGTCGAGGCGGCGGCGAAGCGGATCGCCGATGGGCTCGCGCGCGGCCGCTTCGAGATCGCCTTCCCGCGCCGCTTCGCCGCGATCCTGAAACTGATGCGCATCCTGCCCTATGCGCTATACTTCCCGCTGGTGGGAAGGACGACACAACGACGATGAGACTCGAGGACCTGGCGCGCGATCCGCGCGGGGGCGCACTCAGGGCATGGAGCGAGGCTTGGCAGCGGCTGACGCCCGACACGGTGCCGGCGCTTGTCGCGCTCGCCGCTGCCGACATCCGCTTCCGCGACCCGTTCCACGACCTCCGCGGCCGCGAGGCCTTCGACCGCATGCTGCGGCATATGTTCGCAACCGTCGCCGAGCCGCGCTTCGTCGTGACCGACCATGCGCTCGGCATCGCTGCGGGCTATCTGCGCTGGAGCTTCAGCTACGGGCGCGGCGGCGAGATGCGGACGATCGACGGCGTGAGCGAGATCGGGTTCGCGGCCGACGGGCTGGTGTCCGCCCACCTTGACCACTGGGACTCCGGCATGCAGGTGTACGCGAAGCTGCCGTTGCTGGGCCCGGCGATCAGGGCGATCGCGCGCCGCATCGCCGCGCGTTAACCCTTCATTTACGTTTATCAGTCAGTCTGCCCACTGGCGTCGTCTAGCCAGCGGTCACGGCGTGTCGGCCGGACGACATGGAAACGGAGTCAGTGCCCAAGGAGGGCCTTGGCCCAGGCAGGCATACGATGATCGTTGAAGCAACCCGACCGGTCTCCCTTCCGCCGTCCTCGCCCATGGCGCGCGCCATTCCCGCCGGCATGCCCGACGATATCGCCGCCATGCCGCAGACCACGTCCGGCAAGGCCGTGCCGCTCACCAATCCGTCGATGCGCTTCGACCTGAAGGCGTCGATGGTGGTGATCGAATTCTTCGATGCCCAGGGCGAGATCCAGCGCAAGATCCCGTCCGAGCGCGTGCTCGAAGCCTATGCGCGGGGGCGCGATCCGGCCTTCCCGGCCACCGCCCTGGTGGTGGACGCCGAACGCTGAGCTAGCGGCGCCGATCGCGCCGCATCAGCACGAACGGCTTGCCGTGATCGTGCAGCACGCCGTGCTCGACCCAGCCGAGTGACGCGTACAGATCGACCTGCCCGTCGGTGAACAGCCAGAGCCGCGGACAATCCGCGCGCCACGCCGCCGCCTCCACCGCCTTCACCAGCACCGGCGCGATGCCCGCGCCGCGGAAGCGCGGCACGACATAGACACTCGCAAGCCAGGGCGTGAGGTCAGGCCGCGACACGGTGTCCTCCGCGACCAGCGACGCCGTGCCGGCCGGCTCGCCGTCGATCAGCGCGACCAGGCACTGCTCCAGTCCGATCCGCGCGGTCCGGGCGGCAATCGTGGCGGTGCGCTGCTCCTGCGTCTCGCCCTGCGCGCGGCCCCATTCGCGCCAGGTCCAGTCGGCGACGGTCGGTGCCAGATCAGGCCGCTCGGCAATCGTGGCCAGGGCGAGGCTCATGCCGGGCCGACCCGGCGGAAGGCGAGCTGTACCGTGCCGATCCAGATGCCCCAGCGATACACCGTCGCCGTGTTCAGCACGACCTCGTCGTCGATGCGGAACATCCAGTCGTCGAAGCGCACCTGCCAGGTGGTGTCGCCGACCTGGAGGTTGATGCGGTAGCCGAACTGGAAGGCGTTGCCCGCCTCGCGGCCGGTGGCGACGCCGATCACGTCGTCCGCGCGGCCCTCCCACTGCCGCTCGCCCGTGCGCGTCAGGCGCCAGATGCGCTTCTGCGTCTCGCCGTCGTTGTAGAGGAAGTCCTCGTCCAGCGTCAGCGTCGTGCCGTCCCACGTGCCGACGATGTCGACCGTGAAGGTGCGGCGGACCGTGCCGAAGCGGTCCTCGAACAGCCCGGCCGCGCGCGTCCGCCCGGCGAAGTACTCCTCCAGCCTGAGTTCGGGCGTGCGCCCGGCGAAATCCTCGATCTTCATGCCGCCTCCGCATCCCGCGAGCAGAACGAGCCCAAGCAAAGCCGCAACCAGCCGCCGCATTCCACCCCTCCGTCTGTCAGGCTCCGAGGTCGATCCACGACAGGTGGCCGCCCTTGCCGGCGCCGGTATCGAGGAATACCGCCCGACCGCCGCGCTTGCCCTCGGCGATATGGGGGCGACCGTCGCGGCTGCGATTGTCGTGGCCGCAATAGACCGTGAGTCCGGCGGGGATGTAGTCCACCCAGTCGAGCACCCGCACGGGATAGCCGGCCTCGGTCAGTTCGCCCTTCAGCGTCTGGCCGAACAGCGCGCGCGAGACGAGTCCATCCGGCCGGCGCGTGCCGGCCTCGGGCGGGGCGGGCTCGCTCAGCATCCCGGTGTGGAAGGCGCCGTGCACGAACAGCGCATCGCGCCAGCGCAGCCACGTGGGGGCACGGGCGATCGTTTCGATCGCGCGGGCGGTGAGGGCGGCCCGGTCCGGATGGCGCTCCAGCTGCTCGAGCGTCGCTGCGAGCCCACCGAGCTCGGCCTTCACCTTCTGGCCGAGCAGGGCACGGCGCAGCTTGTGATCGTGGTTGCCGAGCAGGAACAGGCCCGCGCCGCGGTCGATCAGGCGGAACATTGCCGCGAGCACGCCCGGCGCATCCGGCCCGTGATCGGTGAGGTCGCCGAGCTGGAGCACGAACAGACGCGCTGCCTCGGCGCCAGCGATCGCGTCGCGGAACGGCCCGGCCTCGCCGTGCACGTCGCCGACCACGCGCAGACCTGCATAGCCGGCTGGCACGTCGAGCCTCACGCGCGCCGCTCCAGCCGTGCGCGGATCGCCGCCTGCGCCGTGCGGTCGAGCGGGAAGCGCCACATCAGCACGACCGCGACCAGCTTGAGCACGATCGGCGTCACCGCATAGAGCCCGACCAGCGCGCCGAGCCCAGCGACGCCATCCGGCCCGGTGCGGAACCCGAGCGCCTCCAGCAGCGGCAGGCCGATGCCGACCGCGAGCGCATTGCCGGCCTTCTGCGCCATGCTCCAGGCGGCGAAGAACAGCCCCGCGCGCGGTGTTCCGCTCTCGGCATGATCGAGGTCGATGACGTCCGCCTGCATCGCAGGCGGCAACGCGAGGTCGGCCCCGAGCGACGCACCCGTCAGCACGCAGATGCCGAGGAAGATCGGCCAGTCGCCGGGGCCGAGCAGCGGGACGAAGGCGAACACCGCACCCGCCCACAGCATCGAGGCGCACCAGGCACGATGCTTCGAGGTCCGCCGCGCGAGCCAGCCCCAGAACGGCACTGCCGCCACGCCGGCAACGAAATAGGCGAGCAGCAGCACGCCCGACTGCGCCTCCGCGTCCAGCAGATGCGTCGCGATCAGCAGGAACAGCGCGGCCGGCAGGCCGTTGGCGATGCCGTTGACGATCCAGGCGGCGAGCAGCCGCATGAACGGCCGGTTGCGCCGGAGCGGTGCGAGGAAGTCGCGCAGCGACCGGCGCGCTGCCCGCCCCGCTGGCGCGAGCGGCTCGGGCACGAGCGTGAAGAGGCTGATGAACGCCGGCACCGACAGCGCCAGCATCGTGATCGCGAGCGCGCGCAGATCCGCCGCGATCCCGCCCGACACCACCGCCGGCACCACGGCCGAGGCGACGATCCCGGCGATCGTCGCCGCCTCGCGCCACGAGGTGATGCGCGTCCGCTCGTTGTAGTCGGGCGAGAGTTCCGCTCCCCAGGCGCTGTAGGGCACGTTCACCATTGTCCAGCCGAGATAGACGAGGCTCGCGCAGACGAAGAAGTGGAGTGCGCCGGCACCCGACGGCGGCACGAACAGCAGCCACACCGCGGGGGCCGCGATCGGCACCGCGGCCGCGATCCAGGGCCGCCTGCGGCCGAGCCCCGTGCGCGTGCGATCGGAGAGCCAGCCGACGAGCGGGTCGGTGATGCCGTCGAGCAGGCGCGTCGCCAGCAGGATCGCGCCGACCGTGGTGAGGCCCAGGCCCATCGCGTCACCCCAGAATGCCGGGAGGTAGACGTTCAACGGCAGACCGAGCAGCGCCAAGGGAAAGGCGGGGAGACCATAGGCGGCCAGCACCCGAGCGCTCAGCCGACCTTCGCAGGGCGGCGCCCTGCACCCGGCAGGGGCCATTGGCCCCTGCACCCCCTTAAGCACGCGCGAGGACGATCCGGCCGACATCCGTCCAGCCGGCGCGGAAGCCCGTCTCGCAGTAGGCGAGGTAGTATTCCCAGAGGCGCTTGAAGCGCGCGTCGTAGCGGCCGATCGCGGCGATCTCGGGCCAAGCGGCCTGGAACGACTCGTTCCAGCGGCGCAGCGTCTCGGCGTAGGAGGCGCCGAACCAGGTCTCGGCCTCCCAGCGCAGGCCCGCGCGCGCCACCTCCTCGCGCAGCCGCGTCGGGCTCGGCAGCATTCCGCCCGGGAAGACATAGCGCTGGATGAAGTCGGCGCTGCGCCGGTAGTCGGCGAAGAACCGGTCGGCGATCGTGATGATCTGCAGCGCTGCCCGTCCGCCCGCGCGCAGCCGGTCGTGCACGGCACGGAAATAGGCGGGCCAATAGGCCTCGCCCACCGCCTCGAACATCTCCACCGACGCGACCGCATCGAAGGTCTCGGTCACGTCGCGATAGTCCTGGATGCGTATCTCGACCCGGTCGGTCAGCCCGGCCGCGGCGATCCGCGCCCGTGCTGCCTCGGCCTGCGCGCGCGACAGCGTCAGCGCCACCACCTGCACCCCGTGCTCGCGGGCGGCCATCTCCGCCAGGTGTCCCCAGCCGCATCCGATCTCCAGCAGCCTCGCGCCCGGCACAAGGGCGAGCGCGTCGAGCAGATTGCGCACCTTGCGCCGCTGCGCCTGCTCGAGCGTCTCGTCCGGTGCTGCGAACTCGGCCGAGGAATAGGTCATCGTCGGATCGAGCCAGGCGGCGTAGAAGTCGTTGCCGAGGTCGTAATGCGCGGCGATGTTGCGCTTGGCGCCGCGCCGCGAGTTCGGCTTGAAGACATGCACCAGCCGTGACAGCCAGCGGACGAGCGGGCGTCCGCGCAGGACGGCGTCCCACTCGGCCTCGTTGGCGGCGGCGAGCATCATCACCGCGCGCAGATCGGGCGTGGACCAGTCACCGTCGAGATAGGCCTCCGCCCAGCCAAGGCTGCCGCCCATGGCGAAGCGGCGGATCGCCCGCGGCGAGGCCAGCCGCACCTCCGCGCTCGGTCCCGGACGCCGGCCGCGCACCCGATGCAGCGACCCGTCCGGCAGCACGAGATGCAGTTCCCCGGCACGGATCAGTCCGGCAAGTTCGAGCGCGAGCCGGTAGCGTCGCGGCGGCGGGGCGGCGAAGCCGGCGGAGAGCGTGGTGTCGGTTCCGTGCATGGGCCGTCGTGCGCGTCAGCTGGCGATCGTCGGCGTCGGCGCCGGCGGCGCCGGTCGCGCATGGTAGCGCGCGCCCTTCAGCCAGAGCCTGAGCGCGTGGAGGTGGATCGCGACCATCGCCTTCACCGTGACGAAGGGCATCGCGGCGAGCGCCCGCAGCAGGCCGCGATCGCTCATCGGTTCGCGCCGGCCGGTCAGCGAGGCTGTCAGCACGCGCGCGCCCTCCTCGCGCTCGTCGATCACCAGACCGATGCGCCGGTCCGACACCGCAAGCGTGAAGCCGTAGCGCGCCGCCAGGCCGATGAAGGGCGAGACATGCATCGCCTTCCCGGCCGCGTGGCGCTGGGACTGTCCACCCGCGAGTTTCGCGACATAGGGGTGCTGATCGCCGAAGGTATTCTTCACCTGGTAGATCACGGCGGCGGGCTCTCCCGACTCGTCCTCGCAGAGATAGAGGGTGATCGGGTTGAACACATAGCCGAGCACACGCGGCATCGCGAGCACTCTGATCCGCGCGGGCCGGGCGATGCCCGACGCCGCGAGCACCCCGTCCGCCCAGGCGCGCAGCGAGGAGCCGTCGCGCGGGCCATGGTCGAGTGCATGGAACGAGACGATGCCGGCACGATCATGCGCGAACAGCCGGCTCGCCGCCGCCGCGTCGTCGAGCCGGTCGAGATCGAGCAGCAGCGCCCAGATCCGGTAGTCGAGCCGGTGACGGAACGGATGGTGCCGCAGATGCACGACGCGCGCGCGCAGGATCTCGGCGGCCGGGCCGCTCATGCAGCCTCCGCCAGCGCCGGCGCCGCCTGCCACGGTGCGGCGACGCCGAAGTCGCGCGCCACCGCGATCGCCGAGGCAATGCCATCCTCGTGGAAGCCATAGCCGCACCAGGCGCCGCAGAACCACACCCTGTCCCGGCCCTGGATCGACGGCAGCAGGGCCTGCGCGCGCAGCATCGCCGGATCGTATTGCGGATGCCGGTAGGTCTTCTCGACCAGCACGGCGTCCCTCCGCGGCGCACGGAACGGGTTGAGCGAGACGAACAGCGGCCGCGGCGTGCGCAGGTTCTGCAACTGGTTCATCCAATAGGTTACGGCGACCTCGCGCCGGTGGTCGGCCGGGCCGCGCGCGAGGTAGTTCCAGGACGACCACACGCCACGTCGCCGCGGCATCAGCGCCTCGTCCGTGTGCAGCACCATGGCGTTGTCCTGATAGCGCACCTGCGACAGCACGGCACGCTCCGCGGCGCTCGGCTGACCGAGCAGGCGCAAGGCGACATCCCCATGCACCGCCATCACGACGCGCTCGAAGGGCTGGGCCGATCCATCTGCGAGGTGAACGACCGCGCCCGCATCATCGCGCGTCACCGCGAGGACGGCCCTCCCTGCCGCGACCCGGCCGTCGAGGGCGGCGGCGATGCGCGCGACATAGCGGCGCGATCCGCCCGAGACCGTGCGCCAGCGCGGCCGGTCCGACAGGCGCAGCAGGCCGTGGTTCTCGAAGAAGCGCACGAAGGCAGAGGCGGGGAACTCGCGCATCCCCTCCACGCTCGCCGACCAGATCGCCGCGCCCATCGGCAGCAGGTGGTCATGCACGAAGGCCGAGCTGTAGCCCTCGCGGGCGAGAAACGCGCCGAGCGTCAGCGACTCGTCGGCATTCGCGAGCTTGCGCGGCGCCTCGCGGTAGAAGCGGACGACATCGCGCAGCATGGCGAGGAAGCGGGGGCGGACGAGGTTGCGCTTCTGCGCGAAGAGCTGCGGCCACGCGCCGCCGGCATATTCGAGCCGCCCGTCGCCGATCGAGACGCCGAACGACATGTCGGAGGCCTCGGTGGCGACGTCGAGCGCATCGAACAACCCCATCAGGTTCGGGTAGTTCAGCTCGTTGTAGACGATGAAGCCGGTATCGACGGCGATGCGCTGGCCGGCGATCTCCACCTCCTGCGTATCCGCATGACCGCCGAGGCGGCGCTCGGCCTCGAACAGGGTCACCTCGCAGGCGTCGCGCAACAGCCATGCCGCCGACAGACCGGCGATCCCGGCGCCGATCACGGCCACGCGCGGGCGTACGCGCGGCCAGAACAGTCCGTCCATTCAGGCGGCTCCCTTGTCCCTGGTGATGCTGTCCAGTGCGGCGAGCGCGCGGGCGCGCGCGGCCGAGTGATCGACGATCGGTGCGGGATAGCTCCGCCCGAGCGTTACACCGGCGTCCTTGAGCGCGAGCGGCGGGGCCTGCCAGGGCGCGTGGATCAGCGCCGCCGGCAGGCGCGCGAGTTCGGGCACCCAGCGGCGCACATAGGCGCCGTCGGGATCGAACTTCGCGCCCTGGAGCACGGGGTTGAAGATGCGGAAATAGGGTGCGGCGTCGGCGCCGGAGCCGGCCACCCATTGCCATGAGGCGCTGTTGGCGGCGAGATCGGCGTCCACCAGCGTATCCCAGAACCAGGCCTCGCCCTGCTGCCAGGGCAGCAGCAGGTGCTTGATCAGGAACGAGGCGACGATCATGCGAACCCGGTTGTGCATCCAGCCGGTCGCCCAGAGCTGGCGCATGCCGGCATCGACGATCGGGTAGCCCGTCCGCCCGCGCTGCCACGCCCGCAACGCCCCGGCATCGTTCCGCCAGGGGAAGTCCACGAAGGCAGGCTTCAGGGGCTGCTCCGGCATCTCCGGCCGATGCCAGAGCAGGTGGTAGGAGAACTCCCGCCAGAGCAGCTCCTTGAGGAAGGTCGCCGTGCCCCGGCCGCGCGGCGCGCCGGCGGCCTCGGCCGCGTGCCAGACCTGGCGCGGCGAGACCTCGCCCCAGTGCAGATGCGGGCTGAGGCCCGAGGTCGCGTCGAGATCGGGGCGGTTGCGCAGCGTGTCGTAGGCGGCGAGATGGCCCTCGACGAACCGGTCGAGCCGGGCCTGCGCGGCGGCCTCGCCGGGCGTCCAGGTCTCGCGCAGCCCGCCCGCCCAGTCAGGTGTCGTCGGCAGCAGGGACCAGTCTTCGAGGCGGTCCGAGGCCGGGAAACGGTCGGGCGCATCCACGCGCGTCGGCGCGCGCGTCGGTTGCGGCGGCGGGGAGGCGGCGAAACAGGCACGGCTGAACGGGGTATAGACGCCGAAGGACCCGCCCGCCTGGGTGCGCACGGTCCAGGGCTCGAACAGCAGCGCCGCGTTGGCGCCGTGGATCGGCACGTCGCGCCGCTTCAGCGCCGCCGCCACCGCCGCGTCGCTCGCGCGCGCCCAGGGCTCGTAGAGACGGTTCGCGTGCACGCCGGCCGCCCCCGTCTCCTCGACCAGACGCGGGATCACCTCATCCGCACGGCCGCGGCGCAGCACCAGCCGGCTGCCGCGCTCGGCCAGCGCGGCGGCGAGGGCGACGAGGCTGTGGTGCAGCCACCAGCGCGCCGCACCGCCAGGTGCCCAGCCCTTCGGCGTCTCGCCATCGAGCACGAAGACCGGAATCACCGGCCGGCCGGACGCGAGCGCGGCCGCGAGTGCGGGGTTGTCGGTGAGGCGGAGGTCCTGGCGAAACCACAACAGGACCGGCGCGCCGGTGGGGAGGCCCATGCGACGAGGAACACCTTGCCAGACGTGTGCCCGCCGTAGGCCGCCTTCCCGAAGGGCCCCGACGTTGTTGGAAGCTCAGCGCATATAGGCTCGCGGCTGATCGGTCAAAGCCTCACGGTTTCGCCAGCACCGCCCCCGCGAACCAGCCCGCCGATCCTGCGTTGTGCCGGCATCCGACAGTGACGGAGGACCCGATCATGACCATCTCCCGCTCCCGATTCCTGCGCGGTGCCGCCTGCCTCGCGCTGGCCGGCGTCGCCGCACCGCTCGCCGTACCCGCCACCCGGGCGAGTGACCGCGACGTCGTCGACCTGCTGGCCGCGCAGGGCGGCTTCGAGCGTTTCCTCACCCTGTGCCAGCGGGCCAATGTCACCGACGACCTCAAGGCCGCCGGGCCGTTCACCCTCTTCGCGCCGACCGATGCGGCGTTCGGCCGCATCCCTGAGAGCCTGATCGCCGACCTTGCCGGAGCAGGCGGCGAGCGCGTGCCCGACATGGTGCGGCTGCGTGCCTGGATGCTGTTCCACGTCGTGCAGGGCCGCCATCCGTCGGCCGGCTGGACCAACACCCAGGAGTTGCAGACCCTGAACGGCGGACGGCTGCGCGTCGATGTGCCGCAGGGCGAGCCGATGCGGGTGCTGAACGCCACCAACCCCACGCGGTACACCGGCGGGTTCGGCGCCGGCGGGCTCGCGACCAACCGGATCGCCGTGATCCAGACGCCGGACCTCGTGGCGAGCAACGGCATGGTGCACGCGATCGACAACGTGCTGCTGCCGTGACCCGCGGCGGCCGGGGGGCGGGAGCGCATCCCCGCGCCCGGCCGTTCCGCCCGCGGCGGGGCGGCGATAGACTGGTGATCATGTATGCCCCGCCGTCCTTCCGCATGAAGGATCCGCAGGAGCTGCGCGCGATGATCGCGCAGCTCCGATTCGCCACCCTGGTCGTGAACGGACCCGAGGGGCCGGTCGCGGCGCATCTGCCCATGATCGCCGAGGCCGAGCGCCCTGACGTGCTGCTCGGCCATGTCGCGCGCGCCAACCCGATCGTGACGCTGCTGCGCGATGCGCCCGCGGCACTCGCCTGCTTCGTCGGGCCGGATGCCTATGTGACGCCTGGCTGGTACGCCTCGAAGCGCGAGCACGGCAAGGTCGTGCCCACCTGGAACTACATTGCCGTGCACGCGCGCGGGCGGGTCGAGCCGGTGGACGACGCTGCCGGCTTGCGCGCGATCGTCGCCGCGCTGACGGAGGCGATGGAAGCGGATCGGCCCGAGCCTTGGGCTGTCGAGGATGCGCCGTCCGACTTCCTCGCCGGCATGCTGAAGGCGATCGTCGGCTTCCGCCTGCATGTCACTGCGCTCGAGGGCAGCGCCAAGCTCAGCCAGAACCGGCCCGCGGCGGACCATGCCGGTGTGACGGAGGGGCTTGCCGCCTCGGCGGCGGAAACCGATCGCCTGGTCGCCGCGTTGATGCGCCAGCCACGGCGTTAGCGGGCTGCTCCTGGATCCGGGCGACATGCCCGGTTCGCAGCCGCCGGCGCCGGGTGCGACCTGGGCCCGGACACGTCGCGGGCCGTGTCGCTGGGCAACGACAGGAGATGACACGATGACGACGCGACGGATCATCCTGCTGGGCGGCGCCGGCCTGGCGCTCGCCGCCTGTGGCGGCACGACCACGACCGAACGTGCCGCACCCGCACCGGCGACCCGCACGGTCGCAACCGTGCTCGCGAGCGAGCCGCGCGTCGAGCGATTCGTCGATGCCGCCAACCGCACCCAGGCGACGGACATGCTGCGCGGCTCGGGCGTCTATACCGTGTTCGCCCCCACCGACAGCGGCTGGGGCGACATTCCGGTCAGCCTGCGCGAGGACCTCTTTCCGACCAATGCGCCGGCCGATCCGGTGCGCGGCCGCGCGGTGATCAACGCGCATATCGTCGAGGGGATGCATCCGCTGTCCGAGTTCAGCGGCCGGACCGTGACCCTGACCACGCAGAACGGCAACCGGATCGTGGTGGACGGCACCGATCCGAACCGCGTCACCGTCAGGTCGGCACGCGACGCCGGCTACGGACCTGGCAGCGCGCTCGCGCTGTGGGGCGCCTCGACCATCGCGCGCGCCGACATTCCGGCCTCGAACGGGCTGGTGCACATCGTCGACAAGCCCGTGCTGCCATGAGTGTGGGCCGGGCCCGTCATGCGGGCTCGGCCTCGCGCAGCTCGGCGAGCGTGAAGCTGAACAGCCGGCCGCGCCCCAGCAGGAAGGCGCGGCCGCCGCGCGGGAAGAGCGTGCGGATCGCGGGGGCGCGCACATCCAGCCCGCCGGTATAGGCGCCGAAGGCCGGCAGCACGACGCGGCGTGAATCCGCGACGAAGCAGGCGCGGCTGACCCACTTGCCGCGCGTCGCGACGCTGGCCTTCGGGTGCAGATGACCGGAGATCTCGCCCGCGCGCCCGGTCGCGTCATGCACGAAGGTGAGCGGGTCCTCGTGCATCACCTCGGTCGTCGTGCCGGGCAGGCCTTCGGGCGGGGCCGGATCGTGGTTGCCGAGCACCCAGACGAGCTCCACCGCCTGCGCGAGCGCAGCGATGCGCGCGGCATCCTCGCGGGGAAGCCGCGCGGCGCCGTGGCGGTCATGGAACGAGTCGCCGAGGGCCACAAGCCGCGCCGGCCGGTAGCGCCGCACCAGCGGAATCAGCCGGTCGAGTGTGGCGCGGCTGTCATAGGGGGGGACGAGCGCGCCGCGCGACGCGAGCGACGAGCCCTTCTCGAGATGCAGATCGGCGACCGCCAGCAGCCGTCGTGTCGGCCACCACAGCACGCCTTCGGGATCGAGCATCAGCCGCTCGCCGGCGATGTGGATCGGTGCGGCGCTCATTCGGCGAGCGGCAGCTCGCCCTGGCGGCGGCCGCGGATGGTGCGCAGCGTCGCGCGTCCTTGTGTGCGACGCGCATGGCCCGAAGGCCGCTTGCCGCCGCGCGCGGCGTTGGCCCTGTGCACGGGATGGACGGCTGCTGCCGGCGGTTCGGCCTCGCCCAGCGCCTCGGCCACCAGCGCCGCCTCCTCCGCCTCGGCGAGCAGCGCGTCCTCGCCGGCGCCGGCGACACTCTCCTTGCCGACCTCGAGCAGCACCGGCACCGCGAGGGGCGAGACGCGCGACAGCGCCATGTGCACCACGCGGCCCTGTGCGCGCTTGAGCAGCGTGGCGACGCGGCCGACATCGACGAGGCCGCGCGCGGCCTCCGCCCGCGTCGCGCGCAGCAGCACGTGGTCCGGCTCGTGCTTGCGCAACACGTCGTAGATCAGGTCGGTGTTCACGGTCACCTGGCGTCGCGACTTCTCCGCCCCCGGATGATGCTGATCGATCAGCCCCGCGATCACGGCAACAGTGCGGAAGGTGCGGCGGAGCATCGACGACTCGGCCATCCACTCCTCGAGATCGTCGCCCAGCATGTCCTCGCCGAACAGCTCGGCGACGCGCGAGGGTTGGTGCGCTGACCACACCGCGACGACGTAGTCGGTGGCGACGAAGCCCAAGGGGCCGAAGCCCGCGCGCTCCATCCGTCGCGTCAGCAGCATCCCGAGTGTCTGATGCGCGTTGCGGCCCTCGAAGCAGTAGGCGACCAGGAACCAGCGCCCGCCGCGCGGGAAGGTCTCGACCAGCAGGTCGTTGCGGCCAGGCAGGCGCGAGCGCGCCTTCTGCAGGCGCAGCCATTCGGCGACGTCCTCCGGCAGGTCGTGCCACTGCGCGGGGTCCTGCAACAGCGCGCGCACCCGGTCGGCGAGGTAGGTGGTCAGCGGCAGCCGCCCGCCGGCATAGGCCGGCACCTTGGGGTCATCGCCCGCACCGGGCGAGCACTCCACGATCGTCTCGTGCAGCCGGTCGAAGCGCAGCAGGCGGCCGGCGAACATGAAGGTGTCGCCGGGCTGGAGCATCGAGACGAAGTACTCCTCGATCTCGCCGAGCACGTGCCCGCCGAAACCCTTTCCGAGCTTCACCTTGAGCAGCGGCGCCTCGACGATCGTGCCGATGTTCATGCGGTGCTGGCGCGCCACACGCGCGTTCGCGACGTGCAGCCGGCCTTCGGCGTCGCGGAACAGCTTGCGGTAGCGCTCATAGGCCGCGAGCGCGTAGCCGCCGTCCTCGACGAAGCGCACCACGTCGTCGAAGTCCCGGCGCGGGAGATCGGCGTAGGGCGCGGCGCGCGTCACCTCCGCATAGAGGTCATCCGGGTGGATCGGCCCGGAGCACACCACGCCGAGGATGTGCTGGGCGAGCACGTCGAGCCCTCCCGGCGGCGGCGGATCGCCGTCGAGATCGCGCGCGGCCACGCCGGCGATGGCAGAGCGGCACTCCAGCACCTCGAAACGGTTCGCCGGCACCATGATCGCGCGCGAGGGCTCGTCCCAGCGATGGTTGGCGCGCCCGATGCGCTGCATCAGGCGGCTCACCCCCTTCGGCGCGCCGACCTGGATGACGAGATCGACATCGCCCCAGTCGATGCCGAGATCGAGCGAGGAGGTCGCGACCACCGCCTTCAGCCGCCCCTCGGCCATCGCGGCCTCGACCCGGGCGCGCTGCTCGCGCGCGAGCGATCCGTGATGCAGTGCGATCGGCAGGGCGTCGTCGTTCAGCCGCCACAGCGCCTGGAACACGAGCTCGGCCTGGGCGCGGGTGTTGACGAACACGATCGCCGTGCGCGCGCCGCGGATCATGTCGTAGATCGCCGGCGCGGCGAGCAGCCCCATATGGCCCGACCAGGGCAGGGGCCCGTCCGGCAGGCGCACGGTGATGTCGGGGGCTGCGCCCTCGGGCGCTTCCACCACGGCAACGTCGTCGCCGTGCCCGGTCGGCGAGAGGAACGCGACCAGCGGCGCGCGGTGCGGCACGGTCGCCGAGAGCCCGACACGCCGCGCACCGGGCGCGAGCGTGGCCAGGCGCGCGAGGCCGAGGGCGAGCTGGTCGCCGCGCTTCGTGCCCGCGAGCGCGTGGATCTCGTCGACGACGATGGTCGAGAGCCCGGCGAAGGTCTGCGCCGCATCCTCCATCGACAGCATCACCGCGAGGCTCTCGGGCGTGGTGAGCAGGATCTGCGGCGGCGCCTCGCGCTGGCGCCGCCGGGTCGCGGCGTCGGTGTCGCCGGTGCGGGTCTCGATCGCGATCGGCAGGCCCATCTCGGCGACGGGCCGCGTCAGGTTGCGCGCGATGTCGGTCGCCAGCGCCTTCAGCGGCGAGACATAGAGCGTGTGCAGCCCCGGCCGCGGATCCTCGGCGAGCGCGGCGAGGGTCGGCAGGAACCCCGCGAGCGTCTTGCCCGCGCCGGTGGGCGCGATCAGCAGGGCGGAGCGGCCGGCGCGCGCCTCGGCCAGCATCGCGCGCTGGTGCGGGTGCGGCTGCCAGCCGCGCGCGGCGAACCAGGCGGCCAAGCGTTCTGGAAGTGTTCCGGTCACGCGCCCAGACTACGCGGCTCTGTCGGGCGCTGCCAGGGTGGCGTAGTGGGAAGCGCCGTCAGCGGCGCATAGCGAAGTGACGGGCTAGGGTAACGAGCGCCTCTGCGCGCTGACTTGGCTTGGGGATGGTGTCGATGATGTCCAGGGCGGCGGTGCTGTCACCCGCCTGCGCCTGCGCTTCGGCGCTGACGCGCAGCGCCCAGGCGCGCAAGGACGCATCGTCGATGCCGCGCGCCGTGGCTAGGGCGGCGGCGCTGTAGCCAGCCTTCGCCTGCGCTTCGGCGATCTCAGCAAGCGCCAAGGCGCGCGTCCTCGCATCGGCGATGCCGCTCGCCGTGGTCAGGGCGGTGGCGAGGGTCTGTGCCGCAGCCTGCCGGTCACCCACCTGCGCGTGCGCTTCGGCGATCGCAGCGAACGTCCTGGCGCGCTCCCTCGGATCGTCGATGCCGCGCGCCGCGGTCAGGGCGACGGCGTAGGTCTGCACTGCAGCCTGCCGCTTGCCCGCCTGCGCCTGCGCTTCGGCGATGTCGCGAAGCGCCC
>CAZHMM010000021.1:0-33724 GCA_964533585.1 uncultured Elioraea sp.
TCGGTGATCGGCCCGGCCATGCGCCAGCGCACGATGCCCTCGCGATCGATCAGATACGTCTCCGGAACGCCATACACGCCGAAATCCACCGCCACGCGGCCGGTGATGTCGAGCCCGATGCGCCGGAACGGATCGCCATGCCGGCGCAGCCAGTCCACCGCCCCCGGATCCTTCTGCGTGCCCGTGTTGTAGTTGATGCCGAACACCGGCACGCCCTCGGCCGCGAGCCGCATCAACTGTGGATGCTCCACCAAGCACGGCACGCACCAGGACGCGAAGAAGTTCACCAGCACCGGCCCCTCGCGCGTGGCCGCCGCGATGTCCGCCGACGACAGCCCGGGCTTGTTCCAGCCCGGCAGCGCGCCGAGGTCGAACGACGGCACCGACCGGCCCACCAGCGCCGAAGGCACGCCGCGCGGATCGAAGCTGCCGCGCTGCATGCCCGACAGCATCGCCCAGAACCCGGCCGCGGCCGCCAGCAGCACCAGCGCCGGCAACGCGAACAGCAGCCGCCGCGCCGTCATTCCGCCGCCACCGGCACCGCCGCCCGCCGCCGCGCCGGCACGCCGACACGCAGCCGCCGATCCGACAGGCTGATCACCCCGCCCAGCGCCATCAGCACCGCGCCCACCCAGATCCACGGCGCGAGCGGGTTGAAGTGCAGCCGCACCACGGTCGCGCCGTCCTCGGTGCTCTCGCCGATCACGCCGTAGAGGTCGGCGAAGCCGGAGGTGCGGATCGCCGCCTCGGTCGTGCTCATGCGCGCGACCGGATAGAAGCGCCGCTGCGGCGTCAACGCGCCGATCTCGCGCCCGTCGCGGATCACCACCAGCCGGCCCTCCGTGCCGGTCCAGTTCGGACCCGTCACGGACGAGGTGCCCTCGAAGCGGATCGTGTACGCGGCGACCGTGGTCGTCTCGCCAGGCTTGAGCAGCGTGATGCGCTCGGGCGCGATTCCCTTGCCGGCGATCCCGGCGACACAGATGCCGACCGCGGCATGCGCGATGATCCCGCCGATCGCCCCGCGCGGCAGGCCGCGCAGCCGTCGCCAAGACTCCGCCAGCGGCGCCGCACCGAGCTTGATCCGGTCGGCGAGGTCGGTCGCCGCCGCCAGCACCACCCAGAGCGCGACCGCGAAGCCGAGCAGCGGCAACAGCGCCCGATCGACCGCGGCGATGTAGACGACCGCGAACACCGCGACGACGGCCAGCGCCAGCCTGAGCCGCGCCAGCGCCGCCCAGAGATCGGCGCGCTTCCAGGGCAGCAGCGGCCCGACTGCCATCGCGATCATCAGGGGCACGAACAACGGAAATGTTGTCGCGTTGAAGAAGGGCGGGCCGACCGTGATCTTCGCCCCCAGCACCAGATCGGCGAACAGCGGATAGAGCGTGCCGACGAACACCACCGCACAGAGGGTCGCGAACAGCAGATTGTTGAGGACGAGCGCGCCCTCGCGCGAGAGCGGCGCAAACACCCCTTGCGGCGTGAGCGCCGGCGCCCGCCAGGCGAACAGCAGCAGACTGCCACCCACGGTCAGCGCCAGCAGGATCAGGATGAACACGCCCCGGTCAGGATCATTGGCGAAGGCGTGCACCGAGTTGAGGATGCCGGAGCGGACCAGGAACGTTCCCAGCAGGGACAGAGAGAAGGTCAGGATCGCGAGCAGGATGGTCCAGACCTTCAGCGCCTCGCGCTTCTCCACCACGATCGCCGAGTGGAGCAGTGCGGTCGCGAGCAGCCAGGGCATCAGCGAGGCGTTCTCGACCGGGTCCCAGAACCAGAACCCGCCCCAGCCGAGCTCGTAATAGGCCCACCACGAGCCGAGCGCGATGCCGAGCGTCAGCGCACACCAGGCGGCGAGCGTCCAGGGCCGCACCCAGCGGCCCCAGGCGGCATCCACCCGGCCCTCGATCAGCGCGGCGCAGGCGAAGGCGAAGGCGACCGCGGTGCCGACATAGCCGAGATAGAGGAAGGGGGGATGGAAGGCGAGGCCGGGATCCTGCAGCAACGGGTTGAGGTCGGTGCCGTCCTCCGGGATCGGCCAGACGCGCTCGAACGGGTTCGAGGTGAGGATGGTGAACAGCAGGAACCCGACCGAGATGAGCCCGAGCACGCCGAGCACGCGCGCGCGCAGGGTCGCGGGAAGGTTGGTGCCGAACCACGCCACGGCGGCGCTGCACAGGCCGAGGATCAGGATCCACAGCACCATGGAGCCCTCGTGGTTCCCCCAGGTGCCGGTGAGCTTGTAGAGCATCGGCTTCAGCGAGTGGCTGTTCTGCACCACGTTCGCGACCGAGAAGTCGCTCACCGCGTAGGACCACATCAGGCATCCGAACGAGAGCCCGACGAACGCCGCACCGCCGATCGCGGTCGGCGGACCGGCGGCGATCAGCAGTGCGCCACGCCGCTCGCCGAGCTGCGCGCCGGCGAGCGTCGTCACCGCCTGCGCACACGCCAGCAGCAGCGCAAGCACGAGGGCGAAGTGGCCGAGTTCCGGAATCATCGGCTCAGTTCGTCGCCGGCGCGGTGAGCGTGTTCCACAGCGCCGCCGGGGGCGGCGGCTGACCGGGCTGCCAGTGCCCCGCGCGCTTCAGCGCATCCGCGACCTCGGGCGGCATGTAGGTCTCGTCGTGGCGCGCCAGCACGGTCGAGGCGGCGAAGCTGCCGTCCGGGCGCAGCCGCCCCTCCGCCACCACGCCCTGACCCTCGCGGAACAGGTCGGGCAGGATGCCGGTGTAGGTGACGCGCAGCGACCGCGCGCCGTCGGTGACGAGGAACGCCGTCTCCATCCGCCCTTCGGTGTTGGTGCTGCGGGTGACGCTGCCGGCCTCGACCAGCCCGCCGACGCGGAACGGCCGGTCGGGCGGCATCGGCTTGGCCGCAAGGTCCGAGGGCGAGAAGAAGAACACGAGACTGTCCTCGAACGCGGTCAGGGTCAGCGCGGTCGCGGTGCCGAGCCCGAGCCCGCACAGCAGCAGAATCCAGAGGCGGCGCTTCTTGCGGCTCATGCCACGCCTCCGCCGCGCCGCCGCGGACCGAGCGCCTCGAGCCGCGCCACCTCGGCCTTGGCCGCCCGCCACTGCCGCAGCGACACGGCCGCGAGCACCACCAGCGCGCCGACCGCGATCGCGTAGGACGGCCACACGAAGGCCGCATGGCCGCCCATGGCGAGGAACTCGCTCATGCGGGCACGGCCTCGACGCCACGCGCCTCGGCCGCGCGGGCGAGCATCAGCGCGCGCGCACGCCGTTCGAGGATCGCGGTGCGCATCCGCAGCAGCACGATCGCGGCGAAGACGAACAGGAAGCCAAGCCCGGCGATCAGCAGCGGCCAGAGGATGTCCACATGGACCGCGGGCGCGTCGAAGCGCGTGACCGAGGCGGGCTGGTGCAGCGTGTTCCACCAGTCGACACTGAACTTGATGATCGGCAGGTTGACCGCGCCGATCAGCGCCAGGATGGCGGCCGGCCGGGCCGCCCGCTCGGGCTCGTCGAACGCCGACGTCAGCGCGACGTGGCCGAGATAGAGGAAGAACAGCACCAGCACCGAGGTCAGCCGCGCATCCCACACCCACCAGGTGCCCCACATCGGCTTGCCCCACAGGCTGCCGGTGATCAGGCAGATCGCGGTGAATACGGCGCCGACGGGCGCGATCGAGATCGCGGCGATGTCGGCCAGCGGATGGCGCCAGACCAGGCTCATGAACGAGGCGATCGCTAGGCCGAGATAGCCGCCCATCGCCATCCAGGCCGCCGGCACGTGCACGTACATGATCCGTACCGTGTCGCCCTGCTGCCAGTCGCGCGGGGCGAAGCCGAGGCCCCAGGCCAGCCCCAGCGCCGAGAGCGCGAGCCCCAGCGCCGCGACCCACGGCAGCACGGCCCCGGACAGCCGCATGAATCGGCCCGGATTGGCGAAGCGGTGCAGGCTGCGGCCGCGCGGGGCTGCGTTTCCATCCATCCCGCGCGATGATATGGGCCAATGGCCGAGGTTTGAAGCGCAACCCGGCGTGTGCAGCCGCAAGGGGAGACCGACAGGGATGCATTTCACCATCCAGTGCGTGGACAAGCCCGACAGCCTGGAGCTCCGGCTCGCGACCCGGCCGAAGCACCTCGACTACCTGAACGCCAACAAGGACGCGTTCCTGCTGGTCGGCCCCGTGCTGGACGGCGAGGGCAAGCCGCGCGGCTCGCTCTATGTCGTCGACATGCCGGACCGAGCGGCCGTCGAGGCCTTCGCCAAGGGCGACCCCTATGCCCAGGCCGGGCTGTTCGAGTCGATGGTGATCCGGCCGATGCGGGTGGTGTTCAAGGACGGCCAGCAGGTCGCCGGATAGCGCCAATGGCCTACTGGCTGGTGAAGTCCGAGCCGGACGCGTTCTCCTGGGACGAGCAGGTCGCCAAGGGTGTCGAGCCCTGGACGGGCGTGCGCAACCACACCGCCAAGCTGAACCTCCTGGCGATGAAGCTCGGCGACCGGGCGTTCTTCTACCACTCCAACATCGGCAAGCAGATCGTCGGCGTGGTCGAGGTGGTGCGCGAGGCCTACCCGGACCCGACGGCGGAACCGGGCAGCCCGTGGGTCTGCGTGGACATGAAGGCGGTCGGGCCCTTCGCGCGTCCCGTCGGCCTCGCCGAGATCAAGGCCTCGCCCCGGCTGGAGGGGCTGGCGCTGATCCGCCAGTCGCGGCTCTCCGTGATGCCGGTGAGTGCCGCGCACTGGCGCACGCTCTGCGCCATGGGCGGGTTCAAGGCGCCTTGAGCACCACCGCCGCCGAGCGGGTGCTGTGCCGGCTCGACGACATCCCCGACGGCGGGGCGAAGGGGTTCGACCCGCCGCCCGGCCGGTTCACCGGCATCTTCGCCGTCCGCCGCGGGACTGCGGTCTGGGTCTATCTCAACTCCTGCCCGCATCTCGGGGTGTCGCTCGACATCGCCCCCGACCGGTTTCTCGACGCGCGGCGCCAGCACATCCAGTGCTCGACGCACGGGGCCCTGTTCCGGATCGAGGACGGGTTCTGCCTCAAGGGCCCCTGCGCCGGCGAGCACCTGACGCCGATCGCCGCCCGGCTGGAGGGCGAAGCCGTGCTGATCGGCCCGATCCCGGACTGACGCGGCTCAGGTCGGCTTCGGCTGGCGACGGCGGAAATCGGCTGCCATCGCCTCCAGCGTCACGAACCGCACCCCCGGGTGCTTCAGCATGTGCGCGATCAGCCGCTCCAGCATCAGCAGCACCTGCGGCCGGCCTGACACGTCCGGGTGGATGGTCATCGGCACCACGGCGTAGTCGTACTCGCGATAGACGAAGTCGAAATGATCGCGCCAGATCTGCTCGAGCTGGTGCGGCGAGACGTAGCCGTGGCTGTTCGGGAACTTCTTGACGAACATCATCGGCGGCAGGTCGTCGAGGTACCAGGAGGCTGGGATCTCCACGAGTTCCGTCACCGTGCCGCGCGTAAAGGGCGTCATCCAGGTCTCGGCAGGCTTGGAGTAGTCGATCGGCGTCCAGGCATCGCCTGTCCGCACGTAGTAGGGCAGGCAGTCGTGGTGCATCAGCGAGTGGTCATAGGCGATGCCGCGTTCGACCAGGATCTCGATCGAGGTGGCCGAGACCTCCCACCACGGCGCGACATAGCCGACGGGGCGGCGGCCCCAGTGCTTCTCGATCAGCGCGATGCACTTGTCGAAGATCGCCTCCTCCTGCGCACGGCTCAGCGCGAGCGGGTTCTCGTGGCTGTAGCCGTGCAGCCCGATCTCGTGCCCCGCCTTGGCGACGAGGTCGGTCTCGTGCGGGAAACTCTCGATCGTGTGGCCGGGGATGAACCAGGACTGCTTGAGCCCGAACCGCTCGAACAGCCGCAGCAGCCGCGGCATGCCGACCTCGCCCGCGAACACGCCACGGCTGATGTCGCCCGGGGAGTCCTCGCCCATGTAGCTGCCGAGCCAGCCCGCGACCGCATCGCAATGCACGCTGAACGCGCAGAGAATCTCCTTGGCCATGCCATGCCTCCCTTGGTTCAGCCGCCCCAGCCGGCGAGGAACCGCCCGAGCAGCCGGCCGAGCGCGGCGACCGCGTAGCCGCCCTCCTGGGTGATCACCGTCGGCAGATCGAGTGCGGCGGCCGCCTGAGCGGCGCGCGCGAAGCCGTCGTCGCCGATGCGGAGCGAGCCAAGCGGCTCCTCGACCGAGGGATCGAAGCCGAGCACCAGCACGAGCGCGTCGGGGCGGAAGCGGCGGATCGCGGCGATGCCGGTGTCGATCGCCTCGAGCCAGGGTCCGTCCTCGGTCCCGCGCGGCAGCGGCAGGTTGAGGTTGCAGCCCTCGCCCGCGCCGGCGCCGCGCTCATCGGCACGCCCGACATACCAGGGATAGAGCCCGTCCGGATCGCCGTGCACCGAGACGGTCAGCGCGTCGCCGCGCTCCCAGAAGATTCCCTGCGTGCCATTGCCGTGATGGACATCGATGTCGAGCACCGCGACGCGCGCAGCACCGCCGCGCAGCAAGGCCTCGGCGGCGATCGCGCCGTTGTTGAGATAGCAATGCCCGCCCGCCCGCGCGGCATAGGCGTGATGGCCCGGCGGGCGGGTCAGCGCATAGGCGGCGCGGGCGCCGGCGAGCACGCGCTTCGCCGCTGCCTCTGCACAGCCGGCCGCGGCGATCGCCGAGGTCCAGGCATGCTCGCCGACCGCACAGGCGGTGTCGGCGAGATGCCAGCCCGCGCGCGCGACCATCCCGGGGCCCGGCCGCCCGCCCTGCGCCAGCATCTCCGGCGTGGGGTGGATGTTCGGGATCATCTCCTCGCCCGCATCGGGCAGCGCGCGCCAGGCGGCGTAACCGTCACGCAGGAAGGCGAGATAGTCGGGCGCGTGGACCGTTGCGAGCAGCGCCTGATCGGCGGGGGGCGGCTCGATCGTCGCAAGCCCTGCGTGCCGCACGGCGTCGAGCAACGCGTCGGCGCGCGCCGGCACCTCGAAATGCCGCGCAACCCGTCCGCGCAGCAGGAAGAAGCGCGGATCGTGCCGCATCTGGTCGGAGTGGAAGAACACGTCCATGAAGCGACGCTAGGTGCCCCGCACCGCCACGGCAAGGCCCGCTTGCGGCCGCTTGCGGCCGCGCGTTAGCCTCGCCCGGACGCAACGAACACGAATGGGAGCTTCACCGATGACCGATCCGCGCGCCTCCGCGCTCGGCCGCCGCGGCCTTCTCGCCGGCGCTGCCGCCGCACCCGTGCTGATGACGCTCGACCAGGCGCGCGCGCAAGGCGTCGCGCCACGGCGCGGCGGCACGCTCAACACCATGCTCACGCCTGAGCCGCCGGTGCTGGTGCTGGGCGTCAACAACCAGGGCCCGACGCTGGTTGCGGCGAGCAAGATCTATCAGGGACTGCTGAAGTTCTCGCCGACGCTCGAGCCGCTGCCCGAGCTCGCGAAGTCCTGGTCCGTCTCGGACGACAAGCGCACCTACACCTTCGAGCTCCAGCCCAACGTGAAGTGGCACGACGGCCGCCCCTTCACCGCCGAGGACGTACGCTTCTCGATCATGGAGTTCCACATGCAGCTGGCACCGCGTGCCCGCGGCGTGTTCCAGCGCATCACGGACGTCAAGATCAACAACGAGCACAGCATCAGCTTCACTCTGAATGCGCCGTTCGAGCCGTTCCTGCTGATGTTCGACGTCACGGCCTGCGCGATTGCGCCTTCGCACATCTACAAGGACACGGATTTCCGCAACAACCCGGCGAACGCGCGCCCGATCGGCACCGGGCCGTTCCAGTTCGTCGAGTGGCAGCGCGGCAACTTCATCCGGATGCGCCGGTTCGAAGACTACTGGAAGCCGGGCCAGCCCTATCTCGACGAGATCATCTACCGGATCATTCCCGACAGCCAGTCGCGCCGGCTTGCGTTGCAGACCGGCCAGGTCCAGCTCAGCCAGGCGAACGACATCGAACCCTTCGACGTCCCGCAGTTCGAGACCCTGCCCAACACGCAGGTGGTCAAGACCGGCTGGGAGTATTTCGCGCCGCTGTCCTGGATCGAGGTGAACCAGCGGCTCGATGTGCTGAAGGACGTGCGCTTCCGCCGTGCGATGGCGCACGCGATCGACCGCAACTTCATCGCCCAGCGGCTCTGGTTCGGCACCGCCAAGGCGGCGACCAGCCCGATCGCGTCGGGCACGCGCTTCCACGACCCGAACGCCCGCCTGCCCGAGTTCAACCCGCGCGCGGCGACTGCGCTGCTCGACGAGATGGGGCTCAGGCCCAACGCGCAGGGCATCCGCCACAGCGTGAAGCTGCTGACGCTGCCCTATGGCGAGGTCTGGACGCGCCTGTCCGAGTACCTGCGCCAGGCGCTGCGCCAGGTCGGCATTGACGTCACCCTGGAGGCGACGGATGCAGGCGGCTGGGTGCGCCGTCTGGCCAACTGGGAGTACGAGCTGACGGTCAACTTCGTCTATCAGTTCGGCGACCCCACGCTCGGCGTCGCGCGCACCTATATCAGCAGCAACATCCAGAAGATCGCCTTCACCAACACCTCGGGCTACAGCAATCCGGAGGTGGATCGGCTGTTCGACGAGGCGCAGTCCGAGCCGGAGACGGCCAGGCGGGCCGAAATCTTCAAGCAGGTGCAGGCGAAGCTGATCGCCGACATGCCGCTGCTCTGGACCATCGAGCTCCTGTTCCCGACCGTGCACGACCGGCGGCTGAGGAACGTGATCCAGCTCGGCACCGGCGTGCACGCCTGCTTCGACGACGTCTTCTTCGCCGCCTGAGAGGCGCGCGAAAGGGCAATGGGGGCGGAACGGCTTCTTCGGTTCCTCGCCCAGCGGCTGGTGAAGGCGGCGATCGTGGTGCTCGCGATCGTCGTCTTCCAGTTCGTGCTGATCCGCCTCGCTCCCGGTGATCCGGCGAGCGTGATCGCCGGGCAGTCGGGTGCTGCGGATGCCGAGTTCATGGCGCAGCTGCGCGCGCAGTTCGGCCTGGACCGGCCGATGCACGAGCAGCTCTGGATCTACGTCAAGGGCATCCTGACGCTCGATCTCGGCTTCAGCCATCGCCAGCAGCTTCCGGTCGCCACACTGATCTGGGAGCGGCTGCCGGCGACGCTCCTGCTCACCGGCATGGCCTTCCTGTTCGCGATCGTCGCCGGGGTGGCGCTCGGCGTCGCCGCCGCGCGTCGGGTCGGCCGCCCGGCAGACAGCGTGATCACCGTGATCGCGCTCACGTTCTACGCCACACCGATCTTCTGGGTCGGCCTGCTGCTGGTGCTGATCTTCTCGGTCTGGCTGGAGTGGCTGCCCTCGTTCGGCATGTACACGGTCGGCGCCGACCTCACCGGCCTTGCCTACGCGCTCGATGTCGGCCGGCACCTGATCCTGCCATCGGTCACGCTCGGCCTGTTCTTCCTGGCGATCTATGCCCGGCTCGCGCGCGCCTCGATGCTGGAGGTGGCGGACCAGGACTTCGTGCGCACCGCGCATGCCAAGGGCGTGCCGGAGGGGCGCATCATCCGCGCGCATGTGCTGCGCAACGCGCTGCTGCCGGTGATCACCTTCGCCGGCATCCAGGCCGGGCAGCTGGTCGGCGGCTCGATCCTGGTCGAGACCGTGTTCGCCTGGCCCGGGATCGGCCGGCTCGCCTTCGATGCGCTGCTCCAGCGCGACTACGCCGTGCTGCTCGGCGTGTTCTTCTGCACCGCGGTGATGGTGGTGCTGTTCAATCTGATCACCGACCTGCTCTACGCCGTGATCGACCCGCGCGTGGAGGTGGCGTGATGCGCGACTTCTGGCGCCGCTTCCGCCGCAACATCGGCGCGGTGGTGGGTTTGGTCATCCTCGCGATCGTGGCGCTCACCGCGATCCTCGCGCCGATCGTCTTCCCGTTCAGCCCGTGGGAGATGCGCGGTGTGCCGTTCATGCCGCCGGGCGAAATGGGCTTCCTGCTCGGCAGCGATTCCCTGGGTCGCGACGTCGCGGCCGGGATCGCGCACGGCACGCTCGTTTCGCTGCTGGTGGGCGGGGTCTCGACCGCGGTGTCGCTCGCGATCGGCATCACCCTCGGCGCGGTCGCAGGCTATGCCGGCGGGCGTGTGGATGACGCGGTGATGCGCTTCACCGAGTTCTTCCAGACCATCCCGTCCTTCGTGCTCGCGGTCGTGCTGGTGGCGATCTTCACCCCCTCGATCAGCTCGATCGTGATCGCGATCGCGATCGTCTCCTGGCCGCCGGTGACGCGCGTGGTGCGCGCCGAGTTCCTGTCCCTCCGCTCGCGCGAGTTCGTCCAGGCGGCCGAGGTGCTCGGCCGCTCGCGCATCGCGATCATGCTGACCGAGATCCTGCCCAATGCGCTCTCGCCGATCATCGTGCTCTCCTCTCTGATGGTCGCGACCGCGATCCTGCTCGAAAGCGCGCTGTCGTTCCTCGGTCTCGGCGATCCCAACCTGATGTCGTGGGGCTTCATGATCGGCGCCGGCCGTTCTGTGATCCGCCTCGCCTGGTGGATGAGCGTGTTTCCCGGCATCGCGATCTTTCTCACTGTGCTCGCGCTCAACCTCGTCGGCGAGGGGCTGAACGACGCGCTCAATCCGCGACTCGCGCGGCGGCGCGGCATGGTGGTGACATGAGCCTGCTCGCGGTCGAGGGCCTGACCATCGCGTTGCCGCCGGGCGGCGAGCGGGCGCACGCGATCGAGGACATCTCGCTCCGTCTCGACGCGGGCGAGATCCTCTGCGTGGTGGGCGAGTCCGGCTCCGGCAAGTCGATGACCGCCTCGGCCGTGATGGGGCTCGTGCCGACCGGCCTGCCGATCCGATCGGGCCGGATCGTGTTCGAGGGTACCGACCTGCTGCGCCTCTCGCCCGAGCAGATGCGCGAGCTGCGCGGTAGGCGGCTCGGCATGGTGTTCCAGGAGCCGATGACCGCGCTCAATCCGCTGATGACGGTGGGCGATCAGATCGGCGAGGTGTTCCGCGTGCATGGCGAGATCGGCGACGTGCGCAACCGCGTGCTGCGCCTGCTCGAGGATGTGCGCCTGCCCGACCCGCCCGCGCTGCTCGGCAGCTATCCGTTCCGGCTCTCGGGCGGGCAGCGTCAGCGCGTGATGATCGCGATGGCGCTCGCGCTCGGCCCCTCGGTGCTGATCGCCGACGAGCCGACCACCGCGCTCGATGTCACCACGCAGATGCAGATCCTGCGCCTGATCCGCGCGTTGCAGCAGGAGAAGGGCACGGGTGTTCTGTTCATCACCCATGATTTCGGCGTGGTCGCCGAGATCGCCGACCGGGTAGCGGTGATGCAGTACGGGCGGATCGTCGAGCAAGGTCCGGCGCGCGAGGTGCTCAACGCGCCGCAGCACCCCTACACCCGCGCGCTGATCGACGCGGTGCCGCACGGCACCGCGCGCGCGACCACGACAGGCGGCGCGGAGGTGCTGAAGCTCGATGGCGTGCGCAAGACCTTCCGGCGCGGCGGCGGACTGTTCAAGCGCGGCAGTGCCGTGGTGGCGGTGAAGGATGCGCAATTCTCACTGGCCAAGGGCGAGACGCTCGGACTGGTGGGCGAGAGCGGGTCAGGCAAATCGACGCTCGCGCGCTGCGTCGTCCGGCTGTTCGAGCCGGATGGTGGCACGATCGCATTCCACGGCACCGACCTGCTGTCGCTGTCGCGCGCGGCGATGAAGCCGTACCGCCAACGCATCCAGATGGTGTTCCAGGACCCCTATGCCTCGCTCAACCCGCGCCGCAAGGTGGGCGACATCATCGCCGAAGGCCCCGTCACGCACGGCGTGCCGCGCGCGCAGGCGATCGCCAAGGCGAAGGACCTGCTGCGGCTCGTTCAGCTCGATGCCGGCGCGCTCGACCGCTATCCGCACGAGTTCTCGGGCGGGCAGCGCCAGCGCATCGGGCTTGCGCGCGCGCTGGCCCTTGACCCTGAGTTGCTGATCGCGGACGAGCCCGTCAGCGCGCTCGATGTCTCGGTGCAGGCGCAGGTGCTGGCGCTGCTCGACGACATCCGCCATCGGCTCGGGCTGACCATGCTGTTCATCACACACGACCTCCGCGTCGCCGCCCAGGTCTGCGACCGGATCGCGGTGATGCAGCGGGGCGAGATCGTCGAGATGGGCGACACGGCACAGGTTTTCGGCAGCCCGCGCCACGCCTATACACGCGAACTGCTCGATGCCATTCCCGGCAAGCACTGGATGCCGCCGCGCCAGGCGGCGTGAGGTCATGACACCGCTCGATCCCGGCGCGAAGCGCGCAATCCTCGACGCCTGCGCCTCGCTCGAGGCCGAAGCCGCCGCTCTGCTCGGCCGGCTGGTGCAGTTCGACTCGACGCTCGGCCGCGAGGGGCCGTGCCTCGACTTCGTCGCCGATGCGCTGGCGTTGCAGGGCCTCGCGGTCCGGCGCGTGCCGACCGAACCCGAGACGCTGAGGGATCACCCCGGCTTCTCGCCCCCGCTGATCCCCTACGCGGGCCGCGACAACGTCGTCGGACTGCACCGCCCGCGCGACCCCAAGGGCCGCTCGCTGGTGCTTCAGGCGCACGTGGACGTGGTACCGCCCGGCGCCGAGGAGGAATGGACCACGCCACCGTTCCAGCCGGATGTGCGCGGCGGGCGCATCTACGGCCGTGGTGCGGGCGACATGAAGGCCGGGCTCGTCTCCAACATGATCGCGCTCAAGGCGCTGAGGCGCGCCGGTCTCGCGCCGGCGGCCGAGGTGCAGGTGCAGGCCGTGATCGAGGAGGAGTGCACCGGCAATGGCGCGCTCGCCACCATGCTGGCGATGCCGGAGGCCGAGGCGGTGATCATCCCCGAACCCGGCCCCGGCTATGAGGCGATCTACACCGCCGAGGTGGGCGTGGTGTGGGCCTGGGTGACCGTCACCGGACGGCCGGCCCATGTGCGCGACATGCAGGCGGGCGTGAACGCGATCGACGCGGCGATGCAGGTCGCTGCGCGCTTCAAGGACTACGAGGCCGAGATGAACCGCGCCGAGCACGTCCATGCCGCGTTCCACGGTGTCAACCATCCGGTGAACGTCAACCTGGGCACGGTCGAGGGCGGGGAGTGGAACTCCTCTGTGCCCTCGAAATGCCGTATCGGCCTGCGGGTCGGCGTGATGCTTGGCTACACCGCGGCGCAAGCCAAGGCGGATATCGAGCGCATCGTCGCCGCGGCCGCGGCCGATCCGGCGCTGCGCGGCGCGAAGCTCGCGCTCACCTGGGGCGGCTTCATGGCCGATCCGTGCGCGTTCGACCGGTCGAGCCCGATCGCCCAGCTTGCGGAGCGAAGCTTCGCCGAGGCCATGGGCGGCAATCTGCGCGCCTATCCCGCGACGGGACTCACCGACGGCCGGTTCTTCGAGCTCTACCAGGGGACGCCCGTCGCCGTGTTCGGGCCGGATGCGGAGAACATCCACGGCATCGACGAGAGCGTGGGCATCGCCAGCATGCACGCGATCACGCGCACGATTGCGCTGACGATCGCGCAATGGTGCGGCACGGAGACGGCGTGATGGACAACCTGCCGGTCAGCGGCCAGCGGCTGTGGGACAGCCTGATGGAGATGGCGCGCATCGGCGCGACCGCGAAGGGCGGCTGCAATCGCCAGACGCTGACCGATCTCGACGGCGAGGGCCGCCACACGCTGCGACGCTGGTGCGAGGCACTCGGCCTGACGATGACGGTGGACCGCGTCGGCAACATGGCGTTCCGTCGCGAGGGCACCGACCCGTCGCGCCAGCCGGTCGCGATCGGCAGCCATCTCGACACCCAGCCGACAGGCGGGAAGTTCGACGGCGTGCTCGGCGTGCTCGCCGGGCTCGAAATGCTGCGTGCGATGCACGAGGCAGGGGTGCGCACGCGCGCGCCGATCCTGCTGATCAACTGGACCAACGAGGAGGGCGCGCGCTTCTCGCCGCCGATGATGGGCTCCGGCGTCGCCATCGGCGTCTTCACCGAGGACGAGATTCTCGCCAAGACCGACCCCGCCGGCGCGGTGTTCCGGCGTGAGCTCGCGCGCATCGGCTGGCAGGGCGAAGACGATCCGTCCTGGGCACGCGGGCTCGGCGCGTATTTCGAGCTGCACATCGAGCAGGGACCGCTCCTCGAGGCCGAGGGCGCCAGCATCGGCGTCGTCACTGGCGCCTCCGCCCAGGCCTGGTTCGAGGTGACCGTCGAGGGTGCGGAGGCGCATGGCGGCAACGGGATGGCGATGCGCCGCGATGCGCTGGTCGCCGCGTCGCTGATGATCGCCGCAGTGGAGGGAATCGCGCTCGAGCATGGCGGTAATGGCACGGTCGGACGGCTGACGCTCCATCCCGACAGCCGCAACGTCGTGCCCGGGCGGGTCTGGTTCACGGTCGATCTGCGTCACCCGAACGAAGACGCGCTCGCGCGCATGGCGGCGGCGTTGCGGGCGCGCTTCGGCGCGATCGCCGCCGCCCGCCGCGTGAGCGCGGCCATCACGCCGTTCTGGTCCTTCCCCGCCACGCCCTTCGACCCGACCCTGGTCGGCCGCGCGCGGGCGTCAGCGCAGGCACGCGGCTACCCGTATCGTGACATGGTGACGGGGATCGGTCACGATGCGGTCTATGTCGCGCGCGTGGTGCCGGCCTCGCTGATCTTCGTGCCCTGCCATGGCGGGCTCAGCCACAACGAGGCGGAGAGCATCACGCCGGAATGGGCGGAAGCGGGCTGCCGGGTGCTCGCCGATGCCGTGCTCGCCACAGCGGAGATCGTCTGACCATGCGCATCGGCATCGCCGGTCTGCAACACGAGAGCCACTCCTTCGCGCCGTTTCCGGCCGACCTGGGCGCGTTCGAGAAGCCGGGCGGGTTTCCACCGCTCTCGCGCGGGGCTCAGATGCTGGAGGCGATCGCGGGCACGCGCGTGCCGGCGGAAGGCGCGCGTGAGGTCGCGGCGGCCGAAGGACACGAGATCGTGCCGCTGGCCTGGGGGTTCGCCATGCCGTCCGCGCCGGTCACCGGGCGCGCCTTCGACACGATCGCGACCTGGATCATCGAGGACGCGGCGGCGGCGATGCGGCTCGACGGGCTCTATCTCGATCTGCATGGCGCGATGATGGTCGAAGGCGCGCCCGACGGCGAAGGCGAACTGCTGCGCCGGCTGCGCGCACGGTTCGGCGCCGACCTGCCGATTGCCGCGAGCCTCGACCTGCACGCGAACGTCACGCGCGCGATGGTCGAGGCCGCCGACCTGCTGACGGCGTATCGCACCTACCCGCACGTGGACATGAAGGAGACCGGGGCGCGGGCGATGCAACTGCTGCTCGCCCGCATCGCGCATGGACGCCCCTATGCACGCCGGCACCTGCCGATCGACTTCCTGGTGCCGCTCTCGGCGCAGTGCACGCTCGCCAGTCCCATGCGCGAGCTCTACGAGGCGATCCCGCCATTGATCGCCGAGACCGGTGCCGCCGACCTCTCGCTCTGCCTCGGGTTCCCCTATTGCGACTTCGCCGGCTGCGGCCCGGCGGTGACGGCCTATGCGGCGAGCGAGCAGGCGGCCGAGGACGCGGCTTCGCGGCTGCATGCGGCCTTCGTCGGCCGGCGCGGGGAGATGGTGCAGCGCCTCTGGTCGCCCGAGGAGGCGGTGCGCCATGCCAAGGCGCATGCGACGCTCGCCGGGCCGCCGATCGTGCTCGCCGACACGCAGGACAATCCGGGCGGCGGCGGGCACGGCGACACCACGGGGCTCCTGCGCGCGTTGGTCGAGGGCGGGGCCGCGGGCGCGGTGATCGGCGTGCTGAACGACGCCGAGACGGCCGCCGCCGCGCACGCCGCCGGCGAAGGCGCGACCATCGCGACGTCGCTCGGCGGACGCAGCGACGCGACGCCGTTCGCGGGCCGCTTCTCCGTGCAGCGGCTGGGCGATGGCCGCTTCACCTGCACCGGGCCGATGACGCGCGGCAACCGCGCCGATCTCGGCCCGTGCGCGCTGCTGGAGACCGGCGGCGTGTATGTGCTGGTCGCGAGCCGCAAGATGCAGGCCTATGACCAGGCGATGTTCCGCCATCTCGGTGTCGAGCCTGCGACCGTGCCGATCGTCGCGCTGAAGTCGTCGGTGCATTTCCGTGCCGACTTCCAGCCGATCGCCAAGGAGGTGCTGGTCGTGACCGCGCCGGGCCCAGTGGTGGCCGATCCGGCCGCGTTGCCGTTCCGCAACCTCCGCCCTGGCCTCGCCCTGCGCCCCTGATGGCCGGATCTGTCCCGCGCACCAGCGGCGGCACACTGCCACCGAACGACGCCGAGCGCCGTGCGCGCACCCTCGTGCTCACGGTCTATATCCTCTACGGCGCGGGGTTCATCACCGGGCTCGCCTTCATCGTCGGCGTGGTGATCGCGCATCTGAAACGCGACGAGGCGCCGCCCTGGCTGCGCACGCACTTCACGTTCCAGATCCGCACCTTCTGGATCAGCCTGCTCTGGGGCGTGGTCGGCGTGCTGACCGCCTGGCTGCTGATCGGGTTCCTGTTCCTGGCCTGGGGCTTCGTGTTCGTGCTGGTGCGCACGGTGAAGGGCTTCCTGCGCCTGAACGACGACCGGCCGATCGAGCAGCCCGAGAGCTGGACCTTCGGCTGATCAGCCGCCGAGCAGGGCCTCGACCGCGGCACGCCGCGGAATCGGCGCGACCGCCCCATAGCCGGTGGTGGAGAGCGCCGCCGCCGCGTTGGCGTAGGCGAGCGCCGCCTCGGGCGCATCGCCGAGCACGATGCGCGCGAGGAACGCGCCGCAGAACGTGTCGCCGGCGCCGGTCGCATCCACCGCGGTGACGGCGTGCGGGGCGGCGCGCAGCACCACGCCGTCGGCAGTGGCGAGCAGCGCGCCGTCGCGGCCGCACTTCACCGCGACGATGCGGGGCCCCAGCCGCAGATAGCGCTCGGCGATCGCCTGCGGATCGGCAAGCCCGGTCAGGGCCTCGGCGTCCTCGCGGCTCGGCAGCGCGATGTCGCTCATCGCGATCGCCTCGTGGATCACGGCGCGCGCGCGCGCGGCCGGCCAGAGGCGCAGGCGCAGATTGGTGTCGTACGCGACCGTAACGCCGGCTTCGCGAGCGATCTCCATCGCGCGGAACACGGCATCCGCCGCCGAGGCGCTGATCGCCTGGCTGATGCCGGAGGCGTAGAAGACGCGGGCGCCGCGGATCGCCGCCTCCGGCAGCATCGCCGGCGCATAGCGGCTCGCCGCAGAGCCGGTACGATAGAAGGTGAAGTGGTGGCCGCGCGCATCGTGATCGACGAAGTAGACGCCCGTCGGTGCCTCCGGATCGCGGATCACGGTCGCCGTCTCCACACCCTCCTCGGCCCAGAGGCGCATGAACGCATCGCCTGCCCAATCGGTGCCGATCGCGGTGACATAGCCCGCGCGCACACCCTGGCGCGAGGCGGCGATCGCCGCGTTCGAGGTGTCGCCGCCGAAGCCGCGCAGATAGAGCACGCGGCCGGAGCCATCATCCGGCTGGTGGTTGAACTCCAGCATGGGTTCGCCCATGCAGAGGATGTCGACGCTCACGCGGCGAGGGCGGCGCGCGCCGCCTCCTGCACCGCGTCCTTGTCGCCGGCGGCGATCAGCTTTTCGTCGACCAGCTTGCCGCCGATGCCGACGAAGGCGGCGCCCGCATCGAGATAGGCGCGCAGATTCGCCGGATCGACGCCGCCGGTCGGGCAGAACGGCACGTCGGGGAAGACGCTGCGCAGCGCGCGGATATGCGCGGGCCCACCCATCGAGGCGGCGGGGAAGATCTTCACCACGTCGGCAAAGCCCTCGAGCGCCTCGACCACCTCGTCGGGCGTGAGCGCGCCGAGCATCACCAGCGCGCCGAAGCGCCGTCCCGCCGGCACGATCTCGGGCTCGTTCCAGGGGCAGACAATGAAGCGCGCGCCCGCCTCGCCGCAGGCATAGGCCTCGGCCGCGGTCCGCACCGTACCCGCGCCGACCAGCAGGGCGGGATCGCGTGCAAGCTCGGCGATCAGCGCCGTCGCGTTCGGCACGGTCAGCGTGATCTCGAAGGTGGTGAAGCCGGCCTCGCGCAACCACGCGACGGCCGTACGCGCGGCCTCGTGCGAGCGCGTGCGAACGACCGGAACCACCCGCGCCTCGATCAGGCGCGGCAGCAGCGGATGACTCATGCCGAAAACGGACCCTTGTTGACCTGGTTGAGCGGCTTGTCGCCGCGGAGCACGCGCGCCACTTCCTCGGCGGCCTGGCGCTGGAGATCGGCGATCGCCTCCTCGCTGTACCAGGCGGCATGGTCGGTGAGCACCACGTTGTCGAGCACGCGCAGCGGGCTGTCGGCGCGCAACGGCTCGGGCAGGAAGACATCAAGCCCGGCGGCGCGCAGTCGCCCTTCCGCGAGTGCCGCGGCGAGTGCCGCTTCGTCCACCAGCGCCCCGCGCGCCGTGTTCACCAGGATCGCGCTCGGCTTCACCTGGGCGAGGAAGGCGCGGCCGACGATGTGGCGGGTGGCGTTGGTGGCCGGCGCGTGCAGGCTGATCACGTCGGACTCGCGGGCGATCAGGTCGAGGCTCGCCGGCTCCGTCCCTTCGGGCACGGATTTCAGGAACGGATCGTGCACCAGCACGCGCGCGAGGCCGAGTGCCAGGGCCTTGCGATGCACCGCCGCGCCGATCCGCCCATAGCCGATCAGACCGAGCGTGCCGCCGCGCAGGCGAGAGACCTTGCGGTCCATCGGCACGCCCCAGGAGCCCGCGCGCACACGCCGGTCCGCCTCGACGATGCGGCGGGCGGCCGAGAGGATCAGCCCGATCGCATGATCGGAGACCTCGTCGGTGCCGAAATCGGGCACGTTGCAGACCGGGATGCCAAGCGCTGCCGCGGCTGCTCCATCGATGTTCTCGTGGCCGACGCCGTAGCGCACGATCACCTTGGCTTTGGTTGCCGCGATCGCCTGCGCATCGACCGGGCTCTCGCGCACCAGCACGGCGTCGGCATCCGCCATTGCCGCGCGCACGGCCTCGGCATCGCCGCGACAGGGGCGCAGCACGAGCTCGGCGCCGAGCGGCGCCAGCACGGCCCTTTCCGCCTCGTAATGCGCATAGCCGTCGTCGAGCACGACGACGCGTCGGGGAGTCGGTTGCGTCATCCCGGCCTCGGCCTTCCCTGCCGATGCCGGGTTAGCACGGCGACGCCGTGCCTGTCAGGTCGGCGGCAGGCGGGCGGGCGGGCAGGCGGCCCCATCACCCTCGGCGATCAGGCGCAGCAGGCAGTCGCCGAACCGGTCATTGAAAGCCGGCGCTGCGCCCGCCCCATGGCCGGCGAGCCCGGCGGGCCGCTCGATCACCAGCAGGGCACCGTTGCGCCAAGCGAGTGCGCGCCGCATCGCCGCCGCACTGCTGGCGGGATTCGGCAGCAGCGGATCACCGTCGAACATGACCGCGACGATCGGCGCGTCCGCATCACGCACGCCTGCGAGCAGCGCATCGAAGTCGAGCAGGTCGCGCCGTCCGTCCGGCGCGACGTAGTAGCCCGCCCCGGCGACCGCGATCACGCCGTCCAGCAGCCCCGGCGTGTCGAGCGCGGCGAGCGCCGCCCAGCCGCCGGCCGACTGGCCCGCCGCGATCACCCGCTCGTAGCCCTGCTCGGCCCGAAGCCACCGGGCGGCTGCGCGCAGCGTCTCGTCGGCGAAGGACAGCACCCGGTCATAGTTGCGGTCCGCGCGCGGCTCGCGCAGCAGCAGCCAGACGTCGAAACCGGCATTGTTGAAGCGCTGCACGAAGGGCTGCGGCATGCGCGCCTGCGGCGAGGCCGGCTCGCCGCCGCGGCCATGTGTCCACAACACCGCGCCGCGCCCGGACGGCCCATGATGCAGCGTGCCCTGCGGCACGAACAGCATCCAGCCCGGCCCACCCGTTCCTTCCGGAGGTGCTTGGTCCACCGGCGGCTCGCCGTCCCACACGACATCCTGGTCGCGGGCATAGAGCCGGCAGGGCCGATTGCGGTTGGCGCGCTGGCAGCCGGCGAGCGCCCGATCCACCGCCGCACCGGTGCTGGGCGCGCCGGCGGTCCAGGCGATGCCGCCCGCTTCGCCGATCGCGAAGGCGCGCGGCGCGGGATAGGTCAGGAACCGGGCATAGACGGGGCGAGCCTCGGGGCTCGGCAGCGGCACCGCCTCGAGGTCGAGCACCGAGACACGCGGCGGGGGCCCGGGCTCGGGCGCCGGCGCACCTGGAGGCGGCACGGCACAGGCGGCGAGGGCGAGTTGCGCGGTGAGCAGCAGGGGCAGGCGGCGCATCGTCCAGACATACGCCAGGAACGCCGCGCGGCAAGCCCTGATCCGATGGCAGGCTTCCGCCCTGCGCCGGGGCACTGCTAGGCTCGCCCTCGGCCGCATCGCAGGATCCGGCCCAACTCCCCGGTTGACCGGGCGATTGCCAGCCGCATGTGCCGTCCGCACCGGTCCGGGTCAGGGAAACACCGACCGCGCCAGAGGAGGCCGTCTGATGCTCAACCGCCGATCCTTGCTTGCCGCCACCGCCGCCACGGCACTCGCCCGTCCCGCGATCGCCCAGCGTGCGGCGGCGAGCGTGCTGCGGTTCATTCCGCACTCGAATCTCGCCGCGGTCGACCCGGTCGCAACTTCGGGCTACATCGTCCGCAACTACGGCTTCATGGTCTACGACACGCTCTACGGCGTGGACACCGAGTTCAGGCCGAAGCCGCAGATGGTCGAGGGCCACCAGCTCTCGGCCGACGGCAAGGTCTGGTCGTTCCGCCTGCGCGAGGGGCTCAGGTTCCACGACAACGCCCCCGTCCGCGGCGTGGACTGCGTCGCCTCGATCCGCCGCTGGGGTGCGCGCGACACCATGGGCCAGACGATCATGCGCATCGTCGACGACATCCGCGCGACCTCCGACCGCGACTTCGAGATCCGCCTCCAGCGCCCCTTCCCGATGATGCTCGACGCGCTGGGCAAGCTCTCCACCCAGGCGCTGTTCATCGTGCCCGAGCGCGTCGGCACCTCCGACCCGATGGTGCCGAATACCGAGACGGTCGGCTCGGGTCCGTTCCGGTTCGTCCGCGAGGAATGGGTGCCGGGCAGCCGCGCGGTGTTCGCGAAGTTCGACGGCTACGTGCCGCGCAGCGAGCCGCCCGATGGTGCGGCCGGCGGCAAGCGCGTGCTGGTCGAGCGCGTGGAATGGCACATCATCCCCGACCCGGCCACCGCCTCGGCCGCGTTGCAGACCGGCGAGGTGGACTGGTACGAGCAGCCGGCCTTCGACCTGCTGCCCACCCTCGCGCGCAACCGCGACATCGCGATCCAGATCAGCGACCCGGTGGGCTCGCTGGCGATGATCCGCTTCAACCACCTCCATCCGCCGTTCGACAAGCCGGCGGTGCGGCGCGCGGTGATGATGGCGGTGAACCAGACCGACTATCTCGCCGCGATCACCGGCAACCCGCAATACGCCACGCTCTGCCGCAGCTTCCTCGTCTGCGGCACGCCGATCGGCAAGGACCAGGGCGAGGCGAAGATGCCGGCCGATCTCGCCGCGGCGCGGCGCTCGCTGAGCGAGGCCGGCTACGCCGGCGAAGCGGTCGTGATCATCAGCCCGACCGACATCCCGGCCACCCACACGATGAGCCAGGTGACGGCCGATCTGCTGCGCCGGCTCGGCATGAACGTCGATTTCGTCGCGACCGACTGGGGCACCGTGCTGGCGCGACGCTCGAACCGCAATCCGCCCGACCGCGGCGGGTGGAACATCTTCCACACCTCCTGGGCCGGGCCTGATGTCGCGACACCGGTGATCCATCTGCCGCTGCGCACGCACGGCGCGCAGGCCTGGGCCGGCTGGCCGACCGATCCCGTGCTCGAGGAGCTGCGCGACAGGTTCATGGACACGGCCGATCCCGGCCAGCAGGCGGCGCTGATCGCCGAGATCCAGGCGCGCGCCTTCGAGACCGTGCCGTTCGTGCCGCTCGGCCAGTTCCAGCAGCCGACCGCATTCCGCCGCACCGTGCAGGGGATCGCGAAGGCGCCGGTGCCGTTCTTCTGGGGTGTGTCGAAGACGTGACCTATGTCGCCGGGTGGGTCGCGCGCCAGTGCCGCGCGATCTCCACCCGGCGGCAGAGCCACACCCGATCGTGCCGCTGCACGTGGTCGAGGAAGCGGATCAGCCCGGCGAACCGCCCCGGCCGCCCAACCAGCCGGTTGTGCAGACCCACGCTCATCATCTTCGGTCGCCCTTCCAGCCCCTCGCGGTAGAACACGTCGAAGGCGTCGATCAGGTAGCGCGCGAAGTCATCGCCGGTGTTGAACCCCTGCGCGACGCCGAAGCGCATGTCGTTGTTGTCGAGCGTATAGGGCACGATCAGTTCGTTCTTGCCGTTGACGGTCTCCCAGTAGGGCAGGTCATCGGCGTAGGAGTCCGCGAAGTAGAGGAACCCGCCCTCCTCCGACAGCAGCCGGCGCGTATTCGGCGAGAACCGCCCGGTGTACCAGCCGAGCGGGCGCGAGCCCGTCACCGCCGTCTGCAAGCGGATGCTTTCGGCGATGTCGGCGCGCTCCTGCTCTTCCGGCATGTCGCGGTACTCGATCCAGCGGCAGGCGTGCGAGGCAATCTCCCACTCGGCCTCGACCATCGCCGCCGCCGCCTCGGGATTGCGCGCGAGCGCCATCGTCACCGCATAGACCGTCAGCGGAATGCCGCGCGAGGTGAACAGCCGGTGGATGCGCCAGAAGCCCGCACGGCTGCCGTACTCGTACTGGCTCTCGACCGAGAAGGCGCGCTGCCCGACCAGCGGCTGCGTGCCGACCACCTCGGTGAGATACGCCTCCGACGCCGCATCGCCGTGCAGGATGTTGTTCTCGCCCCCCTCCTCGTAGTTCAGCACGATCTGGACCGCGAGCGCGGCGCCGCCCGGCCATTTCGGGTCCGGCGGCGTGCGGCCGTAGCCGACCATGTCGCGCGGGTAGCCAGAGATGCGTGGATCGTAGGGATTGCTCATGCCAGGCGCTCCGGGGTGAACAGCCGCGAGGGTGCCACAAGTTGGTCCTGCGCCGCGATCAGCGCCATCTCCTCGCGCCCCGCCGCGACAGTGGCCGCGAGCACGCCATGCAGTGAGGAGACGGCGCGGGCGAGACACTCGGCGAGCGGCAGCCCGGCCAGCGTGTGGACGAGGAACAGCGCCGCGATCACATCGCCGGTGCCCCTCCCGACGATCGGCAGCTTCGGCACGCGCAGGCGATACGCGGCTGCGGCATCGAGGGCGAGCACGTCGATCGCGTCCTCCGGCGTATCCTCGACATGCAGCGAGGTGACGAGAACCCGCTTCGGCCCGCGCACCATGAGCGCGCGCGCCGCCTCGCAGAGCGCGGCAAGCGTGCGCGTCTCGCTCCCGGTCAGCCAGTCGAGCTCGAAATGGTTCGGCGTCAGGATGTCGGCCGCGGGCACGCAGCGGTCGCGGAAGAACTCCGGAATGCCGGGGCGGACGAACACGCCGCGCCCGACATCGCCGATCACCGGATCGCAGCACCAGATCGCCTTCGGGTTGGCGCGCACCAGCCGACCATGGGCCTCCAGCACCGCCTCGCCGATCGCCGCATCGCCCATGTAGCCGGTCAGCAACGCGTCGGTATCGGAAAGTGAACCGCGCTCGTCCACGCCGGCGACGACGTCGCGCACGAGACCGGCATCCACCACCTGGCCGCGCCAGGCGCCATAGCCGGTGTGGTTGGAGAACAGCACCGTATGCACGGCGATGACCTCGGCGCCGAGACGCTGCAGTGGGAACACCGCCGCGGCGTTGCCGGCATGACCGTGCGACACCCAGGACTGGATGGAGAGGATCTTCACAAGGCACTCCTGAACAAGAAGGAGTGGGGGGACGACGCTCGTCCCCCCACACCCCCCTGCACTACCGCCCTCCTGCTAGGCCAGCAACGGCTGTACCCGACGGACCAGGTCGTCCATCGCCTGCTGCGGGGTCTTCATGCCCAGCACCGCGGCCTCGGCCTCCTCCTTGAAGAAGTCGCCGGCACGGGCCGCCTGGTCGAAGGCGGGCATGGGTACGCGCGCCACCTTCAGCACCGCGCGCTCGGCATCGGCATAGGGTACACGGGCGCGGATGCGCGCATCGTCATAGGTGCTGTTGCGGACCGGGCCGTTGCCGTTCAACGCCGCCTTCAGCGTGCTCTCGCGGCTCAGCATCTCCTTCATCAGGCTCCACGCCTGGTCCTTGTTGCGCGAGGCGCGCGGGATCGCCATGCCCCAGAACTCGACCTTCGCCGGCGCGACGTCGAACCTGCCGGAGAGCTCACGGCTCACCGGGATGGTCGTGGTCCTGATCCTGCCGGGGAACTGCGAACGCTGCGGATCGTTGTAGATCTGGTTGCGACCCATCGAGTTGATGATCAGCGCCGCGCGGCCGTTCTGCATCCAGACATTCACCTCCTCGGTGCTGATGCCGGCGAAGTTGCGCGGGAACGCGCCAGCGACGAACAGTTCGCGCAGCAGCGTGATCGCGTTCACCATCGGCTTCTCGTTCGCCACGCACTTCATGTCGGGCGTGATGAACTCGCCGTCCCAGGCGCGCGCGATGTCGATTACGTTGGGATAGGTCACGCCGGGCAGCAGGAAGCCGACCACCGGCGTGCCGTTGGCGCGCGTGTAGGTGCAGCGCTTCGCCACCTCCGCAAGCTCCTCGATCGTGCGGGGCGGCGACGTGATGCCGCGCTCGGCCAGGATCTCCTCATTGTAGTGCAGCCCGGAGGAGGCATGGCGGAACGGCAGGCCATAGAGCTTGCCGCCGATCGTCATGCCCTGGAGCATGCCGGGGAAGATGTCGGCCGCATCCTCGACCGGATCGCGCGCCATGTACTCGTCCAGCGGCTCGAACAGCGTCGTGATGCGCGGCACGGTCTGGGTGTTCAGCAGGAAGCCGATATCGACGCTGGTCTCGCGCAGGCTCGCCTCGCGGAACAGCCGCTCCTGCAACGGCCCGGTGTCGAAGGTCACCCACTCGACGCCGATGCCGGTGCGCTGCGACCAGGCCTCGGTGATGTCGCCGCCCTGCGTGCCGGTCGCGACCGTGCGGTGCACGCGGTGCGAATAGATGTTGAGCCTCTGCGGCTGCGCGTGCGCGCCGGTCGCGGCAAGGCCCGTGGCGACGGCGGCGGAGCCGATCAGGCTGCGACGGCTGATGGTCATGACGGTCTCTCCCCTTGTGGTTGCGTTGTCATCTGCCGGCATCGGTCGCGACATGCGCGACGCAATCGCCGGGTGCCACCTGGGCGGGGACGCGCCGACAGACGACGAGCCCCGCGCGGGCGAAGTGTAGCGCGACCGGTGGCCGCTCGGGCTCCTCGATCGCGAGGATGCGACCGGCTCGCTGGCCCGCCGCCACGGTCTCGCCGAGCCCGACCTCCGGCACGAACAGCCCGCGCACGGTCGCGAACAGGAAATGGTCGCTGCCGGCGACGTGCATCAACCGTGGTGGCGAGGTCGGCGGCGCGTCGTCGGCAAGCACGCCGGCGTGGTCGAGGAATCCGCGCAGCGCACCCTCGGCGGCCGCGACCGAGGCCGGCGTGAGCGACCCGCCGCCGCCGATCTCGCAGGCGACATGCACCACGCCGCGCGCGAGCCCGGCCGCCGGCAGCGTGCGCGCATCCTGCGTGGCCTGCACGACGAGCGCGAGGGTCAGCCGCATCGCCCGCATCGCCGCTTCGAGCCGCGCGGCCAGCGCAGCATCGCCGCTCGCGCGCACCATCGCGCAGGGCAGGTACTCCATCGAGCTGCCGCCGGAATGGAAGTCGAGCGCCCAGGCCACGCGCGGCAGCAGCGTGGTATCGACGAAATGCGCGAGCATCGAGGTCGGCCCGCCATTCGGATCACCGGGGAACAGCCGGTTGAGGTTGCCGCCGTCGAGCGGCGAGTCGCGCCGGCCGGCCAGCACCGCCGGCAGGTTCAGCGCCGGCAGCACGATCAGCCGTCCATTGAGGCGCGCGGGATCCAGCGCGCGGATCAGCTCGCGCAGCACGGCCTGCCCCTCGTACTCGTCGCCGTGGTTCCCGGCGGTCAGCAGCACGGACGGTCCCTCGCCGCCCGCCAGCACGGCGATCGGCACCGGGATCACGCCGTAGCCGCTCTCGTGGCGCGAATGCGGGATGCTGAGCCAACCGAGGCGCCGGCCGGGCGTGCGATCGTCGAGATCGAGGTCGCAGCGGATGCGGCCCTTCGCGCTCATGAAGCTGCCGCCTCGTGCGTCGCCGCGGCCACGGCGGCCACGGCGTCGGCGGCAGCGAACAGTCCGGGCAGCCCGCCCGAGTGCAGGAACACCACCGGCCCATCCGGCACTCCGCCGCGGCCGAGCGCGCCGATCAGCCCCGCCATGGCCTTGCCGGTATAGGCGGGATCGAGCACCACGCCCTCGCTCCGCGCGACGCTCAGCAGGGCCGCGAGCGACGCCTCGCTCGGCACCGCGTAGCCGGGCCCGATCCAGGCGTCGTCCACCACCAGGGGCAGCCGAGGCGGCGCCGGCCAGCCCGCGCGCTCGGCGGCGCGGCGCGCGACACTGTCCATCCATGGTCCGAGCCGCTCGGCCGGCTGCTGCACGCTGACCGCGCGCACCTGGCAGCGCCGGCCGAGCCGGGCCAAACCGAGCGCGAGCCCGGCGGCGGTGAGTCCCGACCCGGCAGCGACAACGATCGTTCCCGGATCGATCCCGGCCGCCCGCCAGTCGGCGTCGAGCTCCCCGGCCGCGTTGGCCCAGGCCAGCGCGGCGGGCGGCGCGCTCGCGCCGGGCAGATGGATCGCGTAGGGACGATGCCCGCGCGCGCGCAGCGACGCAGCGGCCTCCTCAAGCGCGGCCGCGAGCGAGGGGTGCCACGGATCGGCCGCGGCGACGAAGCGGATCTCGGCGCCGAACAGCGTATCGAGCAGCAGATTGCCCTGACGCGGCGGCGCGGGCCCGCGCAGCACGAGCGTGCAGGCAAGCCCGAGCTTCGCCGCCGAGCCGGCCAGCGCGCGGCAGAAATTCGACTGCGCGCCGGCCGTCGTCAGCACCGCATCGGCGCCCTCGGCCAGCGCCTCGCCGAGCAGCCATTCGAGCTGGCGGATCTTGTTGCCGCCGAGCGCGGCACCGGCGAGGTCCTCGCGCTTGAACCAGATCTCCCGGCCGAGTGCGGCCGAGAGCCGCGGCGCCGGCTCGAACGGCGTCGGCCAGTGTCCAAGCGCCACGCAGCGAGGTGTCATGGCGGCTGCCGCAGCGGTGCCATCGCCGCGACGAGGTCGCGCGAGGCATCGAAATGCGCATGCAGGGCGAGCCGTGCGGCGTCCGGGTCACGACTGCGGATCGCCACCAGGATGCGCTCATGGCGCGCGAGCGTGCGGCGTGCGTCGCGCAGCTCGCGCCGACCCTGCATCAGCCGCATCACGTGCTTGGCCGCCGGCGCCAGTGCCTCCATCAAGAACAGCATCAGCGCATTGCCGGCGGTGCGCGCGAGCGCGAGGTGGAAGGCGAGATCGGCCTCCACCCACGGATCGACCGTGTCACGCTCCGCCCGCATGGTCGCGACCAGCGCGGTGAGGGCGGCGATGTCCTGCTCGGTCGCGCGCGCCGCGGCGAGCGCGCCGATCTCGGTCTCGATCGCGCGGCGGAGTTCGATCGCCTCGCGCAGCCCCTCGGGGCGCGAGCGGATCGCGCGGTCGAAGAAGGTCGCGAGCGGTGCCGCCGAGGGCGGCAGCACGGTCGTCGGCCGGCCCTGCTGGATCAGCACCGCGCCCATCGCCGCAAGCTGGCCGAGCGCCTCGCGCACCACCGTCTTGCTGACGCCGAAGCGCTGCGCGAGCGCCGCCTCGGGCGGCAGTTCCTCGCCCGGCGCGAGTCTGCCCGTCGCGATTCCTTCCAGCAGCTGCCCGACGACGTGGTCCGACAGGCGCTGGCGCGGTGCGGCGACGACCTCGAGCGCGTCCGGCATCGGCCCCTTGCTCACCCTTATGGTATCTGCTTATCATAACAGCTGAACAGCGGTCAATGCGGGGGAGGGAACGGTGCGGATCGTCGAGGTGAAAGCCCACCCGCTTGCCGCACCGATCGCGCCGGACATCCAGAAGACCTCCGCCGGAAACTACCCGACGATCTCGATCCTGGTGGTCGAGGTGATCACCGACCAGGGCATCACCGGCTGGGGCGAGGGGCTGCTGCGCGCCGCCCCCGCGGCGGCGGCGACGCTGGTGGAGCAGACGCTGAAGCCGCTGCTGCTCGGCGCCGATCCGTTCACGGTCGAGGCGCTGTGGCTGACGCTCGCGCGCGCGACCACCGGCCGCTCCGGCGGGGTCCTGATCGAGACGGTCGCGGCGATCGACATCGCGCTCTGGGACATCATGGGCAAGGCGCTCGGCCAGCCCGTGCACCGGCTACTCGGCACATGCGGGCGCGAGCGCGTCACCGCCTATGCGTCCTCGATCTCCTGGGGTCCGCTCGCGATCGCCGAGGCGCAGGCCGAGGAGGCGGTGCGGCGCGGCTTCCCGTTGCTCAAGGTGAAGATCGGTGCGCCGGTCGAGGCGGCAATCGAGCGCATGCGGGTCCTCACGCGGCTGGTCGGCGGGCGGGCGAAGCTCTGCGCGGATGCGAACTGGGCCTTCGAGTATGACGACGCGGTGCGCCTCGCGCGCGCGCTGCTCGACCTCGACGTGCATTGGCTCGAGGAGCCGATCGTGCCGGAGGATCTCGACGGCTACCGGCGGCTGCGCGCCGCCGTGCCGATCCGCTTCGCCGCTGGCGAGAGCGAGTTCACCGCCTGGGGCGCGCGCGACCTGATCGCGAGCCGCGCGGTCGGCGTGATCCAGCCTGATGTCGCGCGGTCGGGCGGCATCACCGAGACACGCCGCATCGCCACCCTCGCGCACTGCTTCCACGTCGCCTACGCGCCGCATATGGGCTTCTCAGGCGCCATCTGCGCGGCCGCCTCGCTGCACCTCGCCGCGGCAATGCCGAATTTCGCGACCTTCGAGTGCATGATCTTCCCCAATCCGCTGCGCGAGGAGCTCGCGACGACGAAGCCCGGCGATCCGTCGCTGCTGGAGGGCGGCGCGTTGCCGGTGCCCGAGGGGCCGGGGCTTGGCATCGAGATCGACCGCGCCGCGCTGGCGCGCCTGACGCTGGCCTGACGGCGCGGCGATGCGCGCGCGGCCGATCCACTACCTGCTGATCTCGCCGGCGCAGCTGCTGCTGGTTGTGACCATCTTCGTGCCCTCGCTCTGGGTCGGCTGGCTCAGCCTGCACGAGGCCTCGTTCGGCACCGAGGCGCGCTATGTCGGCTTTGCCAACTACGCCAAGCTGGCCGCCGATCCGTATTTCTGGCGTGCCTTCCTCAACACCGTCGTGATTGTCAACGTGATCGTCTATGCCGAGCTGCTGCTCGGCCTCGGCATCGCGCTGCTGTTCGCCGGCGGCCTACCCTTCCCGCGCCTGATGCTCGCGATCGTGCTCGCGCCCTACGCGATCAGCGAGGTCGTGGTCGTGATCATGTGGAAGACGATGTTCGAGCCGCAGGTGGGCGTGATGCAGCTGCTGCTCGGCGCGCTTGGGATTCCCAGTCTGGAGTGGGCGGTCAATCCGGTGCACGGGCTGACGCTGATCGTGCTGCTCGCGGTGTGGCACCACCTGCCATTCACGTTCCTGCTGCTCTACGCCGCGCTGCTCGGCGTGCCGAAGGAGCTGCACGAGGCCGCGAAGGTTGACGGTGCGGGCGCCTGGCGGGCCTTCCTGCACGTGACGCTGCCCTCGATCATGCCGGCGTTCCTCGTCGCACTGCTGTTCCGCTACGTGTTCGCGTTCCGCCTGTTCTCCGAGCCCTGGCTGCTCACCCAGGGCGGACCGGCGCGCATGACCGAGGTGATGGCGGTCTATCTCTACAAGGCGGCGTTCCGGTATCACGAGCTCGGCCTCGCCGCCGCGACCGGCTGGGCCATGCTGCTGCTCTCGCTCGCGATCTCGATCCCATATCTCCGCGCCGTGCAGCGGCGGATGTTCGCCGATGCGACCTAGGCGCCGCTGGCGGCCGCTGCTGCGGCGCGCCCTGCGCGGGTTCGCGTTCATCGCGGTCGCGGTGTGGTCGCTGTTCCCGATCGTCTTCGTGATCCACGCCTCGTTCCGCCCGCCCGCGACCATCTTCGCCGTGCCGCCACAGTACTTCGTGCCACCGACGACGCAGAACTATGTCGAGCTCGCCCGGCTCTGGCCCGAGTTCTTCGGCTCGCTCGCCAACAGCCTGATCATCACGCTCGGCGCGACCGCGGTCACCGTGGTGGCGAGCGCGCTCGCGGGCTGGGTCTATGCGCGCCGCCGCGGCCGGCTCCTGACCTCGAGCGCGTTCTTCATGGTGCTGGTGCGGATGTTCCCGCCGATCGTCATCACCCTGCCGCTGTTTCCGGCGGTGAACGCGGCAGGGCTGTCCGACACGCATCTGGTGCTGGTGCTGCTCTACGCGGCGTTCTTCGTCTCGCTCGGCACCTGGATCATGAAGGCATTCGTCGATCAGGTGCCGCGCGAGTTCGAGGAGGCGGCCGAGGTCGACGGCGCCTCGCTCTGGCAGATGCTGCGCCATGTGATCGTGCCGCTGGTGGTCCCGGGCATGATCGCCGCGGCCGTGTTCATCTTCATCTTCGCCTGGAACGAGTTCCTGTTCGCCTTCGTGTTCACGACCACCCGCGCGCGCACCGCGCCGCTGATCATCAGCGAGATGCTCGGCTCGGTCACGGGCGTGGACTGGGGACCCGTCTTCGCCGCCGCGACCCTCCAGCTCGTGCCGGTCCTGCTGTTCGTCGTGCTGCTGCAACGCCATCTGGTCGCCGGGCTGACCGCCGGCGGCGTCAAGGGATAGAGAGGAAGGAAACCCAGTGTCCACGACACTCCAGGAGCTCCGGCTCGCCGATCCGCGCCTCAGCCGGTTCGATCCGATGCGCCGCATCATCTGCTTCGACGACTTCGACCGCGGCTACTGCGGCTGGACGCAGCTGGTCGGCAACTACGAGCACACGCTCGACTCGATGACGTCCTCCTACGCGACGCATACGCATCCGCAGCTCGCCACCGTCAGCCACTGGGACGCGGGCACGCATGGCGGCGTGGACGGCACCTACGCGCTGAAGATCGCCACGCGTCCGAAGCGCGGCATCCGCTCGACCGCGATCAAGCGGCTCACCTTCCGCCAGGCCGGACCGATCCGGCTGGAGTTCTACTTCACCTTCAAGCCCGAGGCGACGGAGCTGCGCCTCTCCGAGACCGATGTCCGCTCGGTCGGGTTCCTCTACGACCTGCAGACCGGCTACGAGCAGAGCGGCCTGCGGGTGATGCCGCATATCCGCTTCCTCAACGCCGAGGACGGAAAACACATCCAGCGCTGGCAGTACAAGGACGAAACGACGCCGGTGCGCGAGATCGGCACCGAGGGCAAGACGGCGACGCACGACCATCTCGCGCCGTTCGGCTGGAAGGACATTCCGGGCGGCGAGCAGAAGCTCTGCTACAACGAGATTCCGACCAAGATCAACTGGCACTACATGCGCTTCGACTTCGATCTGGCGTCGATGCGCATGATCGAGATGCAGTGCAATGATCGCCGCTACGATCTCGCCGGCATCCCCAACATCGTCATCCCGGCGATGCGCAATCTCTGGTGCATGCTGAACCTGGTGTTCTTCGCCGAGGCCGAGACCGACAAGCGCGTGTTCCTCTACATCGACAGCGTCTGCCTCTCGGGGGAGTTCTGAGCGATGCTGCGCGAGAGCCACACCGCGATCGTCGCCCGCAACGAGCGCTGGGAGGGCGAGGCGGTGACCGAACCGTTCGAGGCCGGCTGGGCCTCCGAGGCGATCTTCTTCCTGCGCGCCCTCGCCGCCGAGGGCCCGACCGGCGAAGGGCGCGCGCATGTGCAGATCTCACCCGATGGCATCCGCTGGGTGGACGAGGGATCGAGCGCGGCGGTGCCGGACGCGACCGAGGGGATCGCGGTGCTGCGTGTCGCGCATTTCGGGTCGTGGCTCAGGCTACGCGTCAGTCTGCCCGCGGGGGCGAGGCTGACGCCGGTCGTCACACTCTCGCTCAAGGCGTAACGGAAGGGCCGGCAGGCGCGGGATCAGAACGCCGCCGGCAGCCCTGGCAGGATGCGCAGCTCCGGCTTGGCGGCGAACAGCGCGCCCCAGGCGCGGCGCGCGATCCGGTCCGCCTCCTGCACGATCGCCGCCTCGTCCATGGTCCGCACCGTGCCGTCGCGCATCAGCCAGGCGCCGTCCACCATCACGCTCTCGACATCATGCGGCTGGCCCTGGTGCACGAAGGTCGAGACCGCGCGGATCATCGGCGTCAGATGCGGCCGATCGGTCCGCACGACGATCAGGTCGGCCTTGTTGCCGGGCGCGAGGACGCCGGCATCGGCGATGCCCATCGCCGCGTAGCCGTTGCGCGTGGCCCAGCGCAGCGCCTGCTCGGGCGTCGGGTTGCGGCCGTCCTCGCGGCGGATGCGCTCCATGAACAGCCCGGTGCGCGTCACCTCCACCATGTCCTCGGCCATGTTGTCCGAGCCCATGCCGATCGTGCAGCCTTCCTGCTCCAGCACGGCGACGCGCGGGCTCAGGCCGCGCCGTGCGGCGATCGCCGAGTTGAACGACACCGAGACGCGCGCGCGCCCCAGCAGCCGCTCCTCGCGATGGTCCATGCAGCGGCAATGCGCGCAGACGAGGCGCGGGCCGAGGAAATCGAGGCTCGCGAGATACTCGGTCGGCAGCATGCCGCGATGCGCCTGCACCGCCGCGACCTCGCCCCAGATCTGGTTCAGGTGGATCGTTGCGGTGGTGTCGAGCTCCTCCTGCATCGCGCGCACGCGCCTGAGCAGTCCGGGCGAGCACATGTCCGGCGCCCAGGCGGCGAGCCCGACGCCGATCCGACCCTGGCCCGCGCCATGCCATTTCGAATGCAGATCGGCGATGCGCTGCAACCCCGCCTCGCCGCGCCGGTCGTCCTGCTCGAACGGACCGGGATCGCCGATCGAGGTGTTGGCGCGATCCCAGGTGCGCTCGGCGAGCAGCATGCGCAGCCCCGTCTCGACCATCTGCGGCGCGTAGCCGGCGATGTTCGCGCCGTCCTCCAGCACCGCGGTGGTGCCGCTGCGGATCGCCTCCAGCGCGCCGAGCTGGCACATCACCGCATACTCCTCGGCCGAGAGCTTCGGCAGCGGCAGCGGCGACAGCCCACCCGAGAAGGGCGGCGTGTGCGGCGGCGAGAGATCCTCGTAGAGGCCGCGCGCCAGCGTCATGCCGAGATGGGTGTGGATGTTGGCGAAGCCCGGGAACACCGCGCGGTTGCGGCCATCGATCCGCTCGGCATCCGGGAACGCCCGTGCCACCTCCTCGTCCGGCCCGATCGCGGCGATGCGGTCGTCACGGATCGCGATCGAGGCGCCGTGATGCACCGTGTCCGCATCGTCGCCGGTGACGATCGTGGTGGCGTGGATCACCAGGCCCATGCCGCACCTCCCCTGCGCTGACGGTGGGAGTGTCGCACCGCAGGCCGCCTGCGTGAACAGGCCGGGGGGCGAGCGACCTGCGCTGCCGTTCGTGTCAGCGGAAGAGGCCTGCGCTCGGTCTCAGCAGCATGGCGCACGGATCGAGAGGGCCGAAGCCCGGCCGGCCAGCCTCAATCCCCCGTCTCGATCCGCTCGACCAGCTGCTTCACCGTCGGGATGAA
>CAZHMM010000022.1:0-33692 GCA_964533585.1 uncultured Elioraea sp.
GCCACGCGCGAAACAACCCCTTCATACCGGCCGGCCGAGGGTGAAACTGTCGGCAGGCAGATATGGGGCCTCAGCGCGCGAGCACGATCACGCCGTTCGCCGGGATGCGCATGCGCGCGACGTGGGGATAGCCGAAGCCGGCGGCGGGGTCGGCGTGCACCGCGCCGAAATTGCCGACGGGCGCGACGTTCGGGAACGGATCGTAGACATCGCTGTTGAACACCTCGCGCCACCGCCCCGGCCAGGGCAGCGTGACGAGGTAATCCTCCAGCGCCTGCTCGTTCAGGCTTGCGACGACCACGACATCGCGGCCCTCGCCCTCGACCCAGCGGTGCAGCACCAGCACGCGGTCGCGCTCGTGCACCTGCGGTACCCGCACGCCCTCGGCCGCGAGCGCGGGATGCTGCCGGCGCAGCCGGACGAGGTCCTGCACGAAGCGGAGGAAGTCATGCTTCGCGCGCATCTGGTCCACCTCGTCCCAGCCGATCAGGAACTGCGACCAGAAGCGGATGTCGTCGTGCCAGGGGCGCGCCTCCAGGATTTCCTGGCCCATGAACAGCATCGGGATGCCGGGCGCGCAGAGGAGTAGGGCGGTGACGACGCGCGCGCGGCTGCGGCCGTACCACGAGTGGGGGTGCGACGGGTCCGCCACCGCCGGTACCCGCGGCGCGCGCGGGGCATGCGCGTCGTAGTCCCAGCGCACCACGTCGTGGTTCTCCAGGCACTGCACGACCGTCCAGGCGGCCGGGAAGCCCGGTGGCGGCGACAGCGCCTCGGCCACGCGGTCGAGATGGACATGCGCATCGCGGCCGCGTGACGCCTCGGCCAGCACGAAGCGCAGCGCGTCGCGCAACCGGTCGCCGAGTGCCGCGTCGAAGCCGAGCCCGGAAGGCGCCGGCGTGACAGGATAGGCACGGTCCCAGTTCCAGTACTCGGCGATCTGGATCGCCGCGGGCTTGATGTAGCGGACCGTCGAGGTGAGGTCGCGGCAGAAGCGGTCGCCGCCATGCTCGTGGATCACCGTCACTTCGTCGTAGCGGATGCCGTCGGCGCGGTACTCGGTGAGGAAGAATGTTGCGTTGTCGATCAGGAACTGGCGAACCGGGTCCTGCCAGTAGGCGAATACCTTGCCTCCCGCCCAGCCCTTGTCGGTGAAGTAGAGGGAGCGGTTGTCGTCGCCCCACGCCTGGCGATCGTAGTAGTAGAGACTGCGCTCGCCGAAGCCGCCGCCAGCATGGTTGAAGACGAGATCGACGATCACGGCCATTCCGTTCAGGTGGCAGAGATCGATCAGGCACTTCAGTTGGTTCGGCCCCGAGACGAGATCGGCGAGCGCGAGCGGGGGCTGTCCATGCTCGGCCAGCAGCGCGTTCACCACCACGAGATGCTGCGCCAGCTCGGCCTGATCCTCGACCTAGTAGACCATCTCGGGCGAGAAGAAGTCCAGGCCGGCATAGCCGAGGCCGAAATCGTCGTCGTATTCCTGGATTGGCAAGAGTTGGATCGCGGTCACACCGAGGCCGCGCAGATACGGGATGCGCGCGGCGACGTCGAGGAACTTGCCGTAGTGTGGTGCGTCCGGGTTGGCGCCCCAGAACACGCCGACATGGAGCTGGTAGATGATCAGCTCATGGAAGGCGGGCGGGCGCCAATGTGCGTCGTGCCACGGATAGTCGTGCGCGGGACGGACGAGGCAGGGGCAGTCGGGGAAGGGCGGGGATGTGGCGAGTTCGCGCGCATAGGGGTCGCGCTTGAACCCCTCGCTGCCGCCCTCGGGTCCCTGGATCCAGAACAGGTACGGGTCGCCGTCCGCCATGCCCGGCGCGAAGCCGGCCCAGGTGCCGTCGCCGAGCGGGGTCAGCAGGCTCTCCGCGCAAGGCGTCCAGCGCGACCAGTCGTCGGTGGCGCGATGATCGGTGACGAGGTGGACGGCGCGCGCGTTCGGTGCCCAGGTGCGGAAGGTCGCGCCACCGGGCACCAGGGTCGCGCCCATGGGCGTGTGCCGCCCCACGGCAGGATCCGACATGCGCATCGTTGCCTCCTCGATGTAACGGACCAGCACGCGCGTGTGGGCGCAGCCTAGCGCGACGGCGGGGAGGGGCGTGATCGCGTTGGCGCTACCGGTCCGGCAGCAGGCGCGGCACCAGGCGCAGGAACGCGAGCATGCCGAACAGTTCGACCAGCGACTGGGACACGATCACCACCGTCGTCACCTGCCACTCGGCAGGCAACGCGAGTGCCAGCGGCAGCACGACGAAGGAGTTGCGCGTGCCGAGGCTGAAGGCGAGGGTGCGGGCCGCACGCGCGGGCAGGTCGAGCAGCCGGCCGAGCCCGAGGCCGAGCGCCAGCGCGCCGCCGAGATAGAGCACGAAGGCCGGCAGCACGGCGCCGAGCAGCGGCAGCGAGGCGCGCACGGCCGCCACCTGCGCGGCTGCGATCAGGAACACCACGAGCGCGAGCAGCGGCACCGGCATCCAGGCGAGACGATCGATCAGCGCGCGGCCCACCCATTCAGTCCGGCGTTCGGTCGCCCAGGCGAGTGCCAGCGGCAGCACGATCAGCGCGACGAACGCGCCCGCGACATGGCCGAGCGGCACGTTGGCGGCGACCCCTTCGCCGACCAGCAGCCAGACATAGACCGGCAGCAGCGTGAGTTGCGTCAGCAGCACGATGGGCGCGACCGTGATCGCGCGCGTCGTGTCGCCGCGCGCCAGATGGGTGAAGGTGATGAACCAGTCGGTGCAGGGCACGACCAGCACCAGCACGACGCCGAGGCGAACCGCCGGCTCGGCGGGTACGAGCGGCAGCAGGGCCGCGACCAGGGCTGGCACGGCGACGAAGTTGCCGCCCAGCACGGCGGCGACGAAACGCCCGTCGCGGAGCGCCGCGTCGAGATGCGTCAGCCTTACCTGCGTGAAGGTCGCGTAAAGCAGCGCGACGAGCGCCGGCCACTGCACCGCCTCGAACACCGGAGCGACCGCCGGCGTGGCGGTGCCGAGCGCGAGCCCGAGCGCGATCGCAGCAAGATTGGCCCAGACCTGGTGCCGCTCCAGCGTCGTCCGGTCGATCACGCCGTTGTCCGTCCCTGTTCCCGCCTCGTTCGCGTCCTGCTACACAGCCCGATCACCGCACCCCAGGACACGACTCGAAGGATACGAGGCGGCCATGGCCGGCCATTCGCAGTTCAAGAACATCATGCACCGCAAGGGCGCGCAGGATGCAAAACGCGCGCGCGCCTTCGCCAAGATCATCCGCGAGATCACGGTCTCGGCGCGACAGGGCCTGCCGGACGTCAATGCCAATCCGCGGCTGCGTGCGGCGGTGATCGCGGCGCGCCAGGCCAACATGCCGAAGGACACGGTCGAGCGCGCGATCAGGAAGGCCACGGGCGAGGGGGGCGCCGATGACTACGTCGCGCGGCGCTATGAGGGCTACGGTCCCGGCGGCGTGGCGATCATCGTCGAGGCGCTGACCGACAATCTCAACCGCACGGCCTCGGATGTGCGCTCGCTGTTCTCGAAGCATGGCGGGGCCTTGGGCGAGAGCAACGCGGTGTCGTTCATGTTCGACCGGCTCGGCGTGATCCGCTATCCGGCTTCGGCTGCGGACGCGGAGGCGATGCTGGAGGCGGCGATCGAGGCAGGGGCGGAGGACGTCGAGAGCGGCGCGGGAGGGCACGAGGTGACGTGTGCGCCGGAGCAGCTGTTCGCGGTGCGCGACGCGCTGGCGGCGCGGTTCGGCGATCCGGAGGAGGCCAAGCTCGACTGGCGGCCGAAGACGACGGCGCCGGTGGACGAGGAACAGGCGGGATCGGTGCTGAAGCTGATCGATGCGCTCGAGGATCTGGACGACGTGCAGGCGGTGTTCGCCAATTTCGAGGTCTCCGACGACGTGATGGCGAAGCTCAGTGCCTGACGGGTCCCCCCGCCGGCTGCGCGTGCTCGGGCTCGATCCGGGGTTGGGCGTGACGGGCTGGGGCGTGATCGAGACGGAGGCGAACCGGCTGAGCCACCTCGCCGACGGGGTGGTGGAGACGGATGCGGCGCTGGCGCTGCCGGCGCGGCTCGCGGCGTTGCATGCCTCGCTGACGGCGATCATCGCCGCGTGGCGGCCGGACGAAGCGGCAGTGGAGGAGACCTTCGTCAACCGCAATCCGTTGAGCACGCTGAAGCTCGGCCAGGCGCGCGGCGTGGTGCTGCTGGCGCCGGCGCTCGCAGGTGTGCCGGTCGCGGAGTACCAGGCGACGGCGGTGAAGCGCGCCGTGGTCGGGCAGGGCCACGCACAGAAGCAGCAGGTGCAGGCGATGGTGCGGATGCTGCTGCCCGGAGCGGCGCCCGGCCGCGCCGACGCGGCGGACGCGCTGGCGGTGGCGATCTGCCACGCGCATCATCGCGCGACCGCGACCCGGCTTGGCCTCTCGGGACGGCTCTGACTGAGACGGGGGTGCGTTCGCGTCAGGCCCCCAACTGTCGAAGCTCGGACTCCAGGAGCTGCCGCTCCGCTCGAAGGTCGGCCTTGGGGTTTTCGGCGCGTGCCTCGAGTTCCGTTTCGATTTCGACCAGGCGTGATCGGATCGCGGCGACGCGCTGCATCATGACCCGCGCCACATTGCGCGACGCCACCAACGCGAGCGCACCGCAGACGATGGTCACAAGCCAGACAAGTCCCACCCCCATGAACCACCAGCCGAGCTGCTCGTGGACCCTCGGGTCGTAGCGCAGCGCCCAGGTCGAGGTGTTGTTGATCTTGATCAACAGCACGGCGCTCGCGAGCACGGCGAGGACGGCGAACACGATCGCGACGATCCGAACGCGCTTGCTCCGGGTGCGCAGCGTCTGGATGCCCTCGGGCGAGGACGCGGCTTCGGTGAGCCGGGCCTTGTCCTGCTGGAGCTGCGCGAGGATCTGCCCGCGCATGAAGAAGGCGATGACGCCGAGAACGACGACCAACACGACGACAGCGTCGATGGGGACGGGTGAGCGGGACGCGGCGCTCTGCGCGGCGGCGGATCCGGCGAGGACGGGCAGCAGCGCGACCGCGAGCAGCCCTGCCGTCCGGACGGACAAAGCTCGGATCATGGCCGCCAGACCAGGCGATCGTTCTCGAAGAAGACGACGCAAGGATTGGCGGGATTGAATTCCGGCTTCCTCTGGCAGCTCTCGATCGCCTCGCGACGAACCTGGTCCAAGCTCAGCCGCCTGCTCCACCGGCCGCCATAGGCACCGTCCGCCGACACGGCGAAGGCCTTGTTGAATTCAGCGGGCGCGTAGCGCTCCAGGAAACACTCGACGCAGGCCTTGCCACCGCCAGCCCGCTCCAGCGCGGGCACCGCGGCCCGGTAACGCGCGGGATCACCCTCCGCCTGCGCCGTCCCGGCGAGGGCGGCGAGCGCGGCCGCGATGAGCGAGCGTGGGGCGCGGTTTCGCACGGCGCCGCCGGACATGGGGCCAAGGGGCATGAGAACGCTCCTTCAGGTGGTGATGGGCGTGCCTATCGGAGTTGCGCCGGCCAGAACTGGCGCGACCGGTCGTGCCAGTAGCGATAGCCGTCGCCTTGCCGGTAGAACGTGTAGCAAGTACGCACCCCCGACGCGCTGTTGACAGTGCAGAGCATCCCGCTCTCGTCCATCCGCCAGGTGCCTCGCGCGCTCATGCGGGGGTCGTCGTAGCGATAGGTGCCGTCGGGTGCGAACAGGAAGGTCCCGATGCCCTGGCTCCACGCGCGGCCGACGAAGGTGCTGCGCACCTCCTCGGCCGTCAGACGTCCGGCCTCGTCCGCCGCCGCGGTGGCTGCTGGCGGTGCCGCGAGCGCCAAGAGGACCAGCAGCGCCGCAGCGCAGCGCGGCAGTCGCGCGACCATCACCGTTCACCTCGGCAAAGAGGCTTTGATGCGGTCGAGGATGCGCAGCGATTCCTGCATGCCGCGCGTATCGTTCTGGTGATGCGCGCGGTCATGCAGGGCACGGCCCTCCTCGAGCTGGCGCGACAGCGACATCTTCTGGTCCGCGGGCAGCGAGGCAGCCGCGAGCTGCTGTGCGACCTGCGGGTACTCGGCGGTTCCGCGGCAGGCCAGCGCGCTGGACGCGCCGATTGCCGTCAGCAGCGCACCGCCGAAAAGAAGGGCAGTGGAACGCTGAACCCGGTGCAGTTGGTTGGTCATTGATCCCTCGATACCCGTTCTGATTGCATTCCGCGCGCCGGATGTGCCTAGCCCTGCGCCCGCAGCCAGCATCGCGGACTGCCTGACTTCGTGCCTAAGGCGGTCGGGAACCTGGCGTCACGGGCAAACGGAGAAGCCTCGGAAAATTCGGAAGATTCTCGAAATTACTGAATTTTTTCAGAAGGTTGATCGGCGTTTCGTCTCTCTTCTATGGTGCGGGGATGCCGCGCAGCACCTTACGGAGAGCGGAGTGATCGAGAACAGACTCGCCGAGATCACGGAGTGGCACCGCCTGTTCGATGCGGTGTGCCTGGATCGCGGCCATATCGACAACAGCGCTCTTGCCAGCGCCTATTGCAACCTGACCAGGAAGAAGGCCGATGGGGCCTACGAGAGCGCGCTCAGAAGCCTCAACAACTGGCGCCATGGCGCGCATCTTCCCAACCGCCGCAACGCCCGGATCCTGACCCTGCTGCTTGGTATCGAGGACGGCCATCCGGTTCTCGCGCATTGGACCCGGCTTTACGAGGAGACCCGCCGGCGCAGGCGCGCCGCCGAACCGGAGGACGCCGAGGAGGCTGTGGCCACCACCCCGCCCCTCGTCACCACCGCCGCGCGCCGGACCCATCGCTGGCGTAAGGTCGCGGCGGCCGGCCTCGCGGTGGCGGTGGTCGGCGGGGTGCTCATCGCGTGGGGCGACGGGGAGGAACTGGCGGCTGCGGGCACCGTGGCGCCGAGGCCTGAACCAGGCCCGATGGTCATCGACATGACCGATCAGCGGATCTTCTGGCGCGAACTGGCCGAATTGAGTGTCGGCGACTCGATCGTGATCCACGCCAAGCGCGGGCGCTGTGGCCAGCAGCCGCCGGGCTGGGAGGAGACATTTGCGCAGCTGCCGGCTCTCACCACGGGGATCTGGTCCGACGGGGGCGTGGGCTATCGCGTCAGCCGCGGGTGCGGTGGCGCGACGCCTGCCAGGGCCGTGGTCTTCACCGCGACGCGGCCGGGTGAGGACCGGTTCATGCTGTACGAGGATCCGATCACCATCCGCGTGGCGCAGTAGCGGGCACCGGAGGGCGCCCGCGCATCGGCCTGGCGGTGGGATCAAGGCTGCCGGGGGGGAAGGGGCGACTGCCCCTTCGCCCCCGCGCTCACGTGCTGCGCTACCCGACGCGAATATTCGCCGCGCGAATCACCTCTGCCTGGTCCTGGATGTCGCGCTCGATGAACGCGCGGAATTCGCCCGCTGACATCGGCATGGGCTCGACCGCCTGGCGCGTCCAGGCGGCGCGGGTGTCCTCGGCGGTGGCGATGCGGGTGATCGCCGTGTTCAGCCGTTGCACCACGGCATCTGGTGTGCCGGCGGGCGCGACGATTCCGAGCCAGATCGAGGAGGTGTAGCCGGCGATCCCTGCTTCGGCCACGGTCGGCAGCTCGGGCAGCAGGGGGCTGCGGCGTTCGCCGCTGGTGGCGAGGCCCTTCACGCGGCCGGTCTGGATGTTCTGGATCTGCGTGGTGATGGAGTCGAACATCCAGTCCACCGTGCTGCCCATGATGGCGCTGCGCGCTTCACCGGAGCCGCGGAAGGGGATGTGCTCCACCTGGATCTGCGCCATGTGGCAGAACTTCGCGCCGGCAATGTGATAGGGCGTGCCCGGCCCGGAAGACGCATAGTTCAGCGCGCCCGGGCGGGCCTTCGCCATGGCGAGGAGCTCGGCCACCGATGCGACGCCGAGATCGGGGCGTGCGATCAGGGCGTGATTGGCGATGTTCACCGGGGCGACGGCGACGAAATCGCGCAGCAGGGCGTAGGGCCGGTTCGGCAGCAGCGTCTCGTTGGCGGTATGGGTGTTCGACATCATCAGCAGCGTGTGCCCGTCGGTCGCGGACTTCGCGGCCTCGGTGCCGATCACCGCGCCGGCGCCGGGGCGGTTCTCGACCACGAAGGGCTGGCCGAGTTCGGGGCCGAGCCGGTCGCCAAGCTGGCGCGCGTAGATGTCGGCCGGGCCGCCGGCGCCGAACGGCACGATGATGCGCACCGGGCGCGAGGGCCAGGACTGTGCGAGTGCCGGCCTGACGAAGGCGAGGGCGGGAATGGTGGCGAACAGGGTGCGGCGATGCATCAATTTTCCTCCCGGTCCTGTCTGTTGACTGCCGACAATAGGCGGAGGCGGCGTATCCCGGAAGCCCCGCAGCGGCTTGCGCTGCGGCGGCCGAGGCAGCACCCTGCGGCGAAGACGGCAGGGAGGCACCATGGCGGATCAGGCATTCGTGCGACACGAGCGGCACGGCGATGTGCATGTGCTGCGGCTTGCCAATCCGCCGGTGAACACGCTGCGCCACGCGCTGCGCCAGGAGCTCGTCGCGGCACTGGATGATGCCGCCGCCGCCGGCGCGAAGGCGGTGGTGCTGATCGGCGAGGGGCGGATGTTCTCGGCGGGCGCCGAGATGACCGAGTTCGGCGGCCCGCGGCTGGAGCCGACGCTCAATCAGGTGATCGACGCGCTCGATGCGTTTCCGGGGCTGACGGTCGCGGCGATCCACGGCCATGCGCTCGGCGGCGGGCTCGAACTCGCACTCGGCTGCCGCGCGCGCGTCGCGGCGCCGACCGCGCAGGTCGGGCTCCCGGAGGTGAAACGCGGCATCCTGCCCGGTGCCGGCGGCACGCAGCGCCTGCCGCGGCTGATCGGCGCCGAGCCGGCACTGGCGCTGATCTCGACGGGTGATTCGGTGCCGGCGCCGCGCGCGAAGGAGCTCGGCATCATCGACGCGATCATCGACGGTGATCTGACGGAAGGCGCGATCGGCTATGCGCGCGCCGAGCTTGCGTCCGGTCGTGAGCATGCGCGGGCGCGCGATCGTGCCGCGTCCGGGGAGCTCACCGCCTACGATACGGCCGCGGCCGGTGTGGCGAAGCGCGCGCGCGGGATGGAGGCGCCGCCGGCGACCGCCGAGGCGGTACGCGCGTCGCTGACCGAGCCGTTCGAGCAGGGGCTCGCGACCGAGCGGCGGCTGTTCGATCGGCTGGTGAAGGGCGAGCAGAGCCAGGCGCTGCGGCACAGCTTCTTCGCCGAGCGCGAGGCGCAAAAAGTGGCGGGGCTGGAGGGCGTCGAGGGGCGGGCGGTCGTGCGCGCGGCCGTGATCGGTGCGGGCACGATGGGCGGCGGCATCGCGATGAACTTCGCCAATGTCGGCATCCCGGTCACGGTGATCGAAGCGAACGCCGAGGCGCTGACGCGTGGGCTCGGCCGCGTCGAGGCGAACTGGCGCCGCAGCGTCAAGAGCGGGCGGATGACGGAGGCGGACGTTTCGCAGAGGCTTGGCCTGATCCGCGGCACCACCGACCTCGCCGATATCCGCGACGCCGATCTGGTGATCGAGGCGGTGTTCGAGGACATGGAGGTGAAGCAGGGCGTGTTCCGCGAGCTCGACCGGCTGGCCAAGCCCGGCGCGGTGCTGGCGACCAACACCTCCTATCTCGATGTCGATGCGATGGCGGGCGTCACCTCGCGGCCGGGCGATGTGCTCGGGATGCACTTCTTCAGCCCGGCGAACGTGATGCGCCTGCTCGAGATCGTGCGCGGCAAGGCGACCTCTGCTGCCGCCCTGGCGACCGCGGTCGCGATCGGGCGGCGCATCGCCAAGGTGCCGGTGGTGGTCGGCAACTGCTTCGGCTTCGTCGGCAACCGGATGTCGTTCCAGCGCGGCCGCCAGGGCGAGCTCATGCTGCAGGACGGCGCGCTGCCCTGGGAGGTGGACAAGGTGATGACCGGGTTCGGGCTTGCGATGGGGCCGTTCGCGGTGGCCGACCTCGCCGGGCTCGATATCGGCGGCATGGTGCGCAAGGCGTTCGGCATCCCGTTCCCGATCGCCGATGCGATGGTGGCCGCCGGCAGGCTCGGGCAAAAGACCGGCAAGGGCTGGTATCGCTACGGCGGCGACGGGCGCACGCCTGAGCCCGATCCCGAGACGGAACGGATGATCCTTGAGATCTCCGCCTCGCTCGGCAAGACCCGGCGCACGATCCCGCCGGAGGAGATCGTCGATCGTATGACGCTCTCTCTCGTCAACGAGGGCGCCAAGATTCTTGACGAAGGCATTGCCGCGCGGGCCTCGGACATCGACGTGATCTTCATCAACGGCTATGGCTGGCCGGCGTGGCGTGGCGGGCCGATGTGGCACGCCGATCGGATGGGGCTGCGCGCGGTGCGCGACCGGCTCGCTGAGCTCTCCGCGCTTGCCGGCGACGAGGGGCTGAAGCCGGCACCGCTGATCGAGCGGCTCGCGGCATCCGGTGGCAGCTTTGCCAAACCCGCCTGAGGGGAGGGAGACAATGGACCTGCGCTTCACCGCCGAGGAACGCGCCTTCCGCACGCAGGTGCGCGACTTCATCGACCGTACCCTGCCGGACGAGACGCGCGCGCGCATGGCGACGGGCCGCACGCCCACCAAGGCCCAATGGGGCTGGTGGCATGGCAAGCTGCATGAGCAGGGCTGGTCGGTGCCCGATTGGGCGAAGGAGCATGGCGGCCCGGGCTGGACGCCCGTGCAGCGCTTCATTTTCCGTGAGGAGCTCCAGCAGGCACCCGCTCCGCAGCCGCAACAGTTCGGCACCATGATGGTCGGGCCGGTGATCATCGCCTTCGGCAGCGAGGCGCAGAAGCGCCGCTTCCTGCCCGGCATCCGCAGCGGCGCCGAATGGTGGTGCCAGGGCTTCAGCGAGCCTGGCGCGGGCTCCGACCTCGCCTCGCTCAAGACCTCGGCCAAGCGCGTCGGTGACCACTACATCATCAACGGCCAGAAGACCTGGACCACGCTCGCGCACTGGGCGGACTGGATCTTCGCGCTGGTGCGCACTGACCCGACCGCGCCCAAGAAGCAGCAGGGCATCGGCTTCCTGCTGATCGACATGAAGAGCCCCGGCATCACCGTGCGCCCGATCGTCACCATCGACGGCGAGCACGAGATCAACGAGGTGTTCTTCGACGACGTGAAAGTCCCCGCGGAGAACATGGTGGGCGACGAGACGCGCGGCTGGGATTGCGCGAAGTTCCTGCTCTCCAACGAGCGCACCGGCCAGGCGCGGGTGGGGATGTCGAAGGAGCGCATCCGCAGGCTCAAGCGTATCGCGGCGGAGACGCCCGCCTGCGGGCGACCGCTGATCGAGGATATCCGCTTCCGCGAACGCCTGGCCGCGGTGGAGGTGGAGCTGAAGGCGCTCGAGATCACCACCATGCGCGTGGTCGCGGCCGAGCAGAAGGCGCTCGGCGACCGCAAGCCCGATCCGGCCTCGTCGCTGCTCAAGGTGAAAGGCTCGGAGATCCTCCAGTCGATCAGCGCGCTGATGGTGGAGGCCGCCGGCCCCTACGGCATCGCCGCGCCGATGGATGAGGAGACACCGGAGGGCGCGAACGAGCCCGAGATCGTGCCGGACTGGGCGGCGATGGCGCAGCCGATCTGGATGAACTGGCGCAAGCTCTCGATCTACGGCGGCACCAACGAGATCCAGCGCAACATCATGGCCAAGGCGTTCCTGGGCCTCTGAGGAGAGAGACGTGGATTTCGATCTGAGCGAGGAACAGCGGCTGCTGCGTGAGAGCCTGACGCGCCTGCTCGCCGACCGCTACGGCTTCGAGGCGCGCAAGGCGTATGCGCGCGAGCCCGAGGGCTGGAGCCGGGCGATGTGGGCCGCCTATGCCGAGCTCGGCATCCTCGGCCTGCCCTTCGCCGAGCAGGAAGGCGGGTTCGGCGGCGGCGCGGTCGAGACCATGCTGGTCGCCGAGGCGCTGGGCGAGGCGCTGACACTCGAACCCTGGTTCGCGACCGTGGTGCTGGGCGGCGGGGTCCTGCGCCACGGTGCGAGCCCGGAACGGCGCGCGGCGCTGGTACCGGCAATCGCCGAGGGATCGCTGCTGCTGGCGCTCGCGCACACCGAAGCGCAGTCGCGCTGGGACCTGCACGACGTCGCCACCACGGCGAAGCGTGACGGCGAGGGCTGGGTGCTCGAAGGTCGCAAGCTGGTCGCGCTGCACGGCGATGTCGCCGGCAGGCTTGTCGTGACCGCACGCACGGCAGGCGGCCGGCGCGACCGTGCGGGCATCGGCGTGTTCCTGGTCGATGCGACGTCCTCAGGCCTGACGCGGCGTGGCCACCGCACCAATGACGGGCGGCGTGCGGCCGAGGTGACGCTCGCGGGCGTGCGCGTGGCGACCGAGGACGTGCTCGGCGATCCGGCTGATGGTCTGGCAGTGATCGAGCGCGTGGCGGACGAGGCGATCGCCGCGCTCGCCGCGGAGGCGGTCGGCGTGATGACTTCGGCCCAGAAGATGACGCTTGAGTATCTCAAGGTGCGCAAGCAGTTCGGCGTGCCGATCGGCAACTTCCAGGTGCTCCAGCACAAGGCCGCCGACATCATGATGGCGATCGAGCAGTCGCGCAGCATGGCGATGTATGCGGCGATGTCGCTCGAGGAGCCCGACCCCGCAGAGCGCAGCCGGGCGATGTCGGCGGTGAAGGCGCAGATCGGCCGGGCGGCGAAGTTCGTCGCCGAGGAGACGGTGCAGCTGCATGGCGGCATCGGCATCACCATGGAGTACGCCGTGGCGCACTGCATGGCGCGGCTCGGCGCAATCGAGGCGATGTTCGGCAATGCCGATTTCCACCTGCGCCGGCTTGCGGACACGGGCGGGGTGATCGCGGCGTAGTGGCCTCACGCTAATCCTCTCCCGCACGCGGGAGCGCGAACCCGGTGGCGACGCGAGGTCCCCGCTCCCACGCCCGTGGGAGAGGGTCAGCGTGAGGGGCTCACTTCACCTCCACCGCCGTGTGCGCGACGCAGTCACCGCGCTCCACCCGCGCGGGGTGACGCTGACACACCACGATCCCGCCATGGCCGAACCGCACCTCTACCGCCGGCCGCGCGGGATCGTCGACGAAATGCACACGCCCGCACAGATCGCCATCCGCAACAACATCACCGAGATCGGTCGCGGGCTCGAACACCCCCGGGTGCGGCGCATAGACGAAGCAGTGCCGTGACGGCACCTCCAGCATGCGTGTCGGCGGCGACTCGACCGGGCCGGGCAGGATGCCGAGCGCGCGCAGATGGCGCTCGATCCCGGCCTCGATCATCGCCAGCCCGATCCGGCTGAGCGAGCCGCCACCGCCGAATTCGCCGCCGAGAGCCACGACGCCGCGCTGCATCGCCGCCGCCGGCGAGTAGCGCGGATCGGCACCGTGGCGCCAGACGAGCGAGGTCGATGCGCCGAACGCCCGCAGCGCAGCGAGCCCCTTCTCGTTGATCGTCGGATCCGGGCCGTGATGGGTCGAGGCGAAGGGGACATAGGCGAGCGACCCGCCGCCCGAGTGGAAGTCGTGGAACAGATCGGCCCGGGTGAACAGCTCGCTGTCGATGTAGAAGGCGATCTGCTTTGTCACCGTGCCCTCAGGGTCACCGGGAAAGCTGCGGTTGAGGTTGCCGTCGTCGATCGGGCTGACGCGCGTGCCGGCCATCGCCGCCGGCAGGTTCGCTGCCGGCAGGATGATGATGCGGCCTTTGATGCGCTCGGGTTTCATCTCGCGAACCAGATTGCACAGCGCGACCTGCCCCTCGTACTCGTCGCCGTGGTTGCCCGCCATGAAGAGGGCGGTCGGACCGGCGCCGTTGCGGATCACCGCGATCGGGATCGCGATTGCGCCGTAGGCGCTGCGGGTGACGGAATGCGGCAGGTGCAGATAGTCCACCTGCTTCCCGTCCCGGTCGTAGTCGACATTGGTGAAGATCCGCGTCTGCCGGTCCATTCCGCCCTCTTGCGTGTCGGTTCGCGGCCGAAGCATCGGGCGGCGGGGGCCTGACGGCAAGCCCTCGAAACGGTCTTTGCGGCCGCGCGCGCCCGTGCTTCACTCGCGCGAACGAACCGGAGGGCTCACGTGCGTCTGTTCGCTGCGACACTTGCAACCGAGACCAACACCTTCTCGCCTTTGCCGACCAGCCTCGCGGCATACAAGGAAGGCGTGTTTCTCCGCCCGGGCGAGCACCCGACGGAAACGCCGCTGATGTGCACCGCGCCGCTTTTCGTGGCGCGAAATCGCGCCGCCGCCGAGGGTTTCACGCTCATCGAAGGCTCGTGCTTCGCTGCCTCGCCGGCCGGCACCACCAACCGCGCCGACTACGAGTTCATGCGCGACGAGATTCTCGGCCAGGTGAAGGACGCCATGCCGCTCGACGGCGTGCTGCTCGGCCTGCACGGGGCGATGGTCGCGCACGGCTACGACGATGTCGAGGGCGACGTCATCGAGCGGGTCCGCGCGATCGTCGGCAAGGACTGCGTGATCGGCGTCGAACTCGATCCGCACTGCCACCTGACGAGGAAACGGGTTGCCGGGGCCGACATCATCATCCTCTACAAGGAATTCCCCCACACCGACGTGGTCGAGCGCGCCGAGGAGGTGCTCACCCTGGTGCTGAGAACGATCCGCAAAGAGATCAAGCCGGTGATGTCGCTCTATGACTGCCGCCAGATCGGCAGCTACCCGACCACTGAGCCGCTCATGCGCGCCTTCGTCGACAAGGTGAGCGCGATGGAGGGCAAGGATGGCGTGCTCTCGATCTCGCTCGGCCACTGCTTCCCCTATGCCGATGTGCCGGAACTCACAGGCCGGGTGCTGGTGATCACTGACGGCGCCAAGGCTAAGGCCGATCAACTCGCGACCGCGATCGGCGAGAAGTTCGTCTCGATGCGCGGCAAGACAGCACCGCCCTATCTGTCGGTCGAGGACGGGATCAGCTTCGCGACCGAGTTCAACGGCGCGCCGGTGGTGATGGCCGATCCGGCCGACAACGCCGGCGGCGGCGCGCCGACCGACAATACCACGATCCTGCGCGCGATGATCGCGCGCGACGTAAAGGACGCTGCACTTGGTCCGATCTGGGACCCGATCGCGGTACGGCTCTGCATGGATGCGGGCGAGGGCGCACGCATCCCGCTTCGCTTCGGCGGCAAGATCGGCCCCGCTTCGGGCCCGCCGATCGACGCGGTGGTGGAAGTGACGAAGCTCGCGCGCAACTGCTGGCAGAGCTTCGGCCCGACCCGAGTGCCGCTCGGCGACACCGCGGCGATCCGCGTCGGCGGGATCGAGGTGGTGCTGATCAGCAACCGCACTCAGGCGCTTGGGCTCGAACTGTTCCGCAACGTCGGGATCGAGCCGACCGCGAGAAAGCTGGTGGTGGTGAAGTCGACCAACCATTTCCGCGCCGCCTTCGGCCCGATCGCGGCCAAGGTGATCTATGTGGACAGCGACGGGCCGCTGGCGCGAGACTACCGCAAGGTCCCGTATACTCGGATCGAGCGGCCGATCTGGCCGTTGGACGAGAAGACCACACCCGGCCTGATTCTCTAGGCCGGCACGACCAGGCAGGGAGACGAACCATGAAGACGACACGACGAACGGTCCTCGGCGCCGGCGTTGCGGCTGCCGCATTCGGCGCGCCTGCCGTGCGGCGCGCCCAGGCACAGGCCTCGGCCGCCCGGACCATCCGGGCGCAGATGCATGGCGACGTGCCGACCTTTGACCCGATCTGGACTACCGCGAACATGGCCGCTTATCACGGCGCGATGGTCTACGACACGCTGTTCGGCCTGGACCAGCAGTACCGCCCGCAGCCGCAGATGGTCGGCAGGCATAACCTTTCCGACGACCGCCTGACCTGGACCTTCGAGCTTCGTGACGGACTGAGGTGGACGGACGGCACCGATGTCACCGCGCGCGACTGTGTGGCCTCACTGCGCCGCTGGGCCGCGCGTGACGGGGCAGGTCAGCATATGATGGAGCGGGTGCGCGATCTTGATGCGAAGGATGCGCGCACGATCACGATCACCCTGCGTGAGCCCTACGGGCTTGTGCTGGATGCGCTGTCGAAGACCTCCACGCCGATCTGCTTCATGATGCGCGAGAAGGAGGCGATGACCGACCCGATGCAGAAGATCGAGACGATCGTTGGCTCGGGACCGTTCATCATGAACGAGCGCGAGACGCGTCCGGGCAGCCAGTACGTCTATGACAAGAACCCGAACTACCGGCCGCGTTCGGAGGAGCCGAGCGGCATCGCTGGCGGGAAGGTCGTGCATGTCGACCGCGTGATCTTCCAGAACATGCCCGATATCCAGACGGCAGTTGCCGCGCTGCAGGCCGGCGAGATCGATTTTGTCGAGCAACCACCGGTGGACGCTCTGCCGGCACTCGAGAGCGACCGTGACATCAAGCTCCTGATCCGCAGCCCGCTCGGCAATGTGGGTTGGATCAGGCTCAACTTCCTGCACCCGCCGTTCAACAACGTGAAGGCGCGCCAAGCAGTTCTCTGGGCCGTTAACCAGGAGAACCACATGCGCGCGACCTTCGTTGATCCTCGCTACTATCAGAGGTGCGGCAGCCTGTTCACCTGCGGCACGCCGATGGCGAACGAAGCGAATACCGAATGGTTCACGCGGGGACCGAACGTAGAGCGGGCGCGCCAGCTCCTGCGCGAGAGCGGCTACAACGGTGAGCCGGTGACGCTGCTGCAGGCGACCAACATTCTCTACATGACGAACGCGGCGCAGATCCTGGCGCAGGAACTGCGTGCGATCGGCATGAACATCCAGATGGTGCCGATGGACTGGTCCGGCGTGGTGCAGCGGCGCGCTGTGAAGGCGCCGCCGGACCAGGGCGGGTGGAACATCTTCATCACCTCGGCGGACGGCCTGTCGGTGTCGAACCCGATCTGGCTTGCCGGACATGCCGCAACGGGCGAACGCGGTTGGTTCGGCTGGCCCACCGACGAAAAGCACGAGGAACTCCGCAATGCCTGGGTGAAGGCACCGGACCTCGAGTCGCGCCAACAGATCGCCCAGCAGATGCAGGAGAACGCCTGGAACTTCGTACCGCATCTCTACTTCGGTCAATGGAGCGCGCCGGTGGCACACCGCGCGAACGTTACGGGCTGGCCGATCTGTGCGGGTGTTGTCCCGTTCTGGAACGTGCGGAAGGCGTGACGCTACCGCCGTTTGGGGAACGATCCCTCTCACCCTGTCCCTCTCCCCGTCGCGGGGGAGAGGGCACGCATCGACGATACCCGTTTCGCTCTCCCGCGTGCGGGAGAGGGTCAGGGTGACGGTGGACCCGCATTGACGCAATGATCGCCTACATCATCCGTCGTCTCGTCGCGACCATTCCCGTGATGCTGCTGGTCGCAGTGATCGTCTTCCTCCTCGTGCACTTGGCACCCGGCGATCCCGCCTCGGTCATCGCCGGCGACAACGCGACCACCGACCAGATCCTCCGAATCCGCGCCACGTTGGGCCTGGACCGGCCGCTCTGGGAGCAGTTCGGGATCTGGATCTGGCGCGTGGTGCAGGGCGATCTTGGCCAGTCGCTGTTCTGGAACCGTAGCGTGGCCGAACTGATCCTCCAGCGCGCCGAGCCAACGATCTCGCTCGCCGTCACGACGCTGACCTTCGCCGTCTCGATCGCGATTGCGCTCGGCGTCATCGCGGCGTGGAAGGCGGGGTCGGGGATTGACCGCTCGGTGATGGGGCTTGCGGTGGCGGGGTTCTCGTTGCCGGTGTTCGTGGTCGGCTATCTGCTGGTCTATCTGTTCGCGATCGAACTCCGTTGGCTGCCGGTGCAGGGCTACCGCCCGATCGCCGAGGGGTTCTGGCCCTGGCTCGAGCGTCTGATCCTGCCCTCGATCGCGCTCGGACTCGCCTATCTCGCGCTGATCGCGCGCATCACCCGCACGACCATGCTGGAAATCCTGTCGGAGGACTACATCCGCACCGCGCAGGCCAAGGGGGTCGCAACACGGCCGATGCTGTTCAAGCACGCGCTGAAGAACGCCGCAGTGCCGATCGTCACTGTGGTCGGTATCGGCGTCGCGCTGCTGATCAGCGGTGTCGTCATCACCGAGACGGTGTTCAACATCCCCGGAATTGGCAGGCTGGTGGTCGATGCGATCGCCCGGCGCGACTACCCGATCATCCAGGGCGTGATGCTGGTGTTCTCGGCGATCTATGTGCTGGTCAATCTCGCCGTCGATCTCTCCTACACGCTGTTCGATCCGCGGGTGCGCTACTGATGTCCAGTACCGCCACCGTCGAGACGCCGCTGATCCCCGTGCGCGGCGGGTTCGGCCGCTTCGCGCGGCGCAATCCGACCATCGTGATCGGCGGCGCGATGCTGCTCGTGATGGTGTTCGTGGCCGTGTTCGCGCCCTGGATCTCGGGCGACCCGTTCACCGTCTCGCCGGTCGACCGCCTCAAGCCGCCCTCCTTCACCGACTTCTTTGCCGCTGGCAAGATCGACCGTTTCGGCACCGATAATCTTGGCCGGGACATTTTCGCGCGCACCGTGCACGGCACGCGCATCTCGCTGATGGTCGGCATCACGGTTGCGTTCCTTGCGACGCTGATCGGGCTCGCGATCGGGCTTGCGGCTGGGTATTTCCGCCTCGTCGATGCCCTCGTGATGCGCGTGATGGACGCGCTGATGGCGATCCCCTCGATCCTGCTCGCGATCGCGCTGGTGGCGCTCACGGGCGGCGGCGTCGGCATCGTCATCATCGCGATCACCGTGCCCGACATCCCGCGCGTTGTCCGGCTCGTGCGGTCGGTCGTGCTGACCGTGCGTGAGCGCCCCTATATCGATGCGGCCGTCTCGGTCGGCAGCCCATCGCAGAAGATCATCCTGCGCCACATCCTGCCCAGCACGGTCGGGCCGCTGATCGTGCAGGCGACCTATCTCTGCGCCTCGGCGATCCTGGTGGAGGCGGGGCTGTCCTTCCTCGGCGCCGGCGTGCCGCCCGAGATCCCGACCTGGGGCAACATGATCGCCCAGTCGCGGCTGTTCCTCGCGCGCGCGCCGTGGACGATTTTCGCGCCCGGCATCTGCCTCGCCCTCGTCGTGCTGTCGATCAATCTGCTGGGCGACGGATTGCGCGACCGGCTCGACCCGCGCCTGGCGCGACGGATGTGATGAACGCTGCGGCACCGATCCTAGACGTCCAGGACCTCCGGACGCATTTCTTCACCCAGGACGGGGTGACGCGCGCGGTCGATGGCGTCTCCTTCGCGCTCGAGCCCGGCGAGACCCTGGGCATCGTCGGCGAGTCCGGCTGCGGCAAGTCGGTCACGGCGCTGTCGATCCTGCGGCTGCTGCCGCCGAAGCTCTCGCGCATCGTCGGCGGCACGGTGACGTTCGAGGGCACCGACCTGGTTACGCTCGACGAGCCCGCGATGCGCGCGATCCGCGGTAACCGGATCGCGATGATCTTCCAGGAGCCGATGACCAGCCTGAATCCGGTGCTGACCATCGGCGAACAGATCGCCGAGGCCGTACGCATCCATCAGGGGGCGAGCCAGAAGGATGCGCTCGCGCGCGCGGTCGAGATGCTGAAGCTGGTGCGCATCCCCGATGCCGAACGACGCATCGGCGACTACCCGCACCAGTTCTCGGGCGGGATGCGCCAACGCGTCATGATCGCGATGGCGCTCTCCTGCAACCCGAAGCTGCTGCTCGCCGACGAGCCGACCACTGCGCTCGACGTCACCGTGCAGAAGCAGATCCTGCGCCTGATGCTGGAGCTGAAGGAGCGGATCGGCTCGGCGGTGATCCTGATCACGCACGATCTCGGCGTGATCGCCGAGACGGCAAAGCGCGTGGTGGTGATGTACGCCGGCCGCGTGGTCGAGCAGGCGGAGGTGACAGCGCTGTTTGATGCGCCGCTGCATCCCTACACGCGCGGATTGATGGCCTCGATCCCGCGGCTGAAGCACAACAGGACGCGGCGGCTCGCCGAGATCCCCGGCATCGTGCCCGATCTGCGCACGCCGATCCCAGGCTGCGCCTTCGCGCCCCGCTGCCCGCTCGCGACCGAGCGCTGCCGCGAGGCGGCGCCGCCGCTCGAGGACCACGGCGGCAACCATTTCGCCGCCTGCTGGGAGGTGGGACGGGCATGAGCGCCGTTCTCGCGGTCGATGGTCTGGTCAAGCACTTCCCGATCCTGCGTGGCGTGCTTCGCCGCCCGGTTGCCTGGGTGCGCGCGGTGGACGGCGTCTCCTTCGCGATCGAACCTGGCGAGACCCTCTGCCTGGTCGGCGAGTCCGGCTGCGGCAAGTCCACGGTCGCGCGGCTGGTGCTGCGCCTCGACGAGCCGACCGGCGGGACGATCCGGCTCGACGGCATCGACGTTACCGCACTCGATGAGAAGGCATTCGCACCGTTCCGCAAGCGCGTGCAGATGGTGTTCCAGGACCCTTACGCCTCGCTCAATCCGCGGCTGAAGGTGGGGCAGATCGTTGGCGAGCCGCTTGAGAACTACGAGGGGCTCAGGGGCAAGGCCTTGGAGGAGCGCGTCGCGGGGCTGCTGGCCAAGGTCGGGCTGCGCCAGGAGGGTGTGGGCCGCTATCCGTTCGAGTTCTCGGGCGGGCAGCGCCAGCGCATCGGGCTCGCGCGCGCGCTCGCGCTGAACCCGCGCCTGATCGTCGCCGACGAGCCGGTCTCGGCACTCGACGTCTCGGTGCAGGCGCAGGTGCTGAACCTGATGATGGACCTGCAGGAGGAGTTCGGTCTCGCCTATCTGTTCGTCAGCCACGATCTTGCGGTCGTCGAGCATATCGGGCACCGCATCGCGGTGATGTATCTCGGCGAGATCGTCGAGATCGGCCCGAAGCAGGTGGTGCTGGACGAGCCGAAGCACCCCTATACGCGGGCGCTCGTCGCCGCCGCGCCGATCCCCGATCCGCGCGCGAAACGCGACACGTTGGTGCTGGAGGGCGACGTGCCGTCGCCGCTCAATCCACCCGCCGGCTGCCGGTTCCACACGCGCTGCCCGTTCGTGATGGAGCGCTGCCGGCAGGAGACGCCCGGCTTGCGCGAGGTCTCGCCCGGCCGACGCGCCGCGTGCCATCTGCTGGACGCGTGATGGGCGTGTTGGCGGAGCTCGGCCTTTCGCGCGTCATCAACGCCGCCGGCACGCTGACCCGCCTCGGCGGCGCGCCGATGGCGCCGGAGGTCGTTGCAGCGATGGCCGAGGCCGCCGCCGCCTCGCTCGACATGGCGGCGTTGCAGGAGCGCGCCTCGACGGAGATCGCTGCCGCGACCGGTGCCGAGGCGGGACTTGTCACCACCGGGGCCGCTGCCGGGTTGACGCTGGCGGCGGCCGCCGTGCTCGCCGGGCTCGATCCGGCACGCATGGCGCAACTTCCGCGGATCGAGGAGGGGCGGACCGAGATCCTGGTGCACCGCACGCACCGCAGCGCGTACACGCGCGCGCTTGCGGTTGCCGGCGCGCGGCTGATCGATTTCGGCCACAACGACCGCGGCACGGGCGCGGGCATCCGCGGCATCGAGGCGTGGGAGATCGAGGCGGCGGTGACACCGCGCACCGCGGCGGTGTTCGTCGCAGCAACGCCCTGGAGTACGCCCGACATCCCTCTGATCGCGCGCACCGCGCATGCGCATGACCTCGCGGTGATCGTCGATGCGGCAGCGCAACTGCCGCCGGCCTCGAACCTGCGCCGCTTCATTGCCGACGGCGCCGATCTCGTCGCTTTCTCCGGCGGCAAGGCGATCGGCGGGCCGCAATCCTCGGGTATCCTCGCCGGGCGGCGGGCGCTGATCGCCTCGGCGCTGATGCAGATGCTGGACATGGACGTACCGGTCGCGACCTGGCGCGCGCCGCTCGGCGTGCAGATCGCCGGTGTGCCGCATCACGGGCTCGGCCGCGGCTTCAAGGCCGGCAAGGAGGAGATCGTCGGGCTGCTGGTCGCCCTGCGTCGCTTCCTCGCGCGCGACGAGGCGGTGGAGCAGGCGGCGCTGGAGGCGCGGCTCGCCGCGATCGCGGCCGCGCTGCCTGCGCGGAGCACGCTGCTCGATGCGGCGACGACCGGGCGCGCGGCGCAGCTTGCGCTGCATGTGGCGGATGCGCCGGCGCTCGCCGCGCGGCTGCGCGCAGGCGACCCGCCCGTGCATCTCGGCGAGCGGCGCGCGGGCGAAGGCGTGCTGCTGGTGGATCCGCAGGCGTTGCGGCCGGAGGACGATGCGGCGCTGATCGCGGCGATCCGCGCCGCGCTTCGTTAGCCCCCGTGCGGCCGCAGCCCGCACCAATCGGCGATGAAGGCGGCGATCGTCAGGGTGCAGCGCCGCAGATCCTCGATCGAGGTGCGTTCGTCGAAGGCGTGCGCGCCCTCGCCCTTCGGCCCGTAGCAAAGCCCGGGGATGCCGAAATAGAGGCCGTAGAAACGGGTGTCGTTCACCGCGGTGGTGCGCCGTTCCGGCAGCGACCCGCCATGCACCTGCGCATGCGCGGCCGCCAGCACGGCTTCCGCCTCGCTGCCGGGTTCGAGCACATAGCCGTCGGCCTGGAAGCCGTGCCAGACGAGTTCGGGCGGGTTGTTGGCGAGGAATGTGTCGCCGGCGGTCGCTTCACGCACCGCGCGCTCCACGCCTGCCATTGCGTCGGCCACCTCTGTCCCCGGCAGCAGGCCGATGCGGCAATCCACTTCGCACCAGGCGGGGGTGGAGGAGGCCCAGTCGCCGCCGCGGATGATGCCGGGGTTGAACTTGATCGGGTCAGGCACGGACGCGTACCAGGGATGCGCCTTCGCCGCCGCGTTCAGCGCCCGTGTGTGCGCATAGAGCGCGTTGACCAGGTGCATCGCCGACATGATCGCGTTGGAGCCGTCCTGCGCCACCGCCACGTGCACCGGGACGCCGCGTACCTTGAGCCTGAACCAGAGCGTGCCGGTGTGGCTGCGCGTGATGGTGTGCCCGGTCGGCTCCGGGATCAGCGCTGCCTCGGCGCGGTAGCCGCGCAGCAGGGTGGCAAGCGCGCCGTTGCCGGTGCTCTCCTCCTCGGTGACGGTCTGGAGATAGACATCGGCGGCAGGTTCGAAGCCGGCCGCACGGATCGCGTCCATCGCAAACACCATGCAGGCGACACCGGACTTCATGTCATGCGCGCCGCGGCCATACATCCAACCGTCGCGGATCACGGCGGCATAAGGCGGATGCGTCCACATCTCCGGCGGACCTTCAGGCACGACGTCGATATGGCCTTGCAGGATCAGGCTGCGTCCCGTCGGCGCGCTCGGCCGATGCGCCGCCACGACCTGCACCGAACCGGCCGGATCGACATCGACCATCGGGCTTGCCTTCGGATGCGCCTCCAGCGGCACGTCGGCCAGCGTGAAGCGATCCACGGCATAGCCCCGGCCGCGGAGCTCGCGCGCGATCCAGTCCTGCAACGGCGCCTCCGCACCGCGCAGCGAGGGGAAGCGGACGAGCTCGGCGAGGAACGCGACCTGACGGTCGAAATCGGCGTTCACCGCGTCGGCGAGTCGGACAAGCATGTCGGCGTCGGGCATCCGCGACGCTCGCCCGCCTGTCCGATGCGGTCAAGCCGTGGCGAGCATCAGCACGCCGATCACGATCAGCGCGAGGCCGCCGACCTGTTGCAGCCCGGCCGGTTCGGCATAGACGAGCCAGCCGACGATCGCGACGATCACGTACTGCGTTGCCGCCGCGGGAAACGCGACCGAGACCGGGATGCCGCGCAGCGCAACGATGTAGAGCATCGCCGCGAGACCGTAGAAGCCAAGGCCGACGATGGTGGTCGGGCGCAGGAGCTGGACCAGGAAGTCGCCCGGGCCCGTGGCGCCGGCCTTCAGCAGCAGCTGCCCGATCACGCCCGCGACCAGCGCCGCCCCGAGCGACGCCCAGTGCAGCGTCACTGCACCCGTTCCGGCACGGAGGCGCGGAGCACCGTGCGCACGATCCCCTGCGGCTTGCGGTTGCCCGTCTGGAACGTCCGGCCGAGATACTCGCCGACGATGCCCAGGATGACGAACTGCGCGGCCGAGAGCAGCAGCACCACCACCATGGTGCTGGCCCAGCCCTCGGGCGGCTCGCCGAACAGCGCGAGCGCGATGACGTAGAGCGCGCCGATCCCGCCCACCACGCCCATCGCGAGGCCGAGCAGCACTGCAAGGCGCAGCGGCAAGAGCGAAAAGTTGAAGGCGAGGTTGAGCCAGAGATTGACCAGCCGCTTCAGCGTGTAGTTCGAGCGTCCCTGCGCGCGCGGCAGATGCCGCACCTCGAGCGTGCCGATCCGCTGCGTCACCTGCATGATCAGCCCGTCCACGTAAGGGAATGGGCCCTCGTAGCGCGTGACGCCGTCGATCACGAGCCTGCTGATGCAGCGGAACGAGGAGAGGTAGAGTCCCTTCGGCTTGTCGATCAGCGTGTCGGCCACACGGTTGGCGAAGCGGCTGCCGAGGTTGCGCCAGGCCGCGTGCTGCTTCTCGGCATATCGCGTGTAGACGACATCGTAATTGCCGTCGCGGCAGTGCAGGAACAGCCTGAGCACCTCCTCGGGCGGGTTCTGCAGGTCGTCGTCCATGGTGATGGCGTAGTCGCCGCGCGCGTGGCGGAGTCCGGTCATGACCGCGTTGTGCTCACCGTAATTGCGCGCGTGCTCGACATAGGTGATCGGCACATCGACCGTGCCGACGAGGCGGCGGCAGACCACGTCGCTGTCGTCGGGGCTGCCGTCGTTCACCAGCACGATCTCGAGCCCGCCGGGTACGTCGAGCCCGGAGAGGGCCTGCACGAGCTCACCGACCGTGGCGGCGCCGTTATAGACCGGGATGACAACGGAGAGCGCCGGTCCAGATTCCGGCGCTAGGGGCCCTGGGGGCGTGATCTGCAACATCGCGTGTGGTTCCGGCAGGTGACGTCAGGCACGGCGGGCGACGGCGAGGATCGAGCCCCCGGCCGGGAAGCTGAGGCCGAGGCGGGCGAGCGCCGCTTCCGTATCCGTAACGGCGCGGAAGATGGCATCGATCGGTGGCGAAAACGCGGCGACGTCCGAGGACTCTTCGGCGCGGAACCGCCCCAGCACCTTGCGCTGCACGACCATCAGCGGCAGCAGCAGCGAGTTCCAGAAGCCCAGGGAAACCGGCACGAAACCGGCGGTTTCGAGGGTGCGGCGCAGCCCAGCCCGATTGTAGCGCCGCGCGTTGTGCACACGCCGGTCATGCGCCGAGTGCAGCCACTGATGCGCCGGCAGGTTGAGCACCAGCACCCCGCCCGGCGCGAGCACGCGGCGGAACTCTGCCAGTGCCGCCGCCTCGTCCACCAGGCGGTGGCAGAGCACGTCGCAGGACACCACCGCGCCGAAGCGGGACCCGGGGAAGGGCAGGGCGGCGATCGAGCCCACCGCGAGCGCCGCCGCCGGCACCTTGCGCCGCGCCCGGACCACCGCCTCCTCGGCGACGTCCAGCCCGGCGAGCGCGCGGCCCGGGAACGCCTCGGCGAGGCGACGGAGCAGGCCGCCGGTGCCGCAGCCGGCGTCGAGCAGCGGCAGGGCGGGTTCGCCCGGCTGGCGCCGCAGCGCCTCGATCACCCGCGCATGCAGGGCGCGATACCACCACATCGCGTCCTCGACGCGATCCATCCGGTCGTATTCGTCGGGCTCCATGCGGCGCACCCCCTGGCCGAAGCCGCCTTGTCGCGCTACCGCCTCGGCGCTGGCAAGGGAGGGCGCGATGGCAGACGAGCTTCAGGCCTGGGTCGGGCGGACTGAGACGGCGGAGGACGGGATCGACCGGCTGCGGCTCGCGGGCTTCGCCGCCACCCTCGACCGGCCGCTCGCCACGCTTTCCCCGGACGGCGCGCTGCCGCCGCTCTGGCACTGGATGTTCTTCCAGACCTGGGTGCCGCAGTCGGGGTTGGGGCCGGACGGGCACCCCAAGCGCGGCGGGTTCCTGCCGCCGGTGCACCACCTGCCGCGGCGCATGTGGGCGGGCGGGCGGGTCACCTTCCATGGGCCCCTGTTCGCCGGAGAGACGATGACGCGCGCGAGCACGATCGCGGCGATCCGTGAGAAGACCGGCTCGACCGGCGCGCTGGTGTTCGTCACCGTGCGCCACGTCGTCTCCGGCCCGCGCGGGGTCGCGATCGAGGAGGAGCAGGACATCGTCTATCGCGGGCTGGAGGGGGCTGCGGTGAAGGCTGCCCAGCCGCCGCCGCCCCTGGCCGAGGGCGCCTTCACCGAGACCGTCATCCCCGATCCGGTGATGCTGTTCCGCTACTCGGCGCTGACCGGCAACGGCCACCGTATCCACTACGACCGGCGCTACGTCACGGACGTGGAGGGCTATCCGGGGCTGATCGTGCACGGCCCGCTCCAGGCGACGCTGATGGCGGGGCTGCTGCTGCGGGCGCGGCCGGGGCGCAGCCTCGCGCGGATCGCCTATCGCGGCGTGCGGCCGCTGTTCGACCTTGCCCCCTTCACGGTGGCCGGCACGGAGGCGGACGGGAGGGCGCAGCTCTCGGTGCGCGACGGCGAGGGCTTCGTCACGATGCAGGCCGAGGCGAGCCTCGCCGCTTGACCCTGCGGCGTCACTCCGTATGAATGGAGAAAGGCGGCTACAAGCCGCAAACAGGCCGTTTCCCTAGGGAGGATACGATGAGGCTGGGACTCAAGACGACCGCATTCGCCGCCGTGCTGCTCGCCGCCCCGTTGACGCAGGCGGACGCCCAGACGCTGCGCTTCATGACGGGCCCTCAGGGCGGCGTGTGGGTGCCGCTGGGCGGGGCGCTCAAGAACATGTGGGAGACGGCGATCCCCGGCGTGTCGGTGCAGGCCGTGCCGGGGGCTGGCGTGGCGAATGTGCGCGGCATCGACGAGGGGCGTGCCCAGCTCGGCTTCGGCAACTCGATCACCACGGTGGACGGGATCGCTGGCGCCGCGCCGTTCCCGCGCCCGGTGACCAAGGTCTGCAACCTGGCCACGCTCTATCCTCAGTATTTCCAGGTGATCGCGCTCGCCGATGCCGGCGTGCGCCGGATCGAGGATCTGCGCGGCAAGCAGGTCGCGCTGCAGCCGCGCGGCAACACCGCCGAGGTGGTGACCGCACAGATCCTGCAGGTCGCGGGCATGACCTACAATGACATCCGCGCGAACTTCCAGGCGTCCTACACCGACGCGGTCGGGCTGATGCGCGACGGCAATGCGCAGGTGTTCACGCTGGGCACGGCGATCCCGTCCTCGGCGGTGATGGACCTCGCCTCGGCGCGCGACATCCACGTCGTCGATCTCGCGCCCTACATCGAGGGGCTGCGCCGGATCAACCCGGGCTTCGTCGGCGTGCCGATCCCGGCCGGGACCTATCCGAAGCAGGCCCAGGAGGTGACGGTGCCGGGCTACTTCACGCATATCATCGCCTCCTGCGAGCTGCCCGAGGCGATGGTGCACACCATGGTCAAGTCGATGGCCGAGAACGTGGACGGCATGGCGGCGGTGTTCGGCGGCATCCGCGGGTTGACGCCGAAGGGCATGGCGCAGGACATCGGCGTGCCGCTGCACCCCGGCGCGCAGCGCTTCTATCGCGAGGCCGGCGCGCTCTGACCCTCGGATGAAGGTCTGATCCGATGACATACGCCCGCGGCGTCGGCCTGATCACTGCCGTCGTCGCGGTGGCGATGTCGCTCTACCACATGTGGACCACCGCCTTCGGCCCGCCGGAGGCGGTGTTCTTTCGTGGCACACACCTGATCTTCGCCTTCGCGCTGGTGTTCCTGACGCACCCGACGCGCAAGCGGGCCGCGCCCGGCCTCGAGGACTGGATCCTGCTTGTCCTGGCCGTCGGATCGGTGGCGCATCTGTTCATCAACTACGAGTACGTCGTCTATCGCATCATCTACATCGACGACCCGACGCCGCAGGACACGTTCTGGGGTTGGATGTGTGTTGTTCTGGTGATGGAGGCGGCACGGCGCGTGATTGGTCCGGCGCTGCCGCTGACGGCGTTCGTGTTCCTGCTGCTCGGCGCGACGGTGCTGGATCAGCCCTTGCCGATCCTGATCGACCAACTGTACCTGACGACGGAGGGGATCTTCGGCTCGACGCTCGGCGTGTCGGCCGGGTTCGTGGTCGTGTTCGTGCTGTTTGGCGCGTTCATGGAACGATCCGGCGTCGGGCGGCTGTTCATGGAGTTCGCGCTGGCGTTGACCGGCCGGGCTGCGGGCGGGCCCGGCAAGGTGGCGGTGATCTCGTCGAGCCTGTTCGGTTCGGTGTCGGGGTCCGCAGTGGCGAACGTGATGGTCACCGGCCAGGTGACGATCCCGCTGATGAAGCGCACCGGGTTCCGGCCGCAATTCGCCGCGGCGGTGGAGGCGGTCGCATCCACCGGCGGGCAGATCATGCCGCCGATCATGGGTGCGGCCGCGTTCGTGATGGCCGAGTTCATGCAGGTGCAGTACCTGACGGTGATCACCTGGGCGCTGCTGCCGGCGCTGCTGTTCTACGTCGCGGCGTTCGGGGCGGTGCATTTCGAGGCCAAGCGGACGGGCTTGCGCGGACTCTCCGGCGACGAGGTGCCCAAGCTCGCGGGTGTGCTCGGAACCAGCGGCCATCTCTTCATCCCGATCTTCATCATCCTGGGCGGGCTTTTCTCGGGCTATTCAGCGCCACTCTCGGCGCTCGCAGGCACGCTCGCGTGTTTCCCGGTGGCGGCGCTGCGCGCGAACTCGCGCGAGACGGTGACGGTCGGGAATCTCTGGGGCGCCCTGGTGGACGGGGCGAAGGGCGCGCTGGCGGTGGCGATGGCGTGTGCCTGTGCAGGCATCGTGATCGCCGTGATCACGATCTCGGGCCTTGGCATCATCTTCACCCAGTTCGTGCTGGCCGCGGCGCAGAACAGCCTGTTGCTGGCGCTGGTGCTGACGATGATCGCCGGCATCATCCTGGGCATGGGAATGCCAACGACGCCGGCCTACATCGTGATGGTGGCGTTGCTGGTGCCGGCGTTGATCCGGCTTGGGGTGGTGGCGCCGGCGGCACACCTGTTCGCGTTCTATTTCGCGATCCTGTCGGCCATCACGCCGCCGGTGGCGTTGGCGGTGTTTGCGGCAGCGGGCCTGGCAAAAAGCGACCAGTGGCAGTCGGGCATCGCCGCGGTGAAGATGGGGGCGGCCGGGTTCATCGTGCCGTTCATGTTCGTCTATTCGCCATCGCTGTTGCTGATCGGTGACTGGGGGGACGTGGCGCATGCGTCATTGACGGCGACGGCGGGCTGCCTGCTGCTCGCGGCGGGGCTGCATGGCTATCTGCTGGCGCGGGCGAGTTGGCTTGAGCGGGCGTTGATGGTGGCGGCGGCGGTGACGCTGATCCAACCGGGCTGGGTGACGGACACGATCGGGGCGGCGCTGGTGGCGGTGGTCGTGATGATGCAGGTGGCGGCGCGGCGTCGGGCCCGGGCCGAGGCCGCGGCGGATTAGGGGCACGCCAGGACACGAACGCTCCAAGCGTCCGGCCTCGCGGGTGCCGCTGAGCGACACGGTCCGCTGGCCTGCCCGACGCAGACGACCGCAGCCCGTCGGCCACATTTCCTGCGGCGTCGCGATCGGCTCTGGCCAATGCGCACCAACACTTCCTGTGTGCGTTTCCATCCCCTCCATCGTGGCCTTCCAGCGCTGGGCCCGGACCCTAAGGCGACAGGCGCGCGGAGTCGCGCAGCACCAGGCGGCATGGGATCCGACGGTATCGTGCAGTGCGCCCCGACGGTGCAGCGCGCTCCTGCAAGGCGGCAACGGCGGCCTCGGCAAGCTGCGTCACATCCTGCGCCACCGTCGTCAACCTGTAGGAGGCGAGCGCGGCCGAGGGTGTGTCGTCGAAACCGACCACCGAGAGGTCATGCGGAATCCGCAGGCCGAACGCGCTGCGCGCCGCATCCATCAGGCCCAGTGCCATCTCGTCATTGGCGCAGAACACCGCATCGGGGCGGTCGGGCCGCGCCAGCAGGCGGCGCGCAGCGTCGTGGCCGCCGACGTAGCTGAAGCGACCCGCCTCGCGCGCCAGCAGTGCCAGCCCATGCGCGGCGAGTCCGGCGACGAAGCCGCGTTCGCGCTCGGTGCTGGTGGACGTCGCCTCGATGCCGGCGAGGAAGGCATGGCGGCGATGGCCCGCAGAGGCGAGCAGTTCGGCGACCAAGCGCCCGCCGCCGACATTGTCCGCGCCGACGAGCGCGACCTCGCGCGCATGCTCTCCGGCGCGACGGTCGACCAGCACGATCGGCGTGCGCGCTGCGGCGCATCGCGCGGCGATCCCGGAGGAGAGTGTCGCCGATGCGACCACGACGCCGTCCACCTGATACGACAGCAGACGTGCGAGCAGCTCATCGGTCGCTTCCGGATCCGGCGCGACAGAGACGAGCGGCATCAGACCGCGCCCCTGCAGTGCGATGCCGAGCGCCTCCAGCAGGCGGGCATAGAACGGGTTGGCGATCTCGGTGATGACGATGCCGATGATGCCGGAGCGCCGCGTGTTCAGACTGCGGGCGATCGCGTTGGGGCGGTAGCCGACGGCCTGGGCCGCGGCGAGGATGCGCCGGCGCGTCTCCGGCGCGACCGAGGCGCCCGGCGTGAAGGCGCGGCTGACGGCGGCGCGCGACACGCCCGCCTCGCGCGCGACATCGGCCGACGTCACCCAGCGCCGCCCGGTGCCGGCAGGCTTCACGATCTCGTCCTCCACGCCCCCTCCTGACCACGACTTGACGGCCGCGACCGATCGGTCAAAGCTTTGCACACGTGTGCAAAGAGCGTCCAGCACAGGCTCGCCGCTCGACAGGGGAGGAGCGAATGACCGCGAGCGGCCGTCGCCGCGGCAGGATCGTCGTGATCGCGTCCTACAATCGCGACATCCTCGTACGCCTCGATCGTTTCCCGGTCCCCGGCGAGACCGTCCTGGCGCATGGGCTTGCAACGGCGCATGGCGGCAAGGGGAGCAACCAGGCCGTCCAGGTCGCCCGCTGCGGCGTGCCGGTGGCCATCATCGCCGCGGTCGGGGCCGATGAAGCAGGCGCCGCAGCGCTCGGCCTCTGGGCGGATGAGGGGATCGCCGCCAGCGCAGTCCGGCGGGTCAACGAGCCGACCGGGACCGCGATCATCGAGGTGGATGCAGCGGGCGACAACCAGATCGTCGTCGTCCCCGGGGCGAACGCCCTGCTGGACCGCGCGGCGGTGGGTGAGGCCGCGGCCGCCGGCATCTTCGCCGATGCCGCGCTCGTCGTGGCGCAGATGGAGACACCGCTCCAGGCGACGCTCGCCGCGTTTCACGCGGCGCGCACTGACGGCGCGCGCACGCTCCTCAACATCGCGCCGGCCAGCGCGTCGATCCCGACGGAGCTGTTCGCGGCCACCGACATCGTTGTGGCGAATGCTGGCGAGGCGGCGACGGTCACCGGCCTGCCGGCCGCGGCCGGCGGAGCGCGGCTGAGCCGCGCCCTGCGCGCGCGTCTCGGTGACGGCGCGGCGGCGGTCGTCACGGCGGGCGCGGAAGGCGCCTTCCTCGCCGCGGCGGAGGCGCCGCATGGGCTGCACGCGCCAGCGCCGCAGGTGCGCGTGGTCGATACGACCGGTGCGGGCGATGCCTTCGTCGGCGCCGTCGCGGCCCAGATCGCGCTCGGCGCCGACCTCGCCGCGGCGCTGACCACCGGCGTTGTCGCCGGATCGCTTGCCTGTGGGCGCCGCGGTGCGGTGCCGTCCCTGCCGGACCGCGCGGAGATCGCGGCCGGATTGGCCCGCCGGGACCGGGCGGACTCACGTCAAGCAGAGGAAACCAGACCATGACCGTGACCCGACGCACGATGCTGGCGACCGCCGGAGCGGCCGCGACGCTGCCTTTCATCGCGCGCGAGGCGCGCGCGGCCACGCTGCGCTATGCCCATGTCGGCGCGCCGGGCGACGTGCAGACCCGGTTCGCCGAGGAACTCGCTGCGCTGGCCAAGCAGAAGAGCAATGGCCGCACCGATATCCGCGTGTTCGGCAACAGCCAGCTCGGCGGCGTCTCCGAGATGGTCGACGGCGTGCAGACCGGTGCGATCCAGATGGCGCACCACGATTTCGCGTCCTTGACGAAGTACGTGCCGGAGCTCGGCGTGTTCAACGCCCCGTATGTGTACCGCGATGGCCGGCATGCCCTCGCGGCGACCGATCCCGAGCGCTCGCCGGTCGCCAAGGAGTTGAACGACAAGCTGATCGCCACGGCCGGTCTCCGCATCGTCGGGCGCTTCTATCGTGGCCCGCGCCACATCACGGCCCGCTTCCCGGTGCGCACGCCCGAGGATCTGCGCAACCGCCCGTTCCGCGCCGTGCCGGTCGATCTCTGGGTCTCGATGGTGCGCGGCTTTGGCGCCGTGCCGACGCCGGTCGAGGTGTCGGAACTGCCAACCGCGCTGATGACCGGCGTGGTGGTCGGGCAGGAGAACCCGCTCACCATGATCAACGCGAACAAGCTGTTCGAGGTGCAGTCGCACGTCTCGCTGACCGGCCATATGCTCTCGATCCTGGCCGTGTTCGCCAATGACCGCGCCTGGCAGCGTCTGCCCGAGGACGAGCGCCAGGCAGTCTCGGCTGCGCTCGCTGAGAAGGCCAGCGAGTCGCTCGCCTGGGCCGAGGCCGCCGACGCCGAGCTCGTGCAGGTGCTGAGGCAGCGCGGCATGACCGTGATCACCGAAGCCGAGGGCCTGGACAACGCGGCGTTCCGCACCGCGGTGCAGGCGCAGATCCGCCGCGACTATCCGAACTGGACCTCGCTGATCGAGCGGCTCGGGCAGGTGCAGGCCGCGTCCTAGCGGTGCAGGCGCTCGCCCGCCTGTTCCTCGGCGCCACCGGCGCCGTGGCGGTTGCGTTGCTGCTCGGCCTGGTGGCGATCCTGGCCGCGCAGATCGTGCTGCGCGACGTCTTTCTTGCGCCCATCGTCGGGCTCGAGGAAGTGACGCGGATGCTCATGATCCTCATGGTCTGGATCGCGTATCCGCTGGTCGTGTCGGCGGGCGAGAACATCGTGATGGCGGAGCTGAAGGCGGGTCTGCCCGCCCGGCTCCGCCGCGCCTCCGACCTGCTGATCGGCCTCGCCTGCACGGCAGCGGCGCTGATCATGGTGTGGGCGACCTGGGAGGCATTGGCAGCCAATCCGCGCAACATGACGCCCACGCTGCGCATCCCTTTCTGGATCTACCTCGCCGCTGCTGCCTTCGGCTTTGCCGGCGCGGCGTTCCTGCATCTGCGCCGGCTTCGACGCGGGCAGGACGGCGGCAGCGTCGTGCTGTAGAGGCGTCGTTGGGTCTCGCCGTCATCCTTGGCTTCGCAGCGCTCTTCATCTGGGGCGTGCCGGTCATCTATGCGGTGCTGATCCCCAGCATCATCTACGTGCTGCTCGAGGATCTGCCGCCGACGCTGCTCGCAAGCCGCGTTGTCTATGCGCTCGACAGCTTCCCCCTGGTTGCCGTGCCGGTGTTCATCTTCGTCGGCAACCTGATGAACCTGAGCGGCATCACTGACCGGATCTTCCGCTTCGCGAGCACGCTCGCGGGCCGGCTGCATGGCGGGCTCGCGCAGGTGAACATCCTTGCGAGCCTGATTTTCTCGGGTATCTCGGGCGCGGCGCTGGCCGATGTCGGCGGGCTCGGGCGCGTCGAGATCAAGGCGATGCGCGA
>CAZHMM010000023.1:0-2261 GCA_964533585.1 uncultured Elioraea sp.
CCCGGCGCGCCGCTCGCCGCGCCGATGCCCGGCATGGCGCCCGCGGCGCCGCGCCCGGCCACCACCCCGGCCAGCCTGCGGGTGCGCATCGACAGCCCGGACGTGATCGGCTCGATCAACCTGGTCGGCGCGGTGATCGACGACGTCACGCTGCGCCGTTTCGGCGTCACCCCCGATCCCGACAGCGAGCGCGTGCGCGTGCTCGAGCGCCGCGGCAACCCCGAGGCCTACTACGCCCAGTTCGGCTGGAGCGCGGTGGGCTCCGATGTGCAGGTGCCGCCGCCCGACGCGGTCTGGCAGACCTCGGCCACCGTGCTCGGCCCGGGCCGGCCGGTGACGCTGTTCTGGGACAACGACGCGGGCCAGCGCTTCGAGATCGCGATCGGCATCGACGAGCATTTCCTGTTCACGATCGAGCAGCGCGTGATCAACAGCGGCGCCGCGACGGTCACGGTGAATCCCTGGGGCCGCCTCCGGCGCGAGCACACGCCGCCGACCGAGGGGTTCTTCATCCTGCACGAGGGGCTGGTCGGCGTGTTCAATGGCCGGCTGACCGAGCAGAGCTACAAGAGCGCGCGGGAGGAGGCGGAGAAGCAGGGCGGCGCCTCGTTCACGCATGAGGGCCGCGGCGGCTGGGCCGGCTTCACCGACAAGTATTGGCTCGGCGCGCTGATCCCGGATCAGGCCCAGGAGGCGAACTTCACCTGGCGCGTGCCGATGGAGGGCGGCGAGCCGCGCTTCCAGATCGACTTCCTGGCCGGGCCGAAGACGATCGGCCCCGGCTTGCAGACCGCCAGCCGCAGCCACTTCTTCGCCGGCGCCAAGGAGGTGCACCTGCTCGACCGCTATGCGGCGGCGCTGCGGGTGGACGGGCTCGACAAGGCGGTCGACTGGGGCTGGTTCCACTTCCTGACGCGCCCGTTCTTCGAGGCGCTGCACTGGCTGGCCGCCGTCACCGGCAATTACGGCGTGGCGATCCTGATCTTCACCCTGTTCCTGAAGGCGCTGTTCTTCCCGCTGGCGAACAAGTCCTACAAGGCGATGAGCAAGATGAAGCTGCTCGCGCCCCAGATGCAGGAGCTGAAGGAGAAGCACAAGGACGACGCGGCCAAGCTTCAGCAGGAGATGATGGCGCTCTACAAGCGCGAGAAGGTCAATCCGGTTTCCGGCTGCCTGCCGATCATCCTGCAAATTCCGGTGTTCTTCGCACTCTACAAGGTGCTGTTCGTCACCATCGAGATGCGCCACGCGCCGTTCTTCGGCTGGATCCAGGATCTCTCGGCCAAGGACCCGACCAACATCTTCACCCTGCTCGGGCTGATCCCATGGGATCCGACCGTGATCCCGATTCTCGGGCCGTTCCTGCATCTCGGCATCTGGCCGATCCTGATGGGGATCACGATGTATCTCCAGCAGAAGCTGAACCCGACGCCGCCCGATCCGGTGCAGCAGAAGGTGTTCATGCTGCTGCCCTTCGTGTTCACCTTCATGCTGGCGCAGTTCCCGGCCGGGCTGGTGATCTACTGGTCCTGGAACAACCTGCTGTCGATCGCGCAGCAATGGGTGATCATGCGCAGAGTGGCGCAGCAGCAGCCGGCGCCGGCGAAGACGTGACGGCTGCGGGCGGCCTCGCCGAGGCGGCGGACGAGGCGGCCCGGGCAGCGCTGATCGAGGCCGGGCGCGTGCTGTTCGCCGGCGAGTGCGGCTTCTTCCACGCGGCGCAGACGGTGGATCAGCTGCCGCCGCCGCGCGGGCCCGAGGTGGCGTTCGCCGGCCGCTCGAATGTCGGCAAGTCGTCGCTGCTCAATGCGCTCACCGGACGGCGGGCGCTGGCGCGGGTCTCGGCCACGCCCGGGCGCACCAAGCAGCTCAACTTCTTCGACCTCGCCGGCCGGCTCACCCTCGTGGACATGCCGGGCTACGGCTATGCCGAGGCGGCGAAGAGCGTGAAGGAGGCGTGGCAGGGGGCGATGTTCGCCTATCTGCGCGGACGGCCGACACTGCGCCGCGTCGTGCTGCTGATCGACGCGCGGGTCGGCTTCAAGCCGGCCGACGAGGCGGCGATGGGGATGCTGGACGAGGCGGCGGTGGCGTTCCAGCTCGTGCTGACCAAGGTGGACAAGGTGAAGCCGGCGCCGCTGGCGGCCATCATCGCGAAGGCGGAGGCAGCGGCGCGCGCGCACACCGCGGCGCATCCGCTGGTGCTTGCCACCAGCGCCGAGACCGGCGCGGGCGTCGCCGAACTGCGCGCGGAACTGGCA
>CAZHMM010000023.1:2361-33523 GCA_964533585.1 uncultured Elioraea sp.
GACCACAAGGAGGAGGGCCGGATGGACAGCGGCGGGATGCACACGGGCGAGCAGCGGGCGCGGATCCTGTCCGAGGCGCTGCCCTTCCTGCTGCGCTACGACGAGGCCACCGTCGTCATCAAGTACGGCGGCCACGCGATGGGCGAGGAGGAGCTCGCCGTCACCTTCGGCCGCGACGTCGCCTGGTTGCAGCTCTCGGGCCTCTACCCCGTGGTGGTGCATGGCGGCGGGCCGCAGATCAACGCGATGCTCGAGCGGCTGAACATCTCGTCCACCTTCGTCGACGGACTGCGCGTGACCGACGAGAAGATGGTCGAGGTGGTCGAGATGGTGCTCGCCGGCACCGTCAACAAGCAGGTCGCCTCGCTCATCACCCAGGCCGGCGTGATGGCGGTCGGGCTCTCCGGCAAGGACGGCGGACTGATCCGCGCCCGCAAGATGACGCGGACGAAACGGGATCCGGACTCGAACATCGAGCGCGTGCTCGATCTCGGCTATGTCGGCGAGCCCGAGCAGATCGACACGCGCGTGCTGGAGGCGCTGAAGGGGGCCGAGATCGTGCCGGTGATCGCGCCGGTGGGGATGGGGCCGGACGGGCGGACCTACAACATCAATGCCGACACCGTGGCCGGCGCGGTGGCCGGCGCGCTGAAGGCCAAGCGCCTGCTGATGCTGACCGACGTGCCCGGCGTGCTCGACCGCGACAAGCGGCTGATCCCGGAACTGACCGCGAGCCAGGCCGAGGCGCTGATGGCCGACGGCACGATCTCGGGCGGCATGATCCCGAAGGTCGAGCACTGCCTCGCCGCGGTGAAGGCGGGCGCGGAGGCGGCGGTGATCCTCGACGGGCGGGTGCCGCACGCGATCCTGCTCGAACTCTTCACCGAGCAGGGTGCGGGCACGCTGATCCGGCTGTAGGCGCCGGCCGGCTCAGCCCGGCACGGGCTGGGCCGCGGCCGGCAGGGGCGCGCGCTGCGCGGCGATGCCATCGCGCGCGAGGAAGCCGAGATGCCAGCGCATCTCCTCCTCGGTGAGCGGCCAGCTGCCCGGCGCGGCGGTGAGGATCGCGTTCGGCGGCAGCCGGCCGAGCAGCGCCTGCACGCTGGCCGCCGCGCGCATCGAGAACCCGGCCTTCCAGCAGATCGCGACCAGCCCCTTGGCGCTGCGCAGGTTCGCCGCGCGCTCGACCACGGACATCGCGACATCGGCCGCGCGCGCCAGCATCGCCGCGACCATCCGCGCCTCGCCGCGATCGGCGGCGGCCAGCACGTGCGCCTCGGTCAGCCGCCCGCGCGCCTTCAGCTCGCCCGCGGCGGCGAAGGCGTCGACCGGCAGCGGCAGGTCGGAGCGGTGCGTCGGCACGGCCGGACTGCCCCAGGCCACCTGCTTCACCACCTGCCGGCGCAGGAACTCGGCCGTGGCGGCGTCGAGGTCGGGCCGCGTGGAGAGCGCATGCACCAGGTGTTCGGCGACGATTGCCGCCAGCGCCCGGGCGGCGCGCGCCGAGAGATGCGGACGGCGCACCAGCGGCTCGTGCCATTCGACATGGTCGGAGGCGCGCGCGATCAGCGCGTCGAGCGTGGTCTCGCGGATCTGGGCCGATTTGTTGCGCAGCAGCGCGGTGATCGCCGGCGAACTCGCCGTCTCGGCGATCGCATCGGACACCCTCTCGTTCAGGTGCGGCCGGCGCGCGATCGCGCCGATCGTCTCGGCGCCGGGCGGCGCGTGCACGAGGGCGAGCAGATCCTCGGTCGAGAGCAGCGGCGACAGCTCCAGCACCGGGCCGGCCACCGGGATCTCGGTGTCATGCGCCAGCGCGATGATCAGCTCGCGCGGCGCGTCCGGCATGTCCTTAACGACATCGGCGATCGCCGCGCGCACCTGCACGGCCGTGTCCTGCACCAGCCGCGCGAGCGTCTCGGCGGTCAGGCGCTGCAACCGGTCCTGGCTGTTGGCGTCGAGCTGCGGCGCGAGCGCGGCGATCTTGCGGGCGAGCGCCACCCGCACGCGCTCGTCGGCATCGTCGGCCAGCAGCCGGTCGGCCTGCGGCGGCGTCAGATCGTTGGCGGCGACGGCGACCCGCACGTCCGCCTCGCGATCGGCGGCGAGATAGAACAGCAGCTCCGGCGCCATGTCGCCGCGCTGGGCGAGTGCCGCGCGCTCGGCCGGCGTCCCGGCCCGGGCGATCCGCTTCGCATCCTCGTAATCGGCCGCCCGCATGAGCGGACGTCGGATCGTGCTCATGGCTCCGACAGGCTCCAGCCGGCCTTGCCGGCGCGCTTCGCGGCATACATGGCGGCATCCGCCCGGAGCATCAGGTGATCGGTCGGCTCGCGCGTCGCCGGCGCGCGCACGGCGATGCCGACCGAGAGGCTGATCCGCACATCCCCCGCCGGCGCATGATGCGCGAGCGCGAGCGGCGCATCGGCGACGATCCGCTCGGCCCGGTCGACTGCGATCCTGGCATCGGCGCCGTCGAGCCAGAGCGCGAACTCGTCGCCGCCGATCCGTGCCACCAGGTCGGAGGGGCGCACCGCCGCGCGCAACTGCCCGGCGGCGGCCCGGATCGCCGCGTCGCCCGCCTCATGGCCGTGCTGATCGTTGATCGGCTTGAGGTTGTCGAGGTCGACGAACAGCAGGGCCCCGGGCTGTCCCTGCCGGTCCAGCCGTTCGAGGCGGCGCTCCAGCTCCTCGAAGAAGGCGCGGCGGTTCAGCAGGCCGGTCAGCGGATCGGTGCGCGCCTGGCGCAGCATCTCGGCCTGCATCGCCTCCTGCGCGAGCAGCAGCCCGATGAAATCGGCGGCGGTGTGGATGAGCACGCGCTCCTCGCCGTCCCAGCCGCGCGCGCCCGAGGCGCGCCAGATCACCAGCAGCCCGCCGCCCCCACCCGGCTGATGCGCCGCGGCGACGGCAAGCGGCCGGCCGGCCGGCCCCTCGCCGATGGCGGTGCCAAGCCCCCCCTGGCGGTCGAGCGCGGCAGCGGTGGCGACCAGGGCGGGCATGGCCTCGCCCACGGTCAGCACCGGCGTGAGCCCCGCCTCGGTGCGTCGCAGGATCGCCGCGCCGGCCGCGCCAAGCGCCGGCATCATCGCCCGGGCCGCGCCGGCCAGCATGCCCTTCGCCAGCACCTCCGTGCGGGTCTCCGCCAGCACGGCGTCGATCAGCGCCTCGCGCCGGAGCGCGGTGGCGAGCGCGCCGGTGCGCCGCTCCTCGTCGGTGACATCGCGGCCCACCCCGCGCGCGCCGATCAGCCGATCCTCGGCATCCACCAGCGGCACGCCGGCGAACGAAAGGCAGGCGAGCCGGCCATCGGCCCGGCGCAGCCAGGCGCGCACGCCGCGGCGCTGACGGTCGGGGCGGAAGGGCGAGAACGCGGGCACGCCGGCGGGGCCTTCGGCGAGGATGTCGTCGGCCGGGCGGCCGAGCAGTTCGCCGGCCGACCAGCCGAGGGCCGGGTCGGGGAAGACGAAGGTGAAGCGGCCCTCGGCGTCGGTCTCCCAGGCGAAATCGGCCGCCATGTCGACCAGATCGCGCCACCGCTGACGGCTGTCGAGCAGCGCGTCGCGAAGTGCGCTGTCGAAATGAGGGGTGGCGAGATCCAGGGTCATCGCGGCGGTCCGTCCGTCGGCACGGCCGCAGTAGACCCCGATCGGCGTTAACGGCGGGTTGCCGTGCATGCACGTTGACAGTCCTCGCCCCTGCCGCGAGGCTCCGTCCGCCGCCGCGCAGGGGAGATGGGCCAACGATGACTGATGCGCTGAAGACCGAGATCGAGGCGCTGTGGGAACGCCGGGCCGAGCTGAATGCGGGCACCGGCGGGCGCGCGCGCGAGGCGGTCGAAGCCGCGCTCGAACTGCTCGATTCGGGCACGGCGCGGGTGGCGCAGCCCACCGGCTCGGGCTGGGTGGTGAACGAGTGGCTGAAGAAGGCGGTGCTGCTCTCCTTCCGCCTGACCGACAGCCGGATCATGGACACCGCCGCCGGCGCCTACGACAAGGTGCCGCTGAAGTTCGAGGGCTGGGGCGAGAACCGCTTCCGCGAGGCGGGGTTCCGTGCCGTGCCCGGCTCGGTGGTGCGCCGCTCGGCCTATATCGCCCCCGGCGTCGTGCTGATGCCCTCCTTCGTCAACGCCGGCGCCTATGTCGATTCGGGCACGATGGTGGACACCTGGGCGACCGTCGGGTCCTGCGCGCAGATCGGCAGGAACTGCCACATCTCGGGCGGGGCCGGGATCGGCGGCGTGCTCGAGCCGTTGCAGGCGGCCCCCGTGATCATCGAGGACGAGTGCTTCGTCGGCGCGCGCTCCGAGGTCGCCGAGGGCGTGATCGTCGAGCGCGGCTCGGTGCTGTCGATGGGGGTCTATCTCGGCGCCAGTACGAAGATCGTCGACCGCGCGACGGGCGAGGTGTTCATGGGCCGCGTGCCCGCCTATTCGGTGGTGGTGCCGGGGGCGCTGCCCGGCAAGCCGCTGCCTGACGGCGCGCCCGGCCCCTCGCTCTACTGCGCCGTGATCGTCAAGCGCGTGGACGAGAAGACGCGCGCCAAGACCTCGATCAACGACCTGCTGCGTGACTGACGGCGCCTCCCTCGCCGACCCGCTGCCGCTCGCCGCGGCGCTGATCCGCTGCCCCTCCGTCACGCCTGAGGATGCCGGCGCGCAGACCGTGCTCGCCGAGGCGCTGAGCCGGCTCGGCTTCGCCTGCACCGATCTCACCTATGGCCGCGTGCGCAATCTCTACGCCCGCATCGGCACCGGCCGGCCGGCGCTCTGCTTCGCCGGCCACACCGACGTGGTGCCGCCTGGCAGCGGCGCGTGGTCGGCCGAGCCGTTCGCAGCGGTGATCCGCGACGGCGTGCTGTACGGCCGGGGTGCCACCGACATGAAGGGCAACATCGCCGCCTTCGTCGCAGCCCTCGCCGCCTGGCTCGGCCGGCACGGCGGCACCCCGCCGGCGGCCGTCTCGCTGCTGATCACCGGCGACGAGGAGGGCGAGGCGGTGGACGGCACCGTCAAGGTGCTGGAGTGGATGGCCGAGCGGCAGGAGATCCCCGGCTTCTGCCTGGTCGGCGAGCCGACCTCGATCGCCACCCTCGGCGATCTGGTGAAGATCGGCCGGCGCGGCTCGATGAGCGCCAGGCTGGTGGTCGAGGGCACGCAGGGCCACAGCGCCTATCCGCAGCGCGCCGACAACCCGATCCACCGCCTGGTGCGCGTGCTCGCGGCGCTGACCGAGCGGCCGCTGGATGCCGGCACCGACTGGTTCGAGCCCTCCACGCTGCAGGTCACCAGCGTCGATGTCGGCAACCCGGCGACCAACGTGATCCCCGCGCGCGCCGAGGCGAAGTGGAACATCCGCTTCAACGACCGCCATACGGCGGCGAGCCTGGAGGCCTGGATGCGCGGCATCCTGGGCGCCGAGGCGCCACGCCACAGCGTCGCCTTCTCCTGTTCGGGCGAGGCATTCCTCACCACGCCCGGCCCCGAGGTGGACAAGCTCGTCGCCGCGATCGCCGCTGCCACGGGCGTGACGCCGAAGCTCGACACCGGCGGCGGCACCTCGGATGCGCGCTTCATCGCCCGCTACTGCCCGGTCGCCGAGTTCGGTCTGGTCGGCAGCTCGATGCACCAGGCCGACGAGCGCGTGCCGGTGGCGGAGCTGCGCGCCCTCGCCCGCGTCTACGAGGGCGTACTGGACGCCTTCGCCGCGTGAGCACCCGCGACATCGCGGCGGGGGTCGCGTCGGTGTCGCTGCTCGCCCGCGGCCGCGCGATCGGGCTCGAGCTGCTCGACGGCTCGCCCCACGGCGCCTGGCGCAGCTTCGTCGCGCTGTTCGTCGCCGCCCCCTTCTTCCTCGCGCTGAAGCTGCTCTCCGCCCCGCCGATCGTCGCCGGCGCCGACCCGGTGCGGCTCTGGCTCGCCGAGGCGATCGGCTATGTGATGGGCTGGTTCGCGCTGCCGCTGGTGATGCTGGCCTTCGCGCGCGTGATGGACCGGCTGCACCGCTGGCCGTTGTTCGTGTGCGCCTGGAATTGGGCCAACTTCGCCCAGATCCTGATCTTCCTGGCCGCTGCCCTGCTCGCCGCATTTCTGCCGCGGGGCCTGGGCCAGCTCGTCACGCTGGTCGCGCTCGGCTACGTGCTCTGGCTGCAATGGTTCGTCGCGCGCGAGGCACTCGATATTCCCGGCCCGCGCGCGGTCGCGGTGGTCGGCGTCGATCTCGTGCTCGGCCTGTTCATCTCCGGGCTGACCCTCTCGGTCGGGCTCGCGCGGTAGCGGCGAGCGTCAGCGCAGCACCTCGAAGTAGCCGGTCTCCTCGTCCATCCGCGCCTGCTCCATGGCGCGGAAGTCGTAGCGCGAGACGATGCCGACGACGTGGCCGTCCTTCACCACCGGCAGGTGGCGGAAGCCGCAATCGCCGAGCAGCCGCAGCGCCTCGATCGCGTTCTGCTCGGGCGTGATGGTGACGGGCGCGCGCGTCATCACCGCGGCAAGCTTGGTGTGCGCCGCGTCCAGCCCCTCCGCCAGCAGGCGCACGGCGTCGCGGCCGGTGAAGATGCCGGCGAGCTGGTCGCCATGCTCGACCACCAGCACGGCGCCGACGCGGCGGGCGTGCATCGCCTCGCACGCCTTCTTCACCGTCGCCGTCGGCGGCAGGGTCAGCGGCTTCTGGTTCCGCACCATCTCGTGCATCGAGCGCGTCTGCATGGCGTCACTCCCGTGTCACTGATCCTTCATAGACGGGAGCATGGGTGGGCGGGTTGATGCAGCGCAATCAGCGACCCTCGGGCGTCGCGGTCAGGCGGGCAGCATCGTCCCGGCGCGCTCGATCCGCGCCGCGCAGTACTTGAAGCCCGGGATCTTGCCGACCGGATCGAGCGCCGGATGGGTCAGCAGATTCGCCGCCGCCTCGCGATAGGCAAACGGCAGGAAGGCGAGCCCGTCCGGCAGCCCGGCATCGACGCGCACCGCGAGCACGATGGTGCCGCGCCGCGTCGTCACGCGCACGCTTTCGCCGGCGCTCAGGCCGAGCCGGCGCATCGCGGCGGGCGCCAGACCGAGCGTGGGTGCGGGCTCGAGCGCGTCGAGCACCTCCGCGCGCCGCGTCATCGTGCCGGTATGCCAGTGCTCGAGCTGCCGTCCCGTGGTCAGCACGAACGGATACTCGGCGTCCGGGAGCTCGGCCGGATCGGAGAGCCCCGCAGGCACGAGACGCGCGCGGCCGTCCGGGGTCGGGAACCGGTCGCCGAACACGATCTCCTCACCCGGACGATCGGCACCATGCGTCGGATAGGTGACGGCGTGCTCGCGCGCGAGTCTCTCCCAGGGGATGTGATCGAGCGAGGGCATCAGCGAGGCCATCTCGGCGTAGACCTCGCCGACCGGACGATGCTGCCAAGCGAGGCCGAGCCGGCGCGCGAGCTCGACGATGATCCAGAGATCCTGCCGCGCCTCGCCCGGCAGGGGCAGGGCCGCGCGGCCCATCTGCACCTGCCGGTTGGTGTTCGTCACGCTGCCGGTCTTCTCCGGCCAGGCGCTCGCCGGCAGCACGACGTCCGCCAGCGCCGCCGTTTCGGTCAGGAATAGGTCCTGCACGACGAGGTGATCGAGCCTGGCGAGCGCGTCCCGCGCGTGGGCGGCGTCCGGATCGCTCATCGCCGGGTTCTCGCCCATGATGTACATCGCGCGAATGCGCCGGTGGTACGCCGCGTCGATGATCTCGACGACCGTGAGTCCGGGCTCGGGATCGACCGGCGCGCCCCAGACCGCCTCGGCGTGCCGGCGCGCCTCGGGATCGGTCACGCGCCGATAATCCGGCAGCATCATCGGGATGAGCCCCGCGTCCGACGCGCCCTGGACGTTGTTCTGGCCGCGCAGCGGATGCAGCCCGGTGCCGGGCCGCCCCACCTGGCCGCAGATCAGCGCGAGCGCGATCAGCGCGCGCGCGTTGTCGGTGCCGTGCACCGACTGGCTGATGCCCATGCCCCAGAGGATCAGCGCCGCGCGCGCTTTCGCATAGGCACGCGCGACGGCGCGGATCGTCGCGGCCGGCACGCCGCACACCGGTTCCATCGCCTCGGGCGTGAAGGCGTGCACGTGCTCCGCGAGTGCCGCAAACCCCACCGTGTGCGCCGCGACGTATTGCCGGTCGTAGAGCTGCTCCGTCACCACGACGTTGAGCAGCGCGTTCAGCAGCGCGACATCCGCGCCCGGCGCGAACCGCAGCACATGGCGCGCATGCGCATCGAGCCGCGTGCCACGCGGATCGGCCACCGCCAGCGTCGCACCGCGCGCGGCCGCCTCCTTCAGGAAGGTCGCCGCGACCGGGTGGTTCTCGGCCGGGTTGGCGCCGATGACGAGGATGAAGTCGGCATCCTTCGCCGCGGTGAACGGTGCCGTCACCGCGCCGCTGCCGATGCCCTCCAGCAGGGCCGCGACCGAGGCCGCGTGGCAGAGCCGCGTGCAGTGATCGACATTGTTGGTGCCGAAGCCGGTGCGCACCAGCTTCTGGAACAGATAGGCCTCCTCGTTCGAGCCCTTGGCGCTGCCGAAGCCGGCGAGCGCGGACGGGCCCGCCGTGTCGCGCACGCGGCGCAGCCCGGCGGCGGCGCGGTCCAGCGCCTCGTCCCAGCTCGCCTCGCGGAACTTGGCGCGCGCGGCTGCGGGACGCTCAGCGTCCGTCGGGTCCTTCGCGGCACCGTCGATGCGCACCAGCGGCACGGTCAGCCGGTCCGGGTGACGCACGTAGTCGAAGCCGAACCGGCCCTTGACGCAGAGCCGGCCGAGATTGGCCGGGCCGTTGCGCCCAGTGACCTCCGCGATGCGGTCGTCCTTCACGTGGACGTTCACCTGGCAGCCGACGCCGCAATACGGGCAGACGGACGGCACGACGCGGTCCGGCGCGACGGCGCGCACGCCTTCGCGCACGACGGAGGCCGGCAGCAGCGCGCCGGTGGGGCAGGCCTGCACGCACTCGCCGCAGGCCACGCAGGTGCTGTCGCCCATCGGCCGCGCCGCATCGAACACCACGCGCACGCCCTCGCCGCGATGCGCGAGGCCGATGACGTCGTTGTGCTGCACCTCGCGGCAGGCACGCTCGCAGAGCCCGCAGGCGATGCAGGCATCGAGCTGGACGAGCATCGCGGGGTGGCTCGCATCCGGCAGCGGCGCGTCCGCGGTCGGTGCGAACCGGCTCGTGGTGACGCCGAGCGCCGCCGCGAACCGCGCGAAGGGTCCGCCGGCATCGCGCGGCGCGTGGTCGGACAGCAGCAGCTCGAACACCATCCGCCGGGTGCGCCGCGCGCGGTCGCTCGCCGTGCGCACGACCATGCCCTCGGCAGGCTTGCGGATGCAGGAGGCGGCCAGCACGCGCTCGCCCTCGATCTCCACCATGCAGGCGCGGCAGTTGCCGTCCGGGCGGTAGCCGGGCTGGTCGAGATGGCAGAGATGCGGGATCTCGGTGCCGCGCCGGTTCGCGACCTGCCAGATCGTCTCGCCCTCGCGCGCCTCGACCGCCGCGCCATCGAGCGTGAAGGTGATGCTCACGGCACCGCCTCCGGCATGTGGCGCAGGATCGACAGCACCGGGTTCATCGCCGCCTGGCCGAGCCCGCAGATCGAGCCGTCCGCCATCGCCGCGGCGAGCTCGGTCAGCAATGCGCGCTCCCACACCGGCGCGTCGAGCAGCGCGGCGGCCTTGGCGGTGCCGACCCGGCAGGGCGTGCACTGCCCGCAGCTCTCGTCGCGGAAGAAGCGGACGAGGTTGCGTGCGGCCTCGGCGAGATCGTCCTGGTGCGACAGCACGATCACCGCACCCGAGCCGACGAAGCAGCCCTGCGGTTCGAGCGTGCCGAAATCGAGCGGCAGGTCGGCCATCGCGGCCGGCAGGATGCCGCCCGAGGCGCCGCCCGGCAGATAGGCGGCGAGCCGGTGTCCCGCCGCCATGCCGCCGCAGAACTCCTCGATCAGCTCGGCGGCGGTGATGCCGGCCGGGGCGTCCTTCACGCCGGGGTCGCGCACGCGCCCCGAGACCGAGAGCAGCCGCCGGCCGTTCCGGCCATGCCGTCCCTGCGCGGCGAACACCTCCGGCCCGTGCGCGATGATCTCCGGCAGCCACCACAGCGTCTCGACGTTGTGGATCAGGGTGGGGCGGCCGAACAGGCCATGCTCCCCCGGGAAGGGCGGCTTGTGGCGCGGATAGCCGCGCCGGCCCTCGATGCTTTCGAGCAGCGCGGTCTCCTCGCCGCAGATATAGGCGCCGGCACCGCGCCGCAGATGAATCTCGCCGCGGAACAGTCCGGCGGCGAGCAGGTCGGCGATCGCCTGGCGCAGCGGCGCGAACAGGTGGTGATACTCGTCGCGCAGGTAGATCCAGCACGTCTCGGCCTCGACCGCGCGCGCGGCGAGCAGCATCCCCTCGAGCACACGATGTGGCTCGGTCTCCAGGCACCAGCGGTCCTTGAACGTGCCCGGCTCGCCTTCGTCGGCATTCACCACCAGGTGGCGCGGCCCGGGATTGGCGCGCGTGAGCCGCCACTTGCGCGCGGCCGGAAACCCGGCGCCACCGAGGCCGCGCAGCCCCGCCCGCTCGACCAGCGCGCTCAGCGCCTCGGCATCCGGGGCGGACGCAAGCGCCGCATAGCCGCCGCGCGCGCGGTAGGCGTCGAGCGCCGGCGGCTCGGGCATGGCGGGGTGGTCGCGGAGCGCGTGCGCGACGGCCCCGACACTGGCCGACTCCACCAGGGCATGGCCCGCCGCGCAGGCCGGCGCGCGGTCGCACGCCCCCATGCAGGGCGCGGCGATCACGCGGGCCTCCGGCAGGGCCGCGCGCAGGGCATCGTGCAGCATCGCCGCCCCGGCCATCGCGCAGGGCAGACCGTCGCAGACGCGCACGGTCAGCGCGGGCAGCGCCGGCGCGTCATCCTCCAGCACGTCGAAATGGGCATAGAAGGTCGCCGCCTCGAACGGCGCGACATGCGGCAGGTTGAACAGCTGCGCGAGCGCGCGCAGATGCGCATGGCGGATGCAGCCGAACCGGTCCTGCACCGCGTGCAGCGCCTCGATCAGCAGATCGGGCCGGCGCGGCATCTCGCCGATCGCCTCGCTCACCTGCACCACCGCCGCCGGGTCGAGCGGCGCGCCACGAGGGCCCGAGCGCGGCCTGCGCGCCCTGTCCGATGCCATGTCGTCCTTCCTCCCGCACGAATCATGGGGCCGATCACGCGGCCAGGCAATGCCGGGTCGCGGCGCCTTGACACCCCTCGGAGCCGCTGCGAGCGTCCCGGCACGCTCAGGACGGAGCTCATGGCGCGCATCACCGACATCAAGCTCGTTGCGGTCCAGCACCCTCTCGGTGCCGGCAAGGCCTATGGCATGGCGCGCGGCCTGACCGCCCTGCGCGGCGGCGGGATCGTGCTGCTGGAGACCGATGCCGGCGTGCAGGGGATCGGCGAGGCCTGGGGGCCGAGTGCGGTGGCGCGCGCCTATCTCGACCTGATCCGCCCCTATTTCATCGGCACATCGGTGTTCGGCGTGCGCGCGGTCGCGCAGGGCATCTTCGCCAAGCACTACCATTTCGGCACGCAGAACCAGATGATCGCGGCGCTCTCCGGGATCGACATCGCCGCGCACGACGCGATGGGCAAGCTGTTCGGCGTGCCGGTCTCGGACCTGATCGGCGGGCGCCAGCGTGACCGCGTGCCGGTCTACTGCTCCGGCGGCTATTTCACGGAAGAGGAGGACCACCTCGCCGCATTGTCCCGCCAGCTCGAACCGCACCTGGACTCGGGTTTCCCCGCGTTCAAGATCAAGCTCGGACGGCGGCCCGACGAGGATGCCGTGCGTGCCCGGCTGGCGCGGACGATCATCGGCGACCGCGCGCTGCTGACCGTGGACGTGAACGGCAACTACACCGTTGATGCGGCGCTCGAGAGCATGCGGCGCATGGCGGATGCCGAGGTGCACTGGGTCGAGGAGCCGCTCGCGCCGCAGGACTGGAATGGCTATGCCGCGCTCGCGCGACGCGCGCCGATCCCGGTCGCGACCGGCGAGGCGCTCTACACGCTGTTCGATTTCCGCCGCCTGATCGACGGACGGCTGGCCGCGATCCTGCAGCCCGACCTCGCGCTCTGCGGCGGGCTGGATGTCGCGCGCACCGTCGGCATCCTCGCCGGCGCCGAGCATCTGCGCGTCTCGCCGCATTGCTGGGGCACGGGGATCGGGCTCGCCGCCGCGGTGCACTGGGTCGCCTCGCTGCCGAGCTATCCGCACGGCGCGAACGTGCCGTATCCCGCGCTTGTCGAGTACGATGTCGGCGCCAACCCGCTGCGCGACGAGCTGTTCGTCGAGCCGCTGCGGTTCGAGAACGGCCATCTGCACGTGCCGACCGGACCCGGCCTCGGCGTCACCCTGAACCCCGAGGCGCTGAAGCGCTTCACCGTCGACTGAGCCTGGGATGGCCGGCGCGCTGCTCGCGATCGAGGATCTGCGCGTCGCGTTCGACACCGCCCACGGCACCGTGCGGGCGGTGGACGGCGTCAGCCTGTCGGTCGCGCCGGGCGAGACCGTGGCGGTGGTCGGCGAGAGCGGCTCCGGCAAGTCGGTGACCGCGCTCAGCGTGCTGCGGCTGTTCGGCCGCGGCGACCGGGTGGCGACCGACGGTGCGGTGCGCTTCGCGCGCGCCGATGGGGTGGTCGATCTGCTGCGGCTCGACGAGACGGCGATGCGCGCGATCCGCGGCGGCGAGATCGCGATCGTGTTCCAGGACCCCTCCGCCAGCCTGAACCCCGTGTTCACGATCGGCGAGCAGATCGCCGAGGTGCTGCGCCGACATCGCGGGCTCGGCCGGGCGGAGGCGCTCGCCGAAGCGGCGAACCTGCTTCGCCGTGTCGGCATCGCCGAGCCCGAGGCGCGGCTGCGCGCCTATCCGCACCAGATCTCGGGCGGGATGCGCCAGCGCGCGATGATCGCGATCGCGATCGCCTGCGACCCGCGGCTGCTGATCGCCGACGAGCCGACCACCGCGCTCGACGTGACGATCCAGGCGCAGATCGTTCGCCTGCTGAAGGACATCCAGCGGGCCCGCTCCATGGGGCTGATCTTCATCACGCACGACCTGGAACTCGTGGGCGAGATCGCCGATCGCGTCGTCGTCATGTACGCGGGCCAGGTGGTGGAGACGGGGCCGGCCGCGGCGGTGCTGGCCGATCCCCGGCATCCCTATACGCGCGCGCTGCTCGCCTGCCGCCCGAGGCGCGCCTATACCGAGGACGGCGCCGACACGATCCGCATCAGCGCAATCCCCGGCGCGCCGCCGCGCCCCGGCGCACACGGGTCAGGCTGCCGGTTCGCCGATCGCTGCACGATGGTCGAGACCGCCTGCCGGGACGGATCGATCCCCTTGCGCACGCTCGGCGCCGATCGCCTCGCGCGCTGCCGCCGCGCCGAGGAGGTGGCGTGACCGCGCCGCTGCTGGAAGCCACGCGGCTCGTCAAGCACTTCCCCCTGCCGCGCCAGGGCCTCGCGCGGCGCGGCGCGGTGCGCGCGGTCGAGGAGGTCGACCTCGCGGTGCTGCCGGGCGAGGTGCTGGGGCTGGTCGGCGAGTCCGGCTCGGGCAAGTCCACGCTCGGCCGGCTGGTGCTGCGCCTGATCGATCCGACCGCGGGACGGATCGCGTTCGAGGGCCAGGACATCACGGCGCTGTCGCGCGCCGAGCTCCGGCCGCTGCGCCGACGCATGCAGATGGTGTTCCAGGACCCCTATGCGTCGCTCAATCCGCGCCGTCCCGTCGGCGAGGCGATCGCCGAGGTGCTGCGGCTGCACGGGCTTGCAGGCAGCGACGGCGGGCGGGGCCGCGCACGCGCATTGCTCGATCATGTCGGGCTGTCCGGCGACGACTTTCCACGCCTGCCGCGCAGCTTCTCGGGTGGGCAGCGCCAGCGCATCGCGATCGCGCGCGCGCTTGCGGTCGAGCCGAAGCTGCTGGTCGCCGACGAGCCGGTCTCGGCGCTCGATGTCTCGGTGCAGGCCGGCATCCTGACGCTGCTCCGCGCGCTGCGCGAGGAACACCGGCTGGCGATGCTGTTCATCTCGCACGACCTCTCGGTGGTCGAGGCGATGGCGGACCGCGTCATGGTGCTCTATCTCGGCCGCGTGATGGAGGTCGGGCCGGTGCGCGCGATCTTCACCGCGCCGCGCCACCCCTACACCGCCGCCCTGCTCTCGGCCGCGCCGGGACGCGCGCTCGCGCACCGCCTGCCGCCGCTCGCCGGCGAGATCCCGAGCCCGGCCGATCCGCCCTCGGGCTGCGTGTTCCGCACCCGCTGCCCGTTCGCGCTCGCCGCCTGCGCCGAGACCGTGCCGCCGCTGCGCGAGATCGCGCCAGGGAATGCCAAGGCAGGGCACGCCAAGGCCTGCATCCGTGACGATCTCACGCTCTGACGGACCGTTGCGGCGCGCGGCCAATCGCGCGACGCTGCGGCCGAGACGCGGGGACCGGGACGCATGAGCATCGCCGAACGACTGCACCATCTCGGGCTTGCCCTGCCGCCGCCGCGCGCGCCGGCCTTCGCCTACGTCCCGGTGGTGGTCGAGGGCGGGCTCGCCTGGGTGTCCGGCCAGCTCCCCTGGGCGGGCGAGGGTCTGCGGGCGGCGGGGAAGGTCGGCGGCGCAGTCGATCAGGCGCTGGCGAAGGACTGCGCGCGCGACTGCGTCCTCAACGGCCTCGCCGTGCTGGCCGAGGCGATCGGGCCGCTCGATCGCGTGCGGCGGATCGTCAAGCTGGTCGGCTTCGTCGCCTCCGCCCCCGGCTTCAACGCCCAGCCCGCGGTGATCGACGCCGCCTCGACGCTGCTTGTCGAGATCTTCGGCGAGCGCGGCCGCCATGCGCGTTCGGCCGTCGGTGTCGCGGAACTGCCGCGCGACGTGCCGGTGGAGATCGAGTTCGTCGCCGCGATCGACGCGGCCTGACCGAGCACACGAAGGAGGAACGGGATGACTGGGTTCACCATCGGCCGACGCGAGGCGCTGCTCGCCGGCCTCGCCGTGGCGGCCGCGCCGCGCATGGCCCGCGCGAACGACGACCTGCTCTACGGCCCGGCCGACCCGCAGGCGCGGCGCGGCGGCCGCGTCACGGTCGGCTCGCTGGTCGAGCCGCCGGCGCTCGATCCGTTCCGCCAGGCGGCGGATGCGCGCATCCGCGTCTCGGTGCTCATGTACCAGGGCCTGTTCTTCGAGGACCAGTCAGGGGTCGCGCGGCCGCTGCTCGCGCGCGGCGCCGAAGTCTCGGCCGACGGACTGACATGGACCTTCCCCCTGCGCGAGGGCGTGAAGTTCCACACCGGCGCGACCATGAGCTCGGCCGACGTGAAGTACAGCTACGACTTCATGCGCGACGCACGCAACGGCTCGCCCGGCGCCGGCGACCTCTCCTCGGTCGCCGCGATCGAGGCGCCGAACCCATCCACCGTCGTGTTCCGGCTGTCGCGGCCGAACGCGGCGCTGCCGATGACGCTGACCAACAAGTACGGCGCGGTCGTGCCGTCCGGATTCTTCGACGACCCCAATTCCGGCACGCGCATGAACGAGGTCTCGGTCGGCACCGGACCCTACAAGCTGCGCAGCTTCCGGCCGAACTCGGCGATCGTGATGGAGCGCTTCGCCGAGTACTGGCAGGCGGGCCAGCCCTATCTCGACGAGATCACCTTCGCGGTGATGCCGAACAGCGCGGCGATGGCGGTCGCGTTGCAGGCGCGGCGCATCGACCTCGCCGTATTCTCGCGCCCGCAGGACACCCAGCCGCTCGAGCGCGTCGCCGGGCTGGAGGTGAAGCGCTGGCCCTCGCTCGGGCAGCGCTCGGTCGATCTCGACTGCAATTTCGGGCCGCTGAAGGACGCGCGCGTCCGGCGCGCGATCGCGCTCTCGATCGACAAGAAGACGGTGATGGACGCCGCGATCGCCGGCTACGGCACGGTGATCGGCACCATGGTCGCGGGCATGCAGGAGACCTGGGGTGTGCCGCTCGACCAACTGCCGAACCAGACCGTCGATCTCGACCGTGCGAAGCGCCTGCTGGCCGAGGCCGGGCATCCGGACGGGTTCGAGATCGATCTGACCACGATCATCGGCTATGACTGGATGGACCCGGCGGCGCTGACGATCGCCGAGCAGCTGCGCCGCGTCGGCATCCGCGCCAACATCAAGCGCGTCGAGCTCGGCGTGTGGATCCGCAATTTCCGCGCGCGCGAGATGGGCTTCACCTTCAACGACTGGGGCACGACCCCGGACCCGAGCCTGCTCTTCTACCGTCACTTCCGTGCCGCACCGCAGGGCGCCGATTTCCGGAACTGGAACCATGCGCGGGCAAGCGAGCTGCTCGACCGCGGCCAGGAGATCGCCGATCCGGCAGAGCGCAAGCGCATCTACACCGAGTTCCAGATGCTGCTCGCCGAGGAGGTGCCGACCATCATGCTGTTCTCGGCCGACCTGCTCACGGTGAACACGGCCCGGCTGCGCAACTACCAGCAGCACGGCACGGGCTGGTATTTCGGCCTCGCCAAGGCGTGGGTCGCGTCCTGACGCCGACGCCATGGCGGTGATGCTCGCGCGGCGGCTCGGTTCGGCCGCCGCGGCCGCCTTGCTCTCGGCGCTCGCGGTGTTCCTGCTGATGCGCGCGGTGCCGGGCGACATCGTCGGGCAGATGCTCGGCCAGTCCGGCACCGACCGCTCCGCCGAGGAGGCGCTGCGCGCGTTCTTCGGCCTCGACCGGCCCGTGCATGCGCAGTTCCTCGACTGGCTCGGTCGCACGCTCACCGGCGATCTCGGCCGATCCTGGTACCAGGGACGTGCGGTGACCGCGATGATCGCCGAGGCGTTCGGCGTGACGGCGCAGCTCGCGCTGTTCACGCTCGCGGTCTCGACGCTGATCGGCGTGCCGCTCGGCATGCTGGCCGGCATCCGCGAGGGCACGCGCATCGACGCGGCGATCCAGACCTTCAACCTGCTCGGGCTGTCCGCCCCGGTGTTCTGGGTCGGGCTGATGCTGCTGGTCGGCGCCTCGGCCTTCCTCGGCTGGTCGCCGCCCTTCATCTATCGCGACTTCGCCGATGATCCGGCCGAGAACCTGGCGATCATGCTGCTGCCGGTGATCAGCCTGGCGATCCTGCAGGCCGCCGCCTACAGCCAGTTCGTGCGCGGATTGATGGTGGCGGAGCTGCGACGCGAGCACATCCGCACCGCGATCGCCAAGGGGCTGACGCCGCGCGAGATCTACTTCAAGCATGCGCTGCGCAACGTGCTGATCCCGCTCACCACCTTCATGGGCCTGATCCTGGTGCAGATCCTCGGCGGGGTGGTGGTGATCGAGTCGCTGTTCTCGCTGCCCGGGCTCGGGCGGCTGATCCTCTCGGGATTGCAGGGGCGCGACTATCCCGTGGTGCAGGGCGCGCTGCTGTTCGTCGTGCTGATCGCGATCGGCATCAACCTGCTGGTCGATCTGCTCTACGCCGTGATCGACCCGAGGCTCAGGCCGTGATCGCCGCGCCCGCGATCGCCGGCACGCGCATCACGCCGGGGCTCGCGCTCAGCCTTGGGCTGCTCGCGGCCTTCGCGGTGCTGATCGTCGCGCCGGGCCTGGTCGCCGTGCAGTCGCCCTACGACGTCGATCCGTCGCGCGCGCTGCTGGCGCCATCCGCGACGCATCTGTTCGGCACCGACGATGTGGGCCGGGACGTGTTCGCGCGCATCATCCATGGCGCGCGGGTGACGCTCGGTCTTGTCGCCGGGTCGCTCATGCTCTCGGCGCTGATCGGCGGCGGGCTCGGCGTGATCGCGGGCTACGCGGGCGGCTGGTTCGACCTCGTCGCCGGACGCTTCGCCGACATGATCCTCACCTTCCCGCCGATCATCGCCGGCGTGGTGATCACCGGCGTGCTCGGCCAGGGTGCGACCAATCTCGTGCTGGCGCTTGCCGTCGTCTATCTGCCGACCTTCTTCCGCATCGCGCGCTCGGGAGCGCTGTCGGAGGCCGCGCGCACCTATGTCGAGGCCGCACGCGCGCTCGGCTTCCCGGAGTGGCACATCCTGCTGCGCCAGGTGGCTCCGAACGTGCTGCCGCTGATCGTGCTGCAAAATGTGATCCTGTTTCCGCTCGCGCTGCAGATCCAGGCCGCACTCGGGTTCCTCGGCCTCGGTGTCGCGCCGCCCACGCCCGACTGGGGCGCCACGCTCGAGCAGGGCAAGAACTTCATCCTGGTCGCCTGGTGGCTGTCGCTCTGGCCGGGCGTGTTCCTGCTCGCCTCCGCCGTCGCCGTCACGGTGCTCGGCCGGGCGCTGCGTGACCGGCTCGGAGGGGACTGACGCAATGACGATCGCCTGCGCCGCAACCGAGGACGTACTCGCACCCGGCCAACGGGTGACCCTGCCGCCGGCGGCACGCGCGCTCTATGTGCGCAGCGGCCGGGCGACGATCGCGCAGGACGGCGTCGAGACGACGCTGACCGAGGACAGTTGCGCGCTGATCGTCGGTGCGACGGCACTCGCCGGCGACGGTGTCATCTGGGGCTATGAGGCAACGCGCAGCCTCGCCGCGCCCGATCCGCGGCGCACCATCCTGCACGTGACGCTGCCGCGCGACCCCGACGCGCCCATGCTGCTGCGCGCGGACCGTGTCGACTTCCCCCCGGGTGCCGTCACGCCGCGCCACGGCCATGCCGGCCCCGGCATCCGCCGCCTGCTCGCGGGCCGGCTGTTCGCCGAGATCGGCGAGACCCATCGCCGCATCGACGCCGGCGAGGCGTGGTTCGAGAGCGGGCTCGAGCCCGTGGTGGGGCACACCATCGCCCCCGCGAGCGCGTTCGTCCGCTGCATGGTGCTCGACCCCGACCTGCTCGGCCGCCCGACCTTCCGCGCCACCTCGGCCGAGGACGCCGCCAAGCCGCGCGCGGTCGGCTACAGGCAGTTCTTCGACACCATCGTCACCCTGCCGCCCTGAAGGATACGCGATGCCCGATACAGCGAGGCTCTGGCACGGACTGACGCCGGAGGAGCACGAGGCGCAGTACAATCCGCGCGCGGCGGTGGCTGACTTCGCCGACTGCCAGGCCCGGCACCAGGGGTGGAGTGCGGCGGCGGCGTCGCGGCTCACCGCCACGCGCGACGTCGCCTACGCCGAGGGCGCGCTCTGCACGCTCGACATCTATCCGGTGCCCGGCGTGGCGAACGCGCCGGTGCATCTGTTCTTCCACGGCGGCTACTGGCGCGCGCAGGACAAGGCGAACTTCGCCTTCGTCGCCGAGGCGCTGGTCGCGTCCGGCAGCCTCGCCGTGATCGCCAACTACCCGCTCTGCCCGGCGGTGACGCTCGACGCGGTGGTCGCGGCCGCGCGCGACGCCGTCGCCTGGACGCATCGCCATATCGGCGAGCATGGCGGCGATCCGACGCGGCTGACCGTGTCGGGCCACTCGGCCGGCGCGCATCTCACCGCCGCGGCCCTCGCCGAAGACTGGCCCGCGCGCGGACTGCCGGCCGACATCGTGACGCGTGCCGTGATGATCAGCGGCATCTTCGACCCCGCGCCGGCGATCGGCACGAGCGTCAATGCCGACATCCGCCTCACGCCCGAGCTCGCCGCGCGGCACGACTTCGAGCGGATCGCGCCGCGCATCCTCTGCCCGTGCTGGGTCGTCGTCGGCGGGCGCGAGCCGTGGCACTGGATCGACCAGTCGTTCCGCTACGCGCAGCACCTGCGCCGCCACGGCGGCGATCCGGGCGTGCTGGTGGTCCCGGGGTGCCACCACTTCAACATCCTCGATCTCGTCCGCGACCAGGCGAGCGAGCTCGGCCGGTTCATGCACGGAAGGGCCTGACCATGAGCGAACCGATCCGAGTTGCGGCCGAGACGCTGCAACACTTCACCGCCGCGCTGTTCGCCGCCGAGGGCGTGCCGGAGGCGTCCGCCGCGCGCATCGCCGAGTGCCTGGTGCTGGCCGATCTGCGCGGGGTCTCGACCCACGGTGTGTTCCGCGTCTCGACCTATCTGAAGCGGCTGCGGCTCGGCCTGTTCGAGCCCAATCCGGCGATCGTGGTCGAGCGCGTGGGCCCGGCCATGGCCGCGATCGACGGCGGCAACGGCTTCGGCATGATCGTCGCGACGCGGGCCATGGACGAGGCGATCGCGATCGCGCGCGAGACCGGGATCGGCATGGCGGCGGTGCGCCGCTCGACGCATTTCGGCATGGCGGCGTGCTACCCGATGCAGGCGATCGCCGCCGGCATGATCGGCATCGTCTACACCAACGCCTCGCCGGCACTGCCGCCCTGGGGCGGGCGGGCGCCGTTCTTCGGCACCTCGCCGATGGCCTATGGCGTGCCGGCCGGCGAGGAGGAGCCGTTCCTGCTCGACATGGCGATGACGGTGCTGGCGCGCGGCAACGTCTTCGTCGCCAAGAGCCGCGGCGAGCGCATCCCCGAGGGTCTTGCGCTCGATGCCGAGGGCCGGCCGACCACCGACCCGGATGCCTTCCTCGCCGGCGGCTCGATGCTGGCGTTCGGCGGCGTGAAGGGGGCGAGCCTGTCGTTCCTGATGGACATCCTCGGCGGCGTGCTGACCGGGGCCGCGTTTGCGGGGCAGGTCGGCAATCCGCACAAGGATTTCGACCGGCCGCAGGGCACGGGGCATCTGCTGCTGGCGATCGATCCGGCGCGGCTTATGCCGATCGAGACGTTCCGTGCGCGCATGGACCACCTGATCCGCGAGACCAAGCGCCAGCCGCGCGCCGCCGGCGTGGACGAGATCCTGATCCCGGGCGAGCGCGAGGCGCGGCGGATGCGCGAGGCGCTGCGCGACGGGATCGCGCTCGGTCCGGAACTGGTCGAGGCGTTGCGGGCGGAGGCGGGGAAGACTGGAGTCGCAGCGCCGTTCTGACCGCTACCCCGTGAACGCCTTCGCCGGCACGAACACCTGCCCGTCCATGATCTTGCGCGCGGTGCGGAGCACGCCGCCGCCGACCACGTCCATCGCCGCCCCGTGGCCGCGCGTGGCAAGCGCCACCTCGAACACGCCGGAGGGATGCTCGACCACCACAAGGCGGTCGTCGCCCGGCGGGCGCACGGCGATCCCGTCGGCGACCGAGCCCTCCATCATCGCGCAGGTGGAGACGCAGATCGCGCCGGTCACCGCATGCGCGGCATGGGTCTTGTGGGGAACGAAGTAGCGCGACGTGACTGCGCCGCCATGGCGCGGGGGCGCAAGGATCGCGGCCTTCGGAATGACCATGTCGGCGACGTCGCCGAGCCCCATGCGCGCGCCCGCCTCACGCCGCAACGATTCCAGCCGGGCGAAGAAGTCACGATCGGCGTCGAGCTCCTTCGGCGTCTCATAGCCGGTCTTGCCGAAATCAGCCGCGCGGAAGATCACCATCGGCATCGCCACATCGATCAGCGTGGCCGGCACGCCGTCGATCAGCTCCTGCGCCTTGCCGGTGGGCAGCAGACCTGACGTCTTGGAACCGACGATGTCAGCGAAGTTCAGCCGCACCGGCGCGGCCGTGCCCGGCACGCCGTCGATCGCGACATCGCCGGTGTAGCGCACGCGCCCGCCCGGGGTCTGGATGATCGCCTCGATCCGGCTCTCGGTGTTGACGTTGTAGATCATCACCCGCGTCACGCCGTCTGCGGCCGGCACCATGCCGCGCTCGATCGCGAAGGGCCCGACACCGGCAAGCATGTTGCCGCAGGACGGGTTGGTGTCGACCAGCGCCTTGTCCACCGAGACCTGGGCGAACAGGTAGTCCACATCGACGCCGGGGCGCGCGGAGGGCGAGACCATCGCCACCTTGCTGGTCAGCGTGTCGGCACCGCCGAGCCCGTCGATCTGCCGCGGATCGGGCGAGCCCATCGCCGCGAGCAGCACGCGGTCGCGCGCGGCGATCTCGGCCGGCAGGTCGGCGAGGCGGAAATACGGCCCGCGCGAGGTGCCGCCCCGCATGAACAGGCAGGGAATCGCGACCAGATCGTCCATGGATGCCTCAGCGGAACGGCCAGGGGAGGTCGTACATATCCTGGAGCAGCCCGCCCGGGAAGACGAGGTTCAGCGCGTTCGCCAGCACCAGGATGAACCCGGCCGCACCCGCCGTCAGCACCGCGGTCTGCGGCCAGGACGAGCGCGCGGCCAGGCGCAGGAAGGCGACGAAGAAGATCAGCAGCGCGGCGAAGAAGCCGATCAGCCCGCTCAGCCCGATCAGCCCAGCGAACCAGGCGAGATGAGGCCACGGCCCGTAACCCGCCGCGCTCGCTTCGGTATCGAAATTCGCCGTCCCGGCCTCCTTCGGCCCGCGCATCTGCTGCGCGAGCACGAGCAGCGTGGCCCCGCCGCCGACCAGGCCCACGGCCACCGGAAAGATTTGTGCCAGGAACGATACGCCCAGCCCCTCGATGAAGGTGAAGGCGAACAGCGCAACCACCGCGGCGCTGAACAGGATCTGCGGCAGCATGACCGCCGCCGCTCCGCCGGCACCCTCGGTGCTGACCGCGGCACCGCCCGGCCGGCGCCGGAGCCCGGCCCAGAGCGACGCCGCGGTGAGTGCGAAGATGATCAGCACGATCGGCCGGGTCAGGAACGACCAGCCGGCGAACTGCACCGCCTGATAGAGATAGCGCTCGGCCAGCGGGGCGAGGACGAAGCCGATCAGGAAGGCCGGGCGCGACCAGCCGAAGCGGCGCATCAGGATGCCGAGCACGCCGACCACCAGCAGCGTCACCATGTCGTTGAAGCTGCGCGTTGCCTGGAACGAGGCGAAGCTGATCACCATGAACATGAACGGCGCGATCAGCGCGTAGCGCAGCGTGGTGAGATGCGCGATCGCCGGCGCGAGCGCGATGCAGAGCGCGGTGCCGAGCACGTTCGAGAGCGCGAGCGACCAGATGATGGTGTAGGTGACGTCGAGATTGCGATCGGCCATCGCCGGCCCGGGCTGAAGCCCGAGCAGGATCATGCCGGCGAGGAAGATCGCCATCGAGCCCGAGCCGGGAATGCCGAACAGCAGCGTCGGCAGGAGCGCCCCGCCCTCTTTGGCGTTGTTGGCGCTCTCCGGCGCGATCACGCCGCGGATGTCGCCCTTGCCGAAATTGCCGCGATCCTTGGTGGTCTGCACCACGTGGCCATAGGCGATCCAGTCCACCACCCCGCCGCCGAGGCCGGGGATCGCGCCGATGATCGCGCCGAGCCCGGCGCAGCGCAGCGACAGCCATTTGTGCCGCCAGGTGTCGGCGATGCCCTTGAACCAGCCGCTGCCCAGCGCGGCGCGCTCGGCGATCGAGGCGCCGCCGCGCAGCAGGTCGACGATCTCGGGAAGCGCGAAGATGCCGAGTGCGACGATCACCAGCGGCAGCCCGTCCATCAGGTAGAGGCTGCCGAATTCCATGCGGTACTCGCCGGTCGCCGGCGCCGCGCCGATCATGCCGATGGCCAGCCCGAGCGAGGCCGCGGCGATGCCCTTGGCGAGATTCGCGCCCGACAGCACGCCCACCATCGAGAGGCCGAACAGCGTCAGCATGAACAGCTCGGCCGAGCCGAACGCGAGGATCAGCGGCCGCGCGATCAGCACGAACAGCGTCAGCACCAGCGCGCCGAACAGCCCGCCGATCAGCGAGGCGAAGAACGCCGCCGAGAGCGCCCGCGCCGCCTCGCCCTGCTTGGCGAGCGGGAACCCGTCCAGCACGGTGGCCTGCGAGGCCGACGAGCCCGGGATGCCCATCAGCACGGAGGTGAACGTATCGGATGTCGGAATGATCGCGACCAGGCCGATCAGCATCGCCAGCGCCGAGGTCTGGTCCATGCCGTAGAGGAACGGCAGCAGCAGCGACAGCCCGGCGATCCCGCCGAGCCCCGGCAGCACGCCGATCACCAGGCCGAGGCAGACGCCCAGCATCAGGAAGGCAAAATGCTCGACCGTGAGCAGGCCGAGCAGCGCGTCGAGGAGCGCGGCGGTCATGGAGCGATCATCCTCTGCATGGCCGCCGCCCCCGACAGCGTTCGGCCGGTGCGGCTCGGGTCTTTCAGAAGCGGGTGTTGAAGTTGGCGGTCAGGTACTCGCGCACCCACGCTCGCGCCTCCGGTGAGATCGTGGTCGCGACGCGGCAGAGCCGCTCGGCATCCTCGCCGACGGCCTGCACGTAGTCGCCCAGCACATCGTCGCCGCGCGCGCGCAGCTCCGGATCGGCGACGACGGCGGCCATGGTGCGGTGCCAGGCGGCGATGACGTCGGGCGGCGTGTCGCGCGGCAGCACCGCCGGCTTCTGGCCGGCGAAGGCCGCGGTGGCGCAGGCGGTGTAGGCGGCGAAGGCGGGACCGTCCGGATCGCGGCCATGCACGGCGCGATAGACCTCGCCGAAATGCGGCAGATCCGGAAAGGTCGGATCGCGCACGATCTGGCCGTTCGCGCCGAGCACGCCGTAGGAGAACAGCGGCACGGCGGTGCCGGCGTTGACCATCGGCACCACGCTCGCGCGATAGGCAGGCGTGGTCTGGTGATCGATCGAGGCCTCGCCGCGCTCGACCGCGAGCCTGGCCTCGCCGCGGCCGCGCATGCCGAACACGTAGCGCACCTTCAGGCCAAGCAGGTGGAAGGCGAGGATCGGCACGACATCGAAGCCGGTCGCACCCTGGCTCGCGAACACGAGCTCCTGGTCGCGCAGCTTGGCGATCTCCGTCCCGTCGCGGATGCCGGTGCGCGCCGAGACATAGGCGACACCGCCGGTGGGCGAGACCAGCACGGGCGTCCAGCGCGCATAGTCGTAGCGCACCCGCGCATCACCGAGCAGGAACGGCAGATGCGTCGAGGCCGAGGGGCCGAACAGGCTGAGCCCGTCGGGCCGGCCGCGCGCGGCGTACTCGTTCGCGCCGGTGATCGAGCCGCCGCCGGGCACGTTGCGCACGATCACGTTCGGCCGCCCGGGCAGGTGGCGCGCGATGAAGGGGGCGAGGAAACGCGCCCAGACGTCGGAGCCGCCGGCTTCGGCGAAGGGAATGATGAACTCGATCGTGCGGCCGGCGAAATCGACGGCGCGCGCGCGGCCGGGCCACGCTGCGGCTCCGACGGCGGCGGCGGCGGCACCCAGCGCCTCGCGCCTTGAAAGACCGGTCATCAGCTCTCCTCCGCGGCCGCACTCCGGCGGCTTGCCGCGTCTGGTTGACGGGCCGCCGCGAGGGCGGCCCGCTGCGTGTCAGTTGAAGCGGACGTTGTGGTTGTTCGACAGGTAGTCGCGCACCCAGGCACGCGCCTCCGGCGCGATCGTCGTGGCGACCTTGTAGAGCGCCTCGATGTCGTCACCGACCGCCTGCTCGTAGTCGCCGAGCACGTCGCCCTTCTTCGCCTGCAGATCAGGATCGGCGACCGCTTCGGCGAAGGCCTTGCGGTACGCGGCGACGATCTCGCGCGCCGTGCCGCGCGGCAGCATCGCCGGCTTCTGCGCGGCGAAGCCCGAGCCGAAGAACGCGAGATACGCATCGAAGGCGACGCCGGACGGCTTCCTGCCGTGCATCATCTCGTAGGCTTCGACGAAATGCGGCAGGTCGGGGAAGGTCGGATCGCGCGCGACATTGCCGCTCGCATCCAGCACGCCCCAGGAGAACATCGGCACGGCGGTGCCGGCCTGCACCAGCGGCGTCACCTGGGTGAGGTAGGCCGACGAGGTCTGGTAGTCGATCGTCGCCTCGCCGCGCTCGAGCGCGAGCCGGCCCTCGCCGCGGCCGCGCATGCCGAACACGTGGCGCACCTTCAGGCCCATCACCTCGAAGGCGAGCATCGGCACGAGGTCGAGCGAGGTCGCGCCCTGGCTGGCATAGACCAGCTCCTGGTCCCTGAGCTTGCCGAGCTCGCTCGCGTTGCGCACGCCGTGCCGCGTCGGCAGGTAAACCACCCCGCCGGTCGGCGAGACCAGCACCGGCGGCATCTGCGCATAGTCATAGCGCACCCGCGCATCGCCGAGCAGGAAGGGGAACTGCGTCGAGCCCGAGGTGCCGATGAAGGTCGAGCCGTCGTTGCGCGCGCGCAGGAAGAACTCGTTGGTGCCGGTGATCGACCCGCCGCCGGGCACGTTGCGCACGATCACGTTCGGCCGGCCGGGCATGTACTTGGCGAGGTAGGGCGCCAGGAAGCGAGCCCAGACATCGCTGCCGCCGCCTTCCGCGAAGGGGATCACCCACTCGATGGTGCGGCCACTGAAATCGACGGCGCGCTGGGCGATCGCCGGCCGGGCGAGGCCGGCCGCGCCGGCGGCGACGGTGCCCAGCATCGCCGTTCGGCGACTGATCTTGATCATCTGCATCCTCCCCTGTGCGATCAGGTGCCGCGCGGGGCGCGGCCTTCGCGTGAGCCTTGCCGCCCGCGCGGTTCCAGGTCAAGCGCGACGGCGGGCCTTTGCCCAGGCGGGCGCATCCCGAAGCCCCGCCTGCAACCCCGGCGTGAGGACGGCGGGGCCGGTGCGCCCGGCGTGAGCCGGCTCACGCGCGCCCCGGCAGGTTCGTGCCAGTCTGCGGTCGACCAGAGCGCTCCATCGGGAGGAGGCCGGAACCATGTCGTTCGACCGCACCCTGTTCGACGGCTTCGTCGCCTCGCTGAACCTGAAATACTTCAACTCCGGCGAATTGCTGGTCGGCCGGTACCGCGAGGGCAACGGCCCGCCCCCCTTGCGGCTGTGGCACAACATCGCGCCGACCATCACCATCGTCGAGGCGCTGCGCGAGGAGCTCGGCAGCTCCGTCAAGATCATCAGCGCCTATCGCACCGAGGCCTACAACAACAACGGCAATGCCGGGCGGGCGAAGCTCAGCCAGCACCAGGCCTACACGGCGCTCGACATCCAGACGCCGGGGCATTCCTTGGAGAAGGTCGCGACGCTGCTCGCCGGCTGGCAGAACTCGAAATGGTTCTACTGCCCGCTCGATTTCCAGCGGAAGGCCGAGCGGGTGAAGGCCGGCAACATCCCGTTCGGCGAGCTGCCGCGCAGTTTCAACCTCGGCATGTTCGGCGTGTGGTTCACGTTCCGCGGCTACATCAAGGCCTATCCGAGCAAGAGCAGCAACTTCGTCCATATCGACACCCGCGGCGATCTCGCCGGCAGCGGTGCCGAGGGCGACTGATCCGGCGGCGCACCTCAGCCCCCGCTCGCGCGCAGCGCCTCGCGCGCGACCGAGCGGAACTCGCGCCGGTGCAGCTCGGCGAGCACCAGCAGGCTCGCGCCGATCAGGGCGAGCGGATGGACGAGCCAGGTGATCGCGGCGAGGCCGAAATAGTAGGCGCGCAGGCCGGTGTTGAAGTGCCGCGCGGCGCGGTTGGCCACGCGGGCGGCGATCTCGGCCTGGGCGAAGGCGGCCTCGTCGGCCTCGGGGCCGATCCCGCCGACGATGATCAGGCAGTAGTTGAACTGGCGCAGGCTCCAGGTCAGCTCGAAGAACGCGGCGACGAAGATCAGCAGCAACAGGCCGATCTTGATCTCCCAGAGCGCCTGCGAGGTCGGTGCGGCGAAGGGCAGCGCCGAGACGACATGCCGGCCCATGTCGTAGGCGCCGAGCAGCGCGACCAGACCGCCGAGGATGAAGATCGCGGTGGTGGCGAGGAAGGTGCCCGACGACATGAGATGGCCGATCGCCATCGAGTCGAACACGCGGTTGTCGCGCCCGACCATCGCCCGCATCCAGCGCCGCCGATACTCGTCCATCGCTGCGATCACGCTTCTCGCCCGGATGCGCGGCACCCGGTCGACCAGCATGGCGGAGCCGAACCAGCAGCAGAGGAAGACCGCAAGCGCGGCGAGGTCGAGCAGGCCGAGCGGGGCCGGCATCACGACGGCTCGCCTGCGGCGGCGACGCGCCCGCGCGCGCCCTCGCGTCGTCCGATCGCCTCGACGATCCGCCCGGCCGCGCCGAGCCCCATGCGCGGCACGCCGTTGTAGATCGCCTCGTAGCGCCCGGCCGAGACGAGATAGGTCTCATGCCAGATGCCGACATCACCGCCTCTGTCCTTCATGGCGCGATTGAACGCCACCCAGGCCGGCCAGTGCGCGTGGTCCTGCGCGCGCGCATAGGCTTCGAGATGCGCGAACGAGCGCCAGTACTGCACGAAGCTCAGCCGGCCGAGGGGCCGCGCGCCGAGCAAGCCGAGCGCGGGATCCGCTTCGAGTTCCTTCAGCATCCGGGGCATGGCGAGCAGCACCGGCAGCCACCTGTGCAGCTTCCACGGCCGGTTGATGCGCATGCCGATCAGGAACACCACGAAATCGCCGTCGAGCTCGGCGCTCACACGGCGCGCGATGATGCCCCGCGAAGCGTCCGCGGATGGCCCGCCCCCGTCCTGCTGTCGCGAAGACTGCGTCATGCGGCCTCTCCAGCCAGCCTTCCCTGCGGCGTCTCTCCGGACTAGGGAAACCCCGTCCTGCCGATGCCGGCAAGCGCCGGATCGTTCCACCCCCTTGAGCGCACCATGCCACCGGGCAAGCCCGTCACGCTCTCGCTGATCGTCGCCGCCCAGGTGCTGGCCCTGGCGCTCTGGTTCTCCGGCACCGCATCCGGCCCGGCGATGGCGCGCGAGGCCGCACTTCCGCCCGGCTTCCTTGCCTGGCTGACCAGCGCGGTCCAGGCCGGCTTCGTCGTCGGCACGCTGGTCAGCGCCATGCTGGCGCTGCCCGACCGGCTCGACCCGCGGCGGCTGATCGCGGCCGCCGCGCTGTTCGGCGCGGCGGCGAATGCGCTGATCCTGGCGCTGCCGCCCGGCCACGCCGGCGTGCTCGCCGCCCGGGCCGCGACGGGGGCCGCGCTCGCCTGCGTCTATCCGCCGGGGATGAAGCTCGCCTCCGGCTGGGCGGACCGCAACGACACTGGGCTGCTGGTCGGGCTGCTGGTGGGCGGCGTGACGCTCGGCTCGGCGGGGCCGCATCTGGCCAATGCGCTGGGCGGGATCGACTGGCGGCTGACGGTGGCCGCCGCCTCGGCCGCGGCGACCCTCGCCGCCGGGCTGATCCTGCGCGTCCGGCTCGGGCCGCGCCATGCGCCCGCGCCGCCGTTCCGGCTGGGCCAGGCGCTCAGCCTGCTCACCGACCGCGGCACGCGGCTCGCGACGCTCGGCTATCTCGGCCATATGTGGGAGCTCTACGCGATGTGGGCCTGGATCGGGCCCTATCTCAGCGCGAGCTTCGCCGCCTGGCACGGCACGCCGGACCCGGGCATGGGCCGGGATGCCGCCTATGCCACCTTCGCCGTGATCGCCGCCGGCGCGCTCGGCTGCGTCGGCGCCGGCGTGCTCGCCGATCGGGTCGGGCGGACGCGGGTGACGATCTGGGCGATGGGCCTCAGCGGCGCCTGCTGCGTGCTGGCCGGCCCCGCCTTCGGCGCGCACCCGGCGCTGGTGGTCGCGCTCGGCCTCGTCTGGGGCGTGACGGTGGTCGCCGATTCGGCGCAGTTCTCGGCCAGTGTCGCTGAACTCGCCGCACCCGGGCTGGCCGGCACGCTGCTCACGGCGCAGACCTCGCTCGGCTTCGCCCTGACGCTGGCCACCATTCAGGCGATGCCGTGGCTGGTCGCCCGGCTCGGCTGGAGCGGCGGGGCCTTCGCCGTGCTGGCGATCGGCCCCGCGCTCGGCTGCGTGGCGATGGCGCGGCTCCGGGCGAGCCCGATGGCCGCGCGCCTCGCCGGCGGGCGGGGCTGATCAGGCCGCCATCGCCGTCTTCAGGTTGGCGTCGATCGTGTCGAGGAAGGCCTGGGTGTTCAGCCAGGGCTGGTCCTTGCCGATCAGGATGGCGAGGTCCTTGGTCATGTGCCCGGACTCGACCGTCTCGATGCAGACGCGCTCGAGCGTCTCGGCGAACCGCACGACATCGGGCGTGCCGTCGAACCGGCCGCGATAGGCGAGCCCGCGCGTCCAGGCGAAGATCGAGGCGATCGGGTTGGTCGAGGTCTCGCGCCCCTTCTGGTGCTCGCGGTAGTGGCGCGTCACCGTGCCGTGCGCGGCCTCGGACTCGACCGTCTTGCCGTCGGGCGAGAGCAGCACCGAGGTCATCAGCCCGAGCGAGCCGAAGCCCTGGGCGACGATGTCGGACTGCACGTCGCCGTCGTAGTTCTTGCAGGCCCAGACATAGCCGCCTTCCCACTTGAGCGCGCAGGCGACCATGTCGTCGATCAGCCGGTCCTCGTAGGTCAGGCCGGCGGCCTTGTATTTCTCGGCGAACTCGGCGTCGAAGATGCGGCGGAAGATGTCCTTGAACTCGCCGTCATAGGCCTTGAGGATCGTGTTCTTGTGGCTGAGGTAGACCGGGAAGTTGCGCGCGAGGCCGTAATTGAAGCAGGCGCGCGCGAAGCCCTCGATCGAACGGCGCGTGTTGTGCATCCCCATCAGCACGCCGCCGCCCTCGGGGAAGTTGGTCACCTCCAGCGTGATCGGCTCGCCGCCGCCCGAAGGCGTCCAGGTCAGCGTCGCCTTGCCGGGGCCGGGGATCTTGGTCTCGGCGGCGCGGTAGATGTCGCCATAGGCGTGGCGGCCGACCACGATCGGCTTCGACCAGTGCGGCACCAGCCGGGGCACGTTCCGGCAGATGATCGGCTCGCGGAAGATGGTGCCGTCGAGGATGTTGCGGATGGTGCCGTTCGGGCTGCGGTACATCTTCTTCAGCCCGAACTCGGCGACGCGCGCCTCGTCCGGCGTGATGGTGGCGCACTTGACGGCGACGCCGTACTGCTTGGTCGCGTTGGCGGCGTCGACGGTGATCTGGTCGTCGGTCTCGTCACGCTTCTGGATGCCGAGGTCGTAGTACTTCAGGTCGATGTCGAGATAGGGAAGGATCAGCTTGTCCTTGATGAAGCCCCAGATGATCCGCGTCATCTCGTCCCCGTCCATCTCGACGACGGGGTTCTTCACCTTGATCTTGGGCATTGGCTCTTCCTCGGAAACGGGGGCGCGACCTGACGGCGCCGGCTGGGGCGGCGCGGGCGGCCGGACCATAGTGAGGGCGGGCACGGCGAGCAAGACGGCGGCCCGCACGCGCCGGTTGCGGGCCCGCCCCGGCGCGGGCAGACTGCCGCCGGCAGGCCGTGACGGCCCGCGTCGTTGCCCCGCCGGCACTAGACGGCCCATGCCGTGATGCGGATCGCCCTCCGCGCCGCACCGCCGCCGCGTGACCC
>CAZHMM010000024.1:0-6156 GCA_964533585.1 uncultured Elioraea sp.
CTCGATCCGATCTGGCGTGCGCCGGGCGGCCGCACCACGCCGAACGCGCTGCGCTTCGCCGAGGCCTGCGGCTTCCGCCACATCGGCTGGACCGCCAACGGCTTCCTCGGCGACGAGCTGCCGTCGGACCGCTACCCCAACCGCGCGCTGCTCGCGCAGTCCCTGCGCTCGATCCGCGACGGCGAGGTGCTGGTCATGCACTGGGGCATCCGTTCGCGGCAGGAGAAGTACGCCGACGTGTTCGAGGAGCTGATCGTGGGGCTGAAGTCGCGCGGCTTCTGCTTCGCCACACTCACGGAACCGACCCCGCGCCTCACCGCCGAGGGCCCGCGATGATCCAGGCGATCGCGGATGGCTATGTCGCGCTGAAGGAGGCGATCTTCGAGCACGCCCTGCTGCCCGCGCTCTACGCGGCCGGGCTGATGGCGTGGGAGGAGGACGCGGCGGAGTGGCTCGACTTCGCGCTGTTCGGCGCGCTCGCGGTGCTGGTGTCCATCCTGGTCTGCGCGCCGCTCGAACGCCTCCGCCCGGTCGAGCGCTGGGACGGCGAGACGTCCACCGTCGGCACCGACGTCACCTACACGCTGCTGAACCGGCTCGGGCTCCTGCCGCTGTTCGCCTTCATCATCCTCGTGCCGGTGGAGACCGCCTGGGCGGCGGGGCTGGCGCGGCTCGGCATCATCCCGCCGACGCTGGAGACGCTGGTGCCGGCCCTACGCGAGTGGCCGGTCGTCACCTTCCTGCTCTACGTCGTCATCCTCGACTTCGCCGAGTACTGGCGGCACCGCTTCCAGCACCGCTTCAACTGGTGGTGGGCGCTGCATTCGGTGCATCACGCGCAGCGCCAGATGACCTTCTGGACCGACGACCGCAATCACCTTTTCGACGACGTGATCGCCGCACTCTGGTTCGCCGGCGTGGCCACGCTGATCGGCGTGCCGCCCGGCCAGTTCCCGCTGCTGGTGCTGATCATGCGCGTCGCCGAGAGCCTGAGCCATGCGAACGTGCGGCTCGATTTCGGCCGCTTCGGGCGGTTCGTGATCGTCTCGCCGCATTTCCACCGGGTGCATCACGCGCTCGACCACGACGCCGGCATGCCGGCGCGCGTGCACGGCACCAACTTCGCCGTGCTGCTGCCGATCTGGGACGTGCTCTTCGGTACCGCGCGGTTCTCGCGCGGCTATCCGCGCACGGGCGACAGCTCGGGCAGCGAGCGTCTCGCCACCGGCTCGTGGTGGGGCACGCAGGTCGAGGGGGCGATGCGGCTGCTGCGTACGCTCGCTGGACGCGAGTCCGGCCCTCACCCTGACCCTCTCCCGCAGGTGCGGGAGAGGGAACCCGGAGGCGACGCTGCGTCCGCTCTCCCGCGCGCGGGAGAGGGAGAGGGTGAGGGCGCGCGTCAGAACCCCGCGCCGGGCTGAGCGAGATACGCCGTCTCCGCCTCGGTGCTCGCGCGCCCCAGTGCGGCGTTGCGGTGCGGGAACCGGCCGTAGCGGCGGATCACGTCGAGATGCGCCTCGGCGTATTTCAGGTACTCGCCCTCGTTCGCCCGCTCGCGGAACAGCCGCACCGAGAGTTCCTGATCGGCGAGGTCCTCGCTGTGCTCGAAGGGCAAATAGAGGAACACCCGCCGCTCCACCGGCATCGCCAGATCCCAGCCGCGCTCCTGCACGATCCGCGCGATCCGCCGCGCTTCGGGATCGTGGGCGAAGGCGCGCGCGGTGCCGCGGAAGATGTTGCGCGGCACCTGGTCGAACAGCAGCGCGAGCGCCAGCGCGCCGTCGGCATCGCCCTCCCAGGGCGCGAGATCGCCGCGCGACGCCGCCTCCAGCGTGGGCCCGAGCATCGCGCGCACCTGCTCGTCGAACGCCGCACCGCCATTGAACCATTTCGGCTTGGTCTCGGGGGCGAACCAGAACCCGAGCACGTCGCCCGGCGTCGTCGCGAAGCCCATCCTCACTCCCCTTCCGCGTAGGGATTGCGCGAACTGCGCAGCGTCAGGCGGATCGGCACGCCCTCCATCCCCAACGCCTCGCGCAGTCCGTTCAGCAGGTAGCGCACGTAGTCATCCGGCAGCTTGGCCGTGCGCGTGCCGAACACGACGAAGCTCGGCGGCCGCGCCTTCACCTGGGTGATGTAGCGCAGCTTCAGCCGCCGTCCGTCCACCAGCGGCGGCGGGTGGCGCTCGATCGCGGCGGCGAACCAGCGGTTCAGCGCGCCGGTCGGCACCCGGCTGTTCCACGCCGCGTAGGCCGTCCACACCGCGGGCATCAGCTTGTCGACGCCCGCACCCGAGAGCGCGGAGAGGGGCACGACCGGCACGCCCTTGAGCTGGGCGAAGCCGGTCGCGAGCCGATCGGCGATCGCGCGGCGCAGGTCGTTGCGTGCCTTCACCGGCACGAGGTCCCACTTGTTCAGCGCCAGCACCAGCGCGCGGCCCTCACGCTCGGCGAGGGTGGCGATGGCGATGTCCTGTGCCTCCAGCGGCGCGAGCGCATCGAGCACCAGCACCACCACCTCGGCCTCGCGCAGCGCGGCGATGGTGGCCGCGGTGGAGAGCTTCTCCAGCTTGTCGGTCACGCGCGCGCGCCGGCGCAGCCCGGCCGTGTCGACCAGCCGCACCAGCCGCCCCTCGGCGTCGCGCCAGGGCAGCGCGATCGCGTCGCGGGTGATGCCGGGCTCGGGGCCGGTCAGCAGGCGGTCCTCGCCGATCAGCCGGTTCACCAGCGTCGACTTGCCGGCGTTCGGCCGGCCGACCACCGCAAGCCGGAGCGGACGTTCGGTACCCGCCTCGCCCGTCTCCTCCTCGGCCGCCGGCGCCTCCGGCAGGGCCTCGCGCACGCGCTCGTGCAGTTCGCCCAACCCCTCGCCGTGCTCGGCCGAGACCGCGACCGGCTCGCCGAACCCGAGCGCGAAGGCGTCGTAGTAGCCGCCCTCGCCGGCGCGGCCCTCGGCCTTGTTCGCGACCAGGATCGCGGGCTTGCCGGTGCGACGGAGCCAGGTCGCGAAGTGCCGGTCGGCCGGGGTCAGCCCCTCGCGTCCGTCCACCACGAACAGCACGAGATCGGCGAGATCGACCGCGCGCGCCGAGCCCGCCGTCATCTTGCCCGCGACCGTCTCGGGCGGCGCTTCCTCCAGCCCGGCCGTGTCCACCAGCGTCACGTCGCGGCCGCCGAGCACCGCCTCGGCTTCCTTGCGGTCGCGCGTCACCCCGGGCGTGTCGTCGACGATCGCGATCCGCCGCCGCGCGAGGCGGTTGAACAGGGTGGACTTGCCGACGTTCGGGCGCCCGACGATGGCGACGACCGGGCGCATGGCGCTCAGCGCAGCGCGACCAGGGAAGCGCCGTCCGTCAGCAGATAGACCGAGCCCTCGGCCGCCACGGGCGAGACCGTCACGCCGTCGGGCAAGCTCTGCCGGCCAAGAATCTCGCCGGTGTAGGGCGAGAGCGCGAGCGCCTCGCCGCGGCTGGAGGCGACCACCAGCCGGTCGCCCACCAGCAGCGGCCCGGTCCAGGTCATCGGGTCGCGCCGGCGCTCCTCGTCGCGGAAGCGGGGCAGCGGCGTCACCCATTTCACGCGCCCGTCGGCGCGACGCAGCGCCGCCGCCTCCTCGGAGGCGCTGATCATGAAGATCCAGTCGCCGGCGACCCAGGGGCTCTCGCGGCCGGGGATCTCGCGCTCCCAGATGCGCCGGCCCGAGCGCATGTCGATCGCCATCGTCACACCGCCGGCGCCGGCGACGATGCCGCGCCCGCGATCGATCGCCGGCCGGCCGCGCACCGCGGCGATGTCGGCGATCGAGGGCCGGCCGCGGATGCCGGCGATGCCCTCGGTCCAGAGCGCGCGGCCGGACTCCAGCCTGAGCGCGGCGACATCGCCGTTCAGGAAACCGGCCAGCACCATGCCGTCATCGACCGCCGGCGCGGGTGCGCCAAGCAGCGTCGTCGTCTCGGCCGGGCCGCGATAGCTCCACTCCCGCTCGCCGGTCTCGGTCGAGAAGGCGAGCAACTGGCCCTCGACGGTCAGCACGATCACCCGCCTGTCGGCGACGGTCAGCGCGCCGCGCGTCGGCGTTGGCATCGGCTTGCGCCAGATCTCCGCGCCGGTGGCGGCGTCGAACGCCATCACTTCGGCCAGCCCGGTGGCGACGAACAGCCGGCCGTCGGCATAGCCGATCCCGGCGCCGAGCAGGCTGCCGCGATTGCGCGGCGGCCGCGCGTCGGCGCGCCAGACGGTGCGGCCGGAGGCGGCGTCGAGGGCGGTGATCTCGGCCGTCGCATCACTGGCATAGACACGCCCATCGGCGACGATCGGCGTGGTCAGCAGCGGTCGCCGCTGCGAGCCGCCGGTGCCGATCCCGGTGCGCCAGGCGACCTGCAACCGGTCGCCCGCGGCGAGGTGCCCCATCACGTTCGAGGGCGTGCCCCCTGCCACCGGCCAGGCTGGGTTCGTCACCGGCGGCGGCAGCTCGACCGGCACATCGGCGAGGCTCGGGTCGGCCGCCGCCTCGGCCTCGCCCGGCAGCACGGCCCGGCGCTCGCCCGGCAGCGGCTGCTTGGTGTCCCCGAACGCCCAGTCCCACACGCCGCATCCGGCGGTGGCGAGCGGCAGGCCGGCGATCAGCGAGCGGCGGGCGAGGCCCCGGATCCGGCGCATGCGTCAGCTCCCGAAGGCGCCGAGCATTTCGCCGGCGCGCCGGCGCACCCCGTCCGGCGCGGCGCGATCCTCGGCGAGCGCTTCGAGCAGCCGCCGCGCTTCGGCGCGGTCGCCGCGGCGCTCGGCCAGCACCGCCTGGAGCTCCATCGCCGAGAACCGGAACGCCGCCCCGGGCGCGGCGAGCGGGGCCAGCCGGTCGGCCAGCGCGCGCGGATCGCCCGAATCGGCCTGGTGCAGCACCGCGAGCAGGGTGGCGAGGTCGCGATAGAGCGGCGGCACGGCGGTATCGCGCGCCAGTGTCTCATAAAGGGCGACAGCCTCCGCGGTCTCGCCCTGACGGGCCTTGACGCCGGCCTCGCGCAGGCGGGCAAGCACGCGGTAGCCCGATGGCGCCTCGCGCGAGAGTTCGGCGAAGGCGGCAGCCGCGGCGGCGGACTCGCCGCGATCGGCGGCGGAAGCGGCGGCAAGGAACCGCTCGGCGGCCTGGGCTGCCTGGCGGTGCTCGTACCACTGCCAGCCGCGCCAGCCCGCGACGCCGAGCACGATGCCGCCGGCGACCACCAGGACGATCCAGCCATAGCGGTCCCAGAGCTTCTTCGCGCGCTCCTTGCGGAGGTCTTCCTCGATCTCGTCGAAGATGTCGGCCAAATCGCTGTCCCCAGGCCCGACCGCGCAGGCAGGTCGCCGGCCATCACGTTCACCCGCGCCGGCGTCCTTGCCCCGGCGCGCGGCGCGGGAACATATCCATCGCGGCCGAGGGGCGCAAATCGCGCGCGCGGGTTAACCCGCCGGCAAGGCTGGCAGTGTGGAATGCCGCGTATGCGTGTGCGCCTGCTCCTGGCCGGCCTGCTCGTGTCCGCCTGCGGGTCGGACATTGAGGGGACGCCGGTCTCGTTGATCGCGGCTGGAACCGTGGTGACGTCCTATGCCGTGCTACAGCGCAGCCCGATCGACGCCGTCTATTCGCTGGTCACGGGCAAGGACTGCTCGTCGCTGCATCTCGAGCGCCGGGGCGAGTACTGCCGCACGCGCGAGGTCGTGACCGCGCCTGCGTTCTGCACCCGCAGCCTCGCCACGGTGGATTGCTGGACCGAGACAGCGCCCTACGGCCCGCAGCGCGCGGTCACCGACACCCCGGCACCGCGCGAGCGCGAGGCGGTGCGGTGGCGGTAGCGACGCCTGCCAGGTTCCCTCCAGCCGGCCGCTGCGGTTCGGGCGCCTGAGCCGAACGGGCCGGGGCAGGGGGAAGCTCTCGTTCTCGGGCAGCACCGCTTCGCCGCGTGCGCGCGAGAGCTCGAAGACCGAGCGGATGCGTCGCAGCAGCGATGGTCTGGGCGGGATCGGGGCCACGACGGCGTGTTCCCCGTACCAGTCGAACCAAGGCAGGCGCGCGCGTGTGTAGTCGGCGGCGGACGGCGGCACGGTCGGCGGCGCCTCGCCGGTGAGCGTGCGCCAGACCTCGCTGTTGGCGAGATGGACGAAGCAGCGCGCGCGGTCG
>CAZHMM010000024.1:6256-33075 GCA_964533585.1 uncultured Elioraea sp.
GCGGGCGCGCAGGCCAGCGCCTGGTCACGCAAGAAGAAAGCGTGCGGCCGTTCCGCCTGCTGCCTCTCCCACACTTCGGCCTTGAGCGGATGTGCGAGCAGCTGCACTCCGCCCCACTCGGCCTTCCCCGTTACCTGCTCCTCGACGGTGTAACCGCGGCCAAGCGGCATGGCGATGAACTGCCGCACGGTCCCCACGTCGGTTCTGAATCCGTCGAGCCAGGGCTGGCGCGGCACCTCGACATAGTCCTGGTCGGCGAAATCGGGCTCGTTGCGCCAGGCTGCGCCGTTCACCGCGTTGATCCTGCCGGCCGCCACCTTGAGCAGGAACGGATATCCGCTCGGCGAGGAGAAGCGCAGCCAGCAGGCTTCGGCCTGCCACATCGGCATCGCTACGCCGCCCCGGCGACGCCAGGCCGCCGGCACACGTGTCGGGTCGAGTTCATCGACCGCGCGCAGCGGGAACCGCCCAAGCCCGGGCGGCAGGTGATGGTGCTGCCCGTCATCCGGCACGCGCAGCGTGCGCTGGAACTCGATGTGCAGCACGGCGTCCGGATGGACCTCGGGGAAGGCGAACTCCAGTCGGTTGTCGGGCAGCAGGTCCATCTTCGGTCTCCTCTCTGAGTGTCGGATCACCACTCGCCATCGCGGATGCGGCGGACGGCGCGGCGAAGCTCGGGTTCGGGCATCTCGCGCAACGCGCGCACGGCCTCGACCAGCTCCGGCCGCTCGATGAGGCTCTGCGCCACATCCGCGGCGAGCCGGCCGGCGAGTGGCAGCAGCGCGTCGGCATCGAGGCCAAGCTCGGCGGCGAGGCGGCGCAGGAAGGGCTCGGTGGGCCGTTCGGCGCCGCGCTCGACCAGCGAGAGATAAGTCGCCGAGACGCCCAGCCGGACGGCCACGGCGCGCAGCGAGAAGCCGCGCGGGTCCTGCTTCGCCCGCGCCTGGCGTGCGTCGCGGATGGTCTGGCTGATCCGGTCTCGGGGTTCGATGGCCATGAGGCGTAAAGTAGGAACTTTACGCTTGGCGTCAAGCAGATCCTTTACATCTTCCGGTGGGCGCCGTCCGCTTCTGACGCGGCCCGCGCCTCACCCGTCGCCGGCCGGGTGGCCGGCGCGGATCGGCACGAGCGTGCCGAGCAACCGGAGGCGTCGGTCATCGGCGGGCTGCGCGGTCATGATGGAGCCGGACCGGTTGGGGTGGGTGGGCCGGCGCGGCGAACGTTCACCGACCGTCACGGCAAAGGATATCCCTGCTTGTCCGGGAGCGGGCGCCGGGCCGGGGCCCCGTGACGCCGTGCCTGACATGGATTAGGCATGGCTGGACAAAGGGTCAGGGACGGAGACGCATGAACCGGATCGATCTCGACGGAAAGGTGGCCGTGGTCACCGGTGGCGCGCAGGGGATCGGTCGCGCGATCGCCGAACGGATCGCGGCGAGCGGTGCGAAGGTCGAGCTCTGGGACCTCGACGGCGCGGTTGCCGCCTCCACCGCCGCTGCGATCGGTCCGGCAGCCCGCTCACGCGCCGTGGACGTGACCGACCTCGATGCGGTCGAGGCCGCCGCGGCCGCCTGCGAGGCCGAAACGGGACCGTGCGACATCCTCGTCACCTCCGCCGGGATCGCCGGCCCGAACGCCAAGACCTGGGAGTATCCGCTCTCGGAATGGCAGCGCATCATGCGCATCAATCTTGACGGCACGATGCATTGCTGCCGCGCGCTGCTGCCCGGCATGGTCGCGCGCAATTACGGCCGCGTCGTGCTGATCGCCTCGATCGCGGGCAAGGAGGGCAATCCGAACGCGGCCGCCTATTCCGCCTCGAAGGCGGCGGTGATCGCGCTGGCGAAATCGCTCGGCAAGGAGTGCGCCGACCGCGACATCGCCGTGAACGCGATCACGCCGGCAGCGGCACGCACGCGCATCTTCGACCAGATGAGCCCGCAGCACATCGAGTTCATGCTGTCGAAGATTCCGCGCGGCCGCTTCGTCGAGGTGGCCGAGATCGCCGCCATGGTCGCCTGGCTCGTCTCGGCCGAGAACAGCTTCACCACCGGGGCGGTGTTCGACCTCTCCGGCGGCCGCGCGACGTATTGACGCGATGGCACCGCCCTTCGCCCACGCCGATGGTATCGCGCCGCGCGCGGTCGGCCGGCTCGAGCGCGGCGACTGTTCGATCCATTACGAGGTGACCGGCGAGGGCCCCGCGATCGTCTTCGCGCACGGGCTCGGCGGCAACCATCTCTCGTGGTGGCAGCAGGTGGCGACGTTCTGCCCGCGCTACACCTGCGTCACCTTCAGCCATCGTGGCTTCTTTCCCTCGACGGCGCCGCCATCGGGCATCGATCCGGCGGCCTATGCGGGCGATCTCGCAGCCCTGCTCGATCACCTGCGGTTGGACCGGGTACGGATCGTTGCCCAGTCGATGGGCGGCTGGACGGCGCTGAACCTCGCCCTCGCCGCGCCCGGGCGCGTCGCCGCCCTGGTGATGGCGGCGACCGCCGGGCCGATCGATCTCGCGCGCGCCGATGCCTCCGGCGGGGCGGAACTCGCCGCTTGGCGCGCACGCGCCGGCACGCGGAACGAGACGCTGGAGGCGGGCGTCCACCCGGCCATGGGCGCGCGTGCGGCGCGCGAACAGCCGGCGCTGCATTATCTCTACCGCGCGCTCGACACGCTGAGCGCGGGGCTCGACAAGGAGGCGCTGCGCAAGCGGCTGCATGCGGCGCGCGACAAGGCGCCGGAGGTGCTGGCTTCGGTGACGGCGCCGACGCTCTGGATCACCGGCGAGGAGGACGTCGTGTTCCCGTCCTTCCTCGCGCCCGGGCTTGCCGCGCTCATGCCGAACGGACGCCACGTCTCGGTGCCGCGCGCGGGCCACTCCGCCTATTTCGAGCGCGCAAGCGTGTTCAACGAAGCAGTCGGCGCTTTCCTCGCCGAGCTTGGCTGAGCTAGGCCGGTTCGCGCTCGCGCTCGGCCATCATGCGCTTGAACGCCGGGCGGTCGTGGCAGGCGGCGAGCCAGCGCCGCACCGCCGGCGCGCCGTCGAACAGCTCCGGCGCCGGCATCGCGTAGCGCACCACCTCGGCGACGTTGATGTCCGCCACCGTGAACCGACCGCCGACCACGAAGCCGTCCGCCGCCAGATGCCGGTCGAGCACGGCGAAGGGGCCGCGCAGCGCCGCGATCGCGGCTCCCGCCACGGCCGGGTCGCGTTCCGCGGGCGGCTTGCCGACGCGGTGATACAGGATCTGGATCGAATGCGGCTCGACCTCGGTCGCGGCCCAGAGCGCCCACATTCCCATCAGCCCGTCCTCGGCGTGATCGGCCGGGCCGAGTGCGCCGCCGTACTTGCGCGCGAGGTAGAGGTTGATCGCCAGCGACTCGTGCAGGATCAACCCGTCATCGTCGATCGACGGCACGTGCCCATTCGGGTTGATCGCCAGGAATGCCGCCGAGCGCGTGTTGAGCGGCGCGTCCGGCGAATGCGCATCGGCCAGCCGGTAGGCCTGGATCACCGGCACATGGCGGAACTCCAGGCCTATTTCGTAGGCGAGCCAGATGGTGCGCGAGGCGCGCGAGCGATAGACGCCGTAGATGGTGAGCATGGGTGCCGGGTCCCTCCCGATCCGGAACGGTCCTTCCGCTCCGGCCTGTCGTCAAGCGCGCGCGGTTTCGTGATGAGCCCGGACCAACGATCGGTTGCAGACTTCGGACGCTGATCGCCTCCCGCCGGAGCCCACGGGCACGGTGATCCAAACAAGCGAAACCTGGGGAACGGACATGGCCAAGCTCAACGTCAATGGACGTGTCGTCGAGGTCGAGGTCGAGGACGACACGCCTCTGCTCTGGGTGATCCGCGAGCAGATCGGCCTGACCGGAACGAAGTATGGCTGCGGGATCGCGCAGTGCGGCGCCTGCACCGTGCATATCGACGGTGTGGCCGTGCGCTCCTGCGCCCTGCCGGTCTCGGCGGTGAGCGCGGATCAGAAGATCGTCACCATCGAGGGTCTGGCGCCCGAGGGCAGCCCGCATCCGTTGCAGAAGGCTTGGGTCGAGCTCGACGTGCCGCAATGCGGCTTTTGCCAGTCCGGCATGCTGATGGCGGCCGCCGCGCTGCTCGCGCAGAACCCCCGCCCGAGCGAGGCCGAAATCCGGGCCGAGATGACGAATATCTGCCGCTGCGGCACCTACAACCGGGTGCTTGCGGGCATCAGGCGCGCGGCCGAAGCCGGCCCGGCGACCAGCGGCTGAGGGAGGACGCGCCATGACACAGCAGATCGAGCTTTCCCGCCGCGGCCTGCTCGCCACCGCCTCCGCCGCAATCGGCGCCTTCACCCTGGGCTTCCACGTGCCGTTCGGCCGGGCCGCCGCGCAAGGCACGACGCCCGAGATCAACGCCTGGGTCGTGATCAGACCCGACGATACCGTCGTGGTGCGCATCGCGCGCTCCGAGATGGGCCAGGGAACGCTGACCGGTCTGGCGCAGCTCGTCGCCGAGGAGCTGCACTGCGACTGGTCGAAGGTGACCACCGAGTATCCCACGCCCGGCCAGAACCTCGCGCGCAACCGCGTCTGGGGGAATTTCGCGACGGGTGGCAGCCGCGGCATCCGCGACTCGCATGACTATGTGCGCAAGGGCGGCGCGGCTGCGCGCATCATGCTGGTGCAGGCCGCTGCCGAGGCGTGGGGCGTGCCCGCCGGCGAGTGCACGGCGGCAAACAGTGTCATTACGCACGGCCCGACCGGCCGCACGGTCCGCTACGGCCAGGTCGCGGCGGCGGCCGCTCGGCTGACCCCGCCGCAGGACGTCCCGCTGAAGGATCCCGCCGCGTGGACGGTCGCGGGCAAGCCGCTGCTCCGGCTCGACACGGTCGAGAAGACCAACGGCAAGCAGGTCTACGGCATGGACCTGACACTGCCGGGGATGCTGAACGCGGCGATCCGCGACTGCCCGGTGTTCGGCGGCAAGGTCGCCCGCTTCGATGCGGCGGCGGTGCAGTCGATGCCCGGCGTCCGGAAGGTCGTGCGGGTCGGCGAGACCGCGGTCGCGGTGATTGCCGACACCTGGTGGCGCGCGAAGAAGGCGCTCGACGCGCTGCCGGTCACCTGGGACGAGGGGCCGCACGCCAACGCCTCGAGCGAAGCGGTCGCGGCCTGGCTGCGCGAGGGGCTGGACGCGGCCGATGCGGTGGTCGGCAACAGCCAGGGTGACGCGCGCGCGGCGATCGCGGGTGCGGCGCGGCGGATCGAGGCGGTCTATTCGTATCCGCACCAGAACCACGCCTGCATGGAGACGATGAACGCGACCGCGGTGTGGACGCCCGAGCGCTGCGAGGTCTGGACGCCGACCCAGAACGGCGAGGCCGCGCTTGCGGCGACCGTCGCCGCCTCGGGGCTCACGGCGGCGCAGTGCGATGTGCACAAGATCCATCTCGGTGGCGGTTTCGGCCGGCGCGGCGCGGTGCATGACTGGATCACCCAGGTCGTGACGATCGCCAAGGAGATGCCGGGCACGCCGGTGAAGCTGATCTGGTCGCGCGAGGAGGACATGCTGCATGGCCGGTTCCATCCGGTCACGCACTGCAAGCTGGTCGGCGGGCTGGATGCCCAGGGCAACCTGGTCGGGCTGCACATGCGCATCTCCGGCCAATCGATCCTCGCCGGCATCTTCCCGCAGAACATCCGCGACGGGCGCGACCCGGTGGTGTTCCAGGGACTGAACGCAGGCGGGGCGGAGGCTGCGATCGGCTATACGATCCAGAACCTGCTGATCGACCACGCGATGCGCAACCCGTCGGTGCCGCCCGGGTTCTGGCGCGGGGTGAACCTGAACCAGAACGCGATCTATCTCGAATGCTTCCTCGACGAGCTCGCGCACGCCGCCGGCAAGGACCCGCTCGCGTTCCGCCGCGCGCTGATGGCGAACCATCCGAAGCATCTCGCGGTGCTGAATGCGGTGGCGGAGCGTGTCGGCTGGGGCACGCCGGCGCCGGCGGGACGGTTCCGCGGCCTCGCCCAGACCATGGGGTTCGGCAGCTACGTCGCTGCCTGCGCCGAAGTGTCGGTGAGCGACGCCGGCAGGCTGACGATCCATCGCATCGTCGCCGCGACGGATTGCGGCCACGCCGTCAACCCGCAGCAGATCGAGGCCCAGATCGAGGGCTCGTTCGTCTATGGGCTCTCGGCCGCGCTCTACGGCGAATGCACGGTGAAGAACGGGCGGATCGAGCAGGAGAACTTCGACACCTACCCCGTCCTGCGCATGGACGAGATGCCGGCGGTCGAGTCGATCGTGATGCCCTCGGGCGGATTCTGGGGCGGCGTCGGCGAACCGACCATTGCGGTTGCCGCACCAGCCGTGCTGAACGCGATCTTCGCCGCGACCGGCAAGCGCGTGCGCGATCTGCCGCTGAAGCACGCCGATCTCCGGAGGGCATGAGCGCGCGTCTCGCCCTGGTGCTGCTCGCGGCGCTGCCCGCTTCCGCGGCGGCCGAGGATGGTGCGCTGCGCCCCTACACTGTGGTGGGCGATGCGATCCCCGGCTCGCTCACCGGCACACCGGGCGATCCCGCGCGTGGTCGCGTGGTCGTTGCGGACCGCCAGCGCGGGCTTTGCCTGCTCTGCCATACCGGGCCGTTCCCGGAGGAGCGGTTCCAGGGCACGCTCGCCCCCGATCTTGCTGGCGCTGGCACGCGTCACTCGGAAGGGCAGTTGCGGCTGCGCATCGTCGACAGCCGGCGCGTCAACCCGGACTCGATCATGCCGGCCTATCACCGGATCGACGGGCTGACGCGGGTGGGTGCACCGTGGCGCGGCCGGCCGGTGCTGACGGCCGACGAGGTCGAGGACGTGGTCGCGTTCCTGGCCACGTTGCAGGAGGAGCGTCGATGAGGCCTTCACGACGTGCGATGCTCGCTGCCGCGCCCGCGCTCGCGGTGACGCTGCTGCGCCCGGCCCGGGCGACGCCGGCGACCATGCAGGACGCGATCCGGGACTTCCTCGGCGAGGCAGGCCCCCTGCGCGAGGGCCGCGTGACGCTCGACATCCCGCCGCTGGTCGAGAACGGCAACGCCGTGCCGCTGACGGTGACGGTCGAGAGTCCGATGACCGCCGAGGATCACGTGCGCAGCATCGCCCTGTTCAACGAGCGCAATCCGCTGCCGCAGGTACTCGTCGCGCAGCTCGGCCCGCGGTCCGGCGCGGCGCGGCTCGCCACGCGCATCCGGCTTGCGACCTCGCAGAAGGTGGTGGCGGTCGCGGTGATGTCCGACGGCTCGGTCTGGTCGGACAGCGCCGAGGTGATCGTCACGCTGGCGGCCTGCGTGGAGGGCTGAACCATGGCGCGCGTGCTGCTTCAGGTTCCGGCGACGGCGAAACGGGGCGAGGTGGTCGAACTCCGCACGCTGATCCAGCACCCGATGGAGACCGGCTTCCGCCCGGGCGCGAGCGGTGAGCTGCTGCCGCGCGACATCATCCGCCGCTTCGTCTGCACCTGGAACGGCGAGACGGTGTTCAGCGCCGAATTCCATCCCGCCATCGCGGCGAACCCGTATCTCGCCTTCACCACGGTCGCGACCGAGAGCGGCACGATCGCCTTCACCTGGAGCGGCGACAACGGCTTCGCCCAGACCGAGACGCGCCCCATCACCGTGGAGACATGAGGCGCGCGCTTGCCGCCGTGCTTGTGCTCGCGGCGGCGAGCGCACCGGGCGCGGAACGTCGGTCGGGCTTCGCCGACATGGCGCCCGAGACCCAGGCGATGCAGCGCGACGATGCGGCCAATCCCGGCATGCTCTGGGTGCTCGAAGGCGAGGCGCTGTGGTCGCGCCGCGGCTCAAGCCGGTCCTGCGCCGACTGCCACGGCGATGCCGCCTCGATGCGCGGAGTGGCGGCGCGCTATCCCGCTTTCGACACTGCGGCGGATCGGCCGGTCGATCTCGCCGGACGGATCGCGCTCTGCCAGGAACGCCACCAGGACGCGACAGCCTTCCCGCGCGAGAGCGAGCAGAGCCTGGCATTGACCGCCCTGGTCGCGCACCAGTCGCGCGGGCTTCCGATCGCGTCGCCTGACGATCCGCGGCTCGCCCCGGCACGGGCGCTCGGCGAGCGTCTGTATCGGCAACGGCGCGGCCAGCTCGATCTCGCCTGCGCGCAGTGCCACGACGACCATGCCGGGCAGCGCCTCGCCGGCAGCGTGATCCCGCAGGGCCACCCGACCGGCTACCCGATCTACCGGCTGGAGTGGCAGGGCATGGGCTCGCTGCAACGGCGGCTGCGTGGCTGCATGGTCGGCGTGCGCGCCGAGCCCTACGCCTACGGTTCGGCCGAATACATCGCCCTCGAACTGTTCCTGATGTCGCGCGCCGCCCCCCTGCCGATCGAGACGCCCGCGGTCCGACCCTGACGGGGCCTCCCTTGCGGGCGGCCTCGTCGCGTGCACGATGGTCGCGACCCGCAAGGAGATCTCCGTGACGCAGGACCCCTGGCGCCGCCGCGCCGCGACGACGTTCGACTGCGAGAAGCGGCCCGCGATCGGCACGCGCGGCATGGTGGTGACCAACCACCCGCTCGCCTCCGCCGCCGGCGCGGAGATGCTGGCCGCCGGCGGGAACGCGGTGGACGCGGCGGTCGCGGCGCTGTTCGCGCTCACCGTGGTCGAGCCGATGATGGTGGGGGTGCTCGGCGGCGGGCTCACGCATCTGCGCCTGCCCGACGGCAGCCACCGCATCATCGACGGGTTGCCGACGGCGCCGGCGGCAACGCGGCCGGACATCTTCCGCCCGATCTCCGACACGCTGCCGACCTATCTCGACACCGAAGGGCGCGAGAACGCGGTCGGCCCGAAAGCGGCCGCCGCCCCCGGCGCACTGCCGGCCTGGTGCGAGACCTTGGCGCGGTTCGGCACGATGCCGCTCGCCGACGTGATGGAGCCGGCGATCCGCCACGCCTCGCGCGGCTTCCGCATCACGCCGTTCCTGCACGAGTGCATCGCCGACACGGCGGCCGATCTCGCCCAGGATGCCGAAATCGCGCGGCTCTATCTGCCGGATGGCGCGCCGCTCGCCGCCGGCAGCCGGCTGGTGCAGGGCGACTATGCCGAGGTGCTGCGCGACATCGTGCGGGAGGGGCCGGCCGTGCTGCACGGCGGCGCGCTCGGCCGGGCCGTGGCGGAGCACTTTGCGCACGCGGGCGGCTTCCTGAGCCTCGCCGACCTGAGCGGCTACCGCACGGTCGAGCGCGAGGTCGTGCGCGGGCGCTATCGCGGCGTCGAGATCGTCGGCCCGCCGCCGCCCTCCTCGGGCGGCGTGCACATCGTGCAGATGCTGAACATCCTGGAGGGCTACGATATCCGAAGCCTCGGCTTCGGCACGGACGCGACGCTGCACCTGATCGCCGAGGCTCTGAAGATCGCCTTCGCCGACCGCAAGGCGGCGACGGGCGATCCGGCCTTCGTGGCGACACCGGTCGCGCGGCTGCTCGACAAGGCCTATGCGGCGGAGCGCCGCGCCGCGATCGATCCGGCGCGCGCCCAGACGTGGAGTGCTGCGGTGGCGATGCTGGAATCCGCCAACACCACGCATATCACCGTGGCCGATGCGGAAGGCTGCATCGTCTGTTCGACGCAGACCATCAACAGCCTGTTCGGCGCGCGGATCATCGTGCCGGGCACTGGGATGGTGGCGAACAACCACATGTACCTGTTCGACCCGCACCCCGGCCACGCGCTATCGATCGCGCCGGGCAAGCGGGTGACCACCTCGATGTCGCCGATGATCGCGCTCGCGGACGGCCGGCCGCGCTACGCGCTCGGCCTGCCCGGCGGCCTGCGCATCTTCGGCTCGGCGATGCAGGCGTTGCTCAACCTGATCGACCACGGCATGGCGCTGCAGGAGGCCGTCGAGGCGCCGCGGCTCTGGACGCAGGGGGGCACGGTCGAGGTGGAAGCCGCGGTGCCCGATGCCGTGCGCGAGGGCTTGCGCGCGCGCGGCCACGAGGTGGTCGCGCTGCCGCATGTCGCGAGCGGGATGAACGCGATCGAGTTCGGCGACGACGGCATGCTGACGGGGGCCGCATGCTGGCGCGCCGACGGCACGCCGATCGGCGTCAGCGGCGGCCACGCGCGCAAGGGCGTGCGGTTCTGGCCGGACCGGGCCAAGCCCAGCTGACCGGTCACACGTCGAGGTTCGCCACCTTCAGCGCGTTCTCGACGATGAACTCGCGCCGCGGCTCCACCACGTCGCCCATCAGCGTGGTGAACACGTCGCCGGCCTCCTCGGCCGCGCCGATGCGCACCTGAAGCAGGGAGCGGTTGGCGGGATCGAGCGTCGTCTCCCAGAGCTGATCGGGGTTCATCTCGCCGAGCCCCTTGAAGCGCTGGATCGTCAGCCCCTTGCGGCCGGTCTCGGTCACCGCCTCGGTCAGCCCGACCGGCCCGGGGACGCTCCGCTCGGCCGTGCCGGCGCGCCAGACGGCAGGGCGTGACCACAGCGCGGCGAGCCCCGCGCGTTCGCCGTCCAGCCGCCGCGCCTCCGCGCTCTGCAACAGCGTGCCGTCGAGCACGTAGCGTTCGGTGACGCCGCGCAGCGTGCGGCTGAACACCATCGCCCCGTCCTCGGCCACTCCACGCCAGCCGCGATCGGTCTCGCGCTCCAGCGCATCGAGCCGGCGTGAGACGGCGGCGGCGATCTCGCCTGCGCGCGCAGGATCGGACAGCAGCGCGAGCGAGAGCCCGCCGATGATCGCGGCCTGCTCGATCAGCGGCACCGGTGCCGCCGCGGCCAGGCGCAGGATCGCGCCACGTTCGGCACGCGCGCGATCCACCACGCTCCGCAGCGCCTCGCCGGCGAGCGGCGCGCCCTCGGCCGGCGTCAGGCTGGCGCCTTCGAGCGCACGCTCGACCAGATAGGCTTCGAGCGCGCGATCGTCCTTCAGGTAGCGCTCCTCGTTGCCGCGCTTGGCGCGATAGAGCGGCGGCTGGGCAATGAAGAGATGTCCGCGCTCCACCAGCTCCGGCATCTGGCGGAAGAAGAAGGTCAGCAGCAGCGTGCGGATGTGCGAGCCGTCCACGTCCGCGTCCGTCATGATGACGATCTTGTGGTAGCGCAGCTTGGCGAGGTCGAAGCCGCCTTCCTCGGGCGGGCCGCGGCCGATGCCGGTGCCGAGTGCCGTCACCAGCGTGCCGATCTCGGCGGAGTTCAGCATGCGGTCGAAGCGCGCGCGCTCGACGTTCAGGATCTTGCCGCGCAAGGGCAGGATCGCCTGGAAGGCGCGGTTGCGCCCCTGCTTGGCCGAACCGCCCGCGCTGTCGCCCTCGACGATGAAGAGTTCGGAATGGCGCGGATCGCGCTCCTGGCAGTCGGCGAGCTTGCCGGGCAGCGAGGAGACGTCGAGCACGCCCTTGCGGCGCGTCAGTTCGCGCGCCTTGCGCGCGGCCTCGCGCGCGGCCGCCGCCTCGGCCATCTTGCCGAGGATGCGCTTGGTGTCCGCCGGGTGGGTCTCGAACCAGTGCGACAGCGCATCGGCCACCAGCGCCTGCACCACCGGCTGCACCTCGGAGGAGACGAGCTTGTCCTTCGTCTGCGACGAGAATTTCGGATCGGGAACCTTCGCCGAGAGCACGCAGGTGAGCCCCTCGCGCATGTCCTCGGCCTGGATCTCGACCTTGTCCTTGCGCGACAGCACCTCGGGGGCGATGCGGTTGATCGTGCGCGTCAGCGCGGCGCGGAAGCCGGCGAGATGCGTCCCGCCATCGCGCTGGGGGATATTGTTGGTGAAGCAGAGCATCGTCTCGTTGTAGCTGTCGTTCCAGGACAGTGCCATTTCGACGGTGATGCCATCGCGCTCGGCGCGGAAGGCGATCGGCTGCTCGATCAGTGGCTTGTGTGCGCGGTCGAGATACTGCTGGAAGGCGATCAGCCCGCCATCGTAGCGCAGCTCGTGGCGCACGGGCGGCACGTGGCGCGCATCCGTCAGCACGATCGCCACACCCGAGTTCAGGAAGGCGAGCTCGCGCAGGCGGCGTTCCAGACGGGCGAAGTCGAACTCGGTGTTGGTGAACACCGAGGGCGAGGGCAGGAAGCTCACCTGTGTGCCGGTGCGGCCCGGCGGGTCGGCCGGCCCGACCACCGCGAGCGGCGCCTCGGGCTCGCCGCCATCGACGAAGCGCATGTAATGCTCGGCGCCGTTGCGCCAGACCCGCACCTCAAGCCAGTCGGAGAGCGCGGTGACGACCGAGACGCCGACACCGTGCAGCCCGCCCGAGACCTTGTAGCTGTTCTGATCGAACTTGCCGCCGGCGTGCAGCGTGGTCATCACTACCTCGACCGCCGAGACACCCTCCTCGGGGTGGATGTCGGTCGGGATGCCGCGTCCGTCATCGGCCACCGTGACCGAGCCGTCGCCGTTCAGCGTCACCTCGACGCGCGTGGCATGGCCGGCCAGCGCCTCGTCGATGGCGTTGTCGACCACCTCGAACACCATGTGGTGCAGGCCCGAGCCGTCATCGGTGTCGCCGATATACATGCCCGGCCGCTTGCGCACGGCATCGAGCCCTCGGAGCACGCGGATCGAGGCCGCGGAGTAGGTGCCTTCGGGCGCGGGTGGGATCGCCCGGGCGGGTTCGCTCATCGCGTTGATTTTCCTGCGTTTTCCCCGCTGTCCTGCGGGGGGCGCATTATACCTCGGATGCGCCCGGAAGGGCAGGCCCAAGGCCCATCGGATCGAGCATGCCTCCTTCCACGCGCCACGCCTCGGCCCGGGGGGCGAGCGGGGCGAAGACGCGCGCATCGGTGCCGGTCAGGAAGGCCTGCGCCGGCAGGAAGGCGAGGGCAGCGAACAGCGCCTCGCGGCGAGGCGCGTCGAGATGGGCGGCGACCTCGTCAAGCAGCAGGATCGGCGCGAAGCCGCGCGCCGCGGCGATCAGCGCGGCATGGCCGAGCACCACTGAGACCAGCAGCGCCTTCTGCTCGCCGGTCGAGCAAAGCGCGGCCGGCAGGTTCTTCGGCGCGTGGATCAGGGCGAGATCGGCGCGGTGCGGCCCGATCCGTGCCGCGCCCGACGCGGCATCGACGCCCCGCCCCTCGCGCAACCGCGCGCGCAGCGCCTCCTCGGCGGCGAGCGCGGGGCCAGCCTCCAGCGCGGCGGCCCAGTCGCACGCGACCTCTGCGCAGGCCGCCGGAAACGCGCCGGCGACGCCGTCCGCGAGCGCGCGGTTGAGCCGCGCGACCAGCCCCCGCCGCGCTGCCGCGACCGCGATGCCGTGCCGCGCCATCGCGTCCTCCAGCGCGTCGAGCCAGGCCGGATCGGCACGGCCGGCGAGCAGGCGGTTGCGTTCGGCGAGGGCTGTCTCGTAGGCGGCGACCTCGCGCGCGTGGCCTGGCTCGATCGCCCAGACCAGCCGGTCGAGGAAGCGCCGCCGTGCCGCCGCACCATCCTGGAACAGCCGGTCCATCTGCGGCGTCAGCCACACTGCGGCGACCCGTGCGGCGATCTCGGCCTGGCTGCGTGGGGCCGCGCCGTCGAGCAGGAAGCTGCGACGGCTCGCGCCCGCGTCCTCGACGCCGGTGCCGAGTTCGAGCGGGCCCTCGGGCGTCGCGAACCGGCCGGCCACCGCCCAGGTGCCGGCGCTGCTGCCATCGGACTCACGCCGGGCAAGCTCGGCGAGCCGCGCGCCGCGCAGCCCGCGCCCGGGGGTCAGCAGGCTGATCGCCTCCAGCAGATTGGTCTTGCCGGCACCGTTCGCGCCGACCAGCACGACCAGCGGTGCGGCGAAGCGCGCGGTGAGGGCGGCATAGGAGCGGAACCGCGTGAGGGTGAGGCGGGTCAGCGCGAGCGCGGCGGCCATTGCGGCACCCAGGGAGTCCGTTGCGATAACGACTTGACGTGGCGGGGGCGGGGCGCATATGGTTGCGGAATACCAACGGGAGAATCGCCATGGCCCTCGCCGCCGCGACGCCGGCCGCCTCGGCATCGAAGACGCCTCCGCCGCTCTCGGTCTTCCGCGCCTTTCCGTTGCACAAGCGCCCGGCATTCGATTGGCATGTGCATCCGCGCAACTTCGGCACCACGCGCTCCAGCGGGCGCAAGCATGCCGGCTGCGATCTCTATGCGCCGAAGGGTACGCCCGTGCTGGCGGTCGCCGACGGCAGGATCATCGCCTTCGGGCGCTTCACCGTCGTCCCGGCGTTCCCCGAACTCGTCGGCGCGATCGAGGTCGAGCACGAGGGCGGCTGGATCTCGCGCTACTGCGAGGTCGGCCGCGCGCTTGCCGGCGCCCTCAAGGTCGGCAGCAGCGTCAAGGCGGGCGAGGTGATCGGCGAGGTCGGCCATCTGATGCACAAGATGCCGATTCCCTCGGACATGCTGCATTTCGAACTCTATGGCGGCTGGGAGACCGGCACGCTGAGCCGGATCGGCGTCGGGGAATTCCACCGCCGCGCCGATCTGCTCGATCCGACCTCCTATCTCGACGCCTGCGCGCCGCCGGCGTGATACGGCGTCAGACCCGCATCGGCATCAGCACATAGACCGCGCTTGCATCGCCCTCGGCGCGGATCAGCGTCGGTGCGGTATGGTCGTGGAACGCGAACTCGACGCGCGTGGCATCGCCGATCGTCTCGGTGATGTCGCGGAGATAGCGCGCCTGGAAGCCGATCTCGATGGGCGTCGCGTCGTATTCGAGGCGGTCGTGCTCGATCTCCTCCTCCGCGCGGCCCTGATCGGGGCTGGCGGCCGAGAGCGTCAGGCCCTCCTTGGCGATCGCGAGCTTCACCGGGCGTGAGCGTTCCGAGGAGATCGCCGCCACCCGGTCGACGGCCTCGGCGAAGTCCTTCTTGGCGATGCGCAGGAACTTGTCGTTGTCGCGCGGGATCACCCGCTCGTAGTCGGGGAAGGTGCCGTCGATCAGCTTGCTGGTCAGTGTCACGGTGCCGAGCTCGAAGCGGATCCGCGTCTCGGAGAGCGCGATCCGGATCTCGTCCTGGCCGGGCACGTCCTCGGCGAGCTTGCGCAGCTCGAACACGGTCTTGCGCGGCACGATCACGCCCGGCATGCCGGCCGCCCCGTCGGGCAGCGGCTCCTCGACGCGGGCGAGCCGGTGCCCGTCGGTCGCGACCGCGCGCAGCACCGTCACGCCGTCGCTCTCGGTGGCGTGCAGGTAGATGCCGTTCAGGTAGTAGCGCGTCTCCTCGGTCGAGATCGCGAACTTGGTGCGGTCGATCAGGTCGCGCAGCACGCCGGCCTTCAGCCCGAAGCTGTGCGGCAGGGCGCCGTCCTGGATCGCCGGGAAGTCCTCGACCGGCAGGCAGTTCAGGCTGGTGGCGAAGCGCCCGGAGCGGAGTGCCAGCGGCGCGTCGCCGCCGGGATGGTCGAGTTCGACCGTCGCACCTTCGGGCAGCTTGCGCACGATCTCGTAGAGCGTCGCGGCCGGGGCGGTCGCGGCGCCGTTGCGCGTCACCTCGGCCGGCACCTGCTCAACCGCGGCGATCTCCATGTCGGTCGCGGCAAGGGTGAGCGCCCCGTCCTTGGCGCGGATCAGCACATTCGCCAGGATCGGGATGGTATTGCGCTTCTCGACCACGTTCTGGACGTGCGCCAGCGCCTTCATCAGCGTCGAGCGATCGACCTTCAGCTTCATGACCACCCCAGACGAAACGCGGCCGGGAACCGGCCGGCGACGGACCCCGCGACTCGGGCCGGCGACTATAGCAACCGCGTGAGGGGGGGTTAAGCGCGGTGGTGGGGGCGAAGCGGCCCGGCAGGCCCGGCTCAGCTCTCCAGCATCCGCCGCAGCAGCTCGACGTCCTCGGCCAGGGCCGGGTCCTTCTGCATCAGCTCCGCCACCCGCGAGCAGGCATGCATCACGGTGGTGTGGTCGCGGTTGCCGAACTTGCGGCCGATCTCGGGCAGCGAACGGCTGGTGAGCTGCTTGGCGAGGAACATCGCGATCTGGCGCGGCCGGGCGACTGCGCGGGCGCGGCGGGCCGAGGACATGTCGGTGAGGCGGATGCTGAAATGCTCGGCGACCCGCTTCTGGATCTCCTCGATCGTGACCCGCCGGTCATGCGCGCGCAGCAGATCGTGCAGCACCTCCTGCGTGCTCTCGAGCGTGATCGGCCGGCCGACCAGCTGCGCGTGCGCCACCACCCGGTTCAGCGCACCTTCGAGGTCACGCACATTGGTGGTGATCTTGTGCGCCATGAACTCCATCACCTTCTGCGGCACGCTGACACCCTGCAGTGCGGCCTTGGCCTGGAGGATGCCGATGCGCAGTTCGTAGGTGGTGGCATGGATGTCGGCGACCATGCCGCAGCCGAGCCGCGTGCGCAGCCGCTCCTCGATGCCGGAGAGGTCGGAGGGCGACTTGTCGGCGGAGACGACGATCTGCTTGCCGGCATCCACCAGCGCGTTGAAGGTGTGGAAGAATTCTTCCTGCGTGCTGTCCTTGCCGACCAGGAACTGCAGGTCGTCGATCATCAGCACGTCCACACCGCGCAGCGTCTCCTTGAACTCCACGCTCGACTGGCTGCGGATCGCGGCGATGAAGCGGTACATGAACTTCTCGGCCGACATGTACGCGACCGCGCGCGCCGGCGCGCGCTCGCGGATCGCCCAGGCGATCGCGTGCATCAGGTGGGTCTTGCCCAGGCCCACACCGCCATAGAGGAACAGCGGATTGAAGCCGGCGAGCGGCCCGCCCTCGGCGACGCGGCGGGCGCAGGCATAGGCGAACTCGTTCGGCTTGCCGACGACGAAGCTGCCGAACGTGAAGCGCGGATCGAGCGGGCCGGCGAGCTCGCTGCGCGGATCGATGCGTCCACCGTCGACTCGCGCGGCCTCGGCTGGGCGCTGCGGCGGCGGCAGCGGCGCGGCGATCGTTGGCGTGGCGATGGTCGACATCGTCATGGTCGGCGTCGGGGTCGGCGCGACAGGTTCCGCAAGGCCCGACGCTGCGGCGCCGATGCGCAGCTCGACACGGCGGATGCGCCCGTTCTCGGCGGCCCAGAGCGCGCGCAGTCGGTCGCCGTAATGCGCACGCACCCAGTCGCGCAGGAAACGTGTCGGCAGAACGATGGTGACCTCGTCCTCGGTCACCTCCGCCAGCGTCATCTGGCGCAGCCAGGTGCGGTACTCGACCTCGCCGACTTCATCGCGCAGACGCCCGCGCACGCGTGCCCATTGTCCCCCGATCTCCCCGTCGATCCGCGACACGAGCAGTCCGCCTCTTTCCACGGTTCCAATCCGCACGATGGTGGCGATGAGGTCGCGGGTGGTGCACCCGAAATTCCGGGCGAGCCGGCTCCGCCATCGCAAGGGGACGTATTTAGAGAACTCGGGGGGGCGGATGCAAATGATTATTTGCGGTGATGTTACGTTTCAAAGACAAGCCCTAAGTTGTTGTTCATCGTTACTTGGGCATGCCTTGCAAGGACGGGCCGCTCCCGGCCCCGCTCCTCCATTGCGAACAAGCCTAGACCGCGTCGTGATGACGGGCAACGGGGGCGAAACGCGAACCACGCGCGCACGTGACGCGCGCGCGACGTGTCAGCCCGGCGCGCTGATCGCCTTGATGCGCTTCGACAGCCGCGAAAGCTTGCGCGCCATCGCGTTGCGATGCACGAGACCCTTCGACGACGCACGCATCAGTTCGGGCGTGAGTGTGCTGAGCGCACTGCGCGCATCATCCTGCGCGCCGCCCGCGATCGCCTGCTCGACCTTCTTCACGAAGGTGCGCAGCCGCGACTGCGCCGACTTGTTGCGCGCCGTGCGCTTCGCGATCTGCCGGATGCGCTTCTTCGCCGAAGCCGTGTTCGCCATGGGTCGTCCGTCCGCAAAAGGAAATGCCGCCGCGGGGCAGGCCCGCGACGGAAGCGCGGGTTCCTACACGCCCGTCCCGCACCCGTCAAGGCGACGGCGCGGCGGCGCTCAGCGATGCGAGAAGGCGGCCTTGCGCTTCTCGGCGAAGGCGGCCATGCCCTCCTTCTGGTCGGCGAGCGCGAAGCACGACTGGAACAGCCGCCGCTCGAACCGCACGCCCTCCGCGAGCGTCATCTCGAACGCTCGGTTGACCGCGTCCTTCGCCATCGCCACCGCCGGCCGCGAGAGCGCCGCGATCCGCTCCCCAACCTTCACCGCCTCATCCACCAGCTCGGCAGCCGGCACGATGCGCGAGACCAGTCCCGCGCGCTCCGCTTCGGCCGCGTCCATCATGCGGCCGGTGAGAATCATCTCCATCGCCTTCGACTTGCCGACCGCGCGTGTCAGGCGCTGCGTGCCGCCTGCGCCTGGGATCACGCCGAGGTTGATTTCCGGCTGGCCGAACTTCGCCGTCTCCGCGGCAAGGATGACGTCGCACATCATCGCCAGCTCGCAGCCGCCGCCGAGGGCGAAGCCCGCCACCGCCGCGATCACCGGCTTGCGGATGGTCAGCACCGTCTCCCAGCGATTGCCGATGAAGTCGTCGGTCACGACATCGACGAAGCCCTTGTCCTTCATCTCCTTGATGTCGGCGCCGGCGGCGAAGGCCTTCTCGCTGCCGGTGAGCACGATCGCGCCGACGGCGTCATCGGCGTCGAACGCGCGCAGCGCCGTACCGAGCTCCACCATGAGCTGATCGCACAGCGCATTCAGCGCCTTCGGCCGGTTGAGCGTGACTAGGCCCACCGCGCCGCGCGTCTCGACCAGGATCATCTCGTAGGCCATGGAACCTCCTCGGCGGATGCTGCGTCGCGGCAAGCCCTACTCAACGCTGGGTGCGAGGGCAATAGAAGGTGCTGCGCCCGCCCTGCACCTCCACCGTGATGCCGCCGCACGACGGCGGGCCTGGACAGCGCTCGCAGGGCTCACCCGCGCGGCCATAGACCCTCCACGCATGCTGGAAATAGCCGAGTTCGCCGGTCGCCTGGCGGTAGTCGCGCAAGGATGAGCCGCCGGCCGCGATCGCCTCCGCGAGTGTGGCCTTGATCGCCGGTACCAGCCGCTCCGCGCGTGCGCCCACGACCGTATGCGCCGAGCGTTTCGGCGAAATCCCGGCGCGGAACAGCGCCTCGCAGACATAGATATTGCCGAGCCCCGCCACGGTATGCTGGTCGAGCAAGGCCGCCTTGATCGGCGTGCGCCGTCCCTTCAGCGCGGCCGACAGCACCGCCGGCGTGAACGCCTCGTCCAGCGGCTCCGGTCCCAGTTCGGCGAGCCGGGGGTGCGACACTTCCTTGTCGGTGTCCATCAGATCGAGACTGCCGAACCGGCGCGGATCGACGAAGCCCACGCGCCAGCCGCGCTCGGTCTCGATCACCACGTGCTCGTGCGCCACCGCGGGCGGCGTCTCGCCCGGCGCGGACAAGGTCACGCGCCCCGACATGCCGAGATGCCAGAGCAGCGTCCGCCCGCCCTCGATCCGCATCAGGATGTACTTCGCCCGGCGGGCAAAGCCGATCACCCGCTTGCCGACCAGCGCCTGGCCAAGCCCCGGCGGCAATGGCCAGCGCAGATCCGCCCGGTTCACCGCGACGCGCGCGATCCGCTCGCCCCGGAGCCGGGCCGCGAGCCCGCGCATCACCGTCTCGACCTCCGGCAGCTCCGGCATGCCCGCTCCCTCGCGCTGACCGGCGTGGGAGGCTAGAGCGGTTTCCACATCGGTGGAAACCGCTCTGGCCTCTCTTGCGAGCATCTTCACGCATCCGGCTGATTCCAGCCGTATGCGATCTGCTCTAGTCTCCGTCCCGATGACCGACAACGCCACCACCCATTTCGGCTTCCGCACCGTGCCGACCGAGAGCAAGAAGGGCCTCGTGCGCGAGGTGTTCGAGTCGGTCGCGCCGCGCTACGACCTGATGAACGACCTGATGTCGTTGGGCATCCATCGGGTCTGGAAGCGCCTCTTCGTCACCACGCTGGGCCCACGGCCGTCGATGCGCCTGCTCGACCTCGCCGGCGGCACCGGCGACATCACCTTCGCCGCTCTCGAGCGCGGCTGCGGCCACGCGGTGCTCTCCGACATCAACCCCGCCATGCTGCGCGTCGCCGAGGAACGCGCCGTGGAACGCGGCCTGATCGGACGGATGGAGATCCTCTGCGCCGATGCCGAGCGCCTGCCGCTGCCCGACAACGGCTTCGACGCGGTCACGATCGCCTTCGGGTTGCGCAACTGCACCGATATCGACGCGGTGCTGCGCGAGGCTCAGCGCGTGCTGCGGCCTGGCGGACGGTTCCTTTGCCTGGAGTTCTCGCGCGTCTCGGTCGCGGCACTCGCGCCGGCCTACGACGCCTACTCGTTCAAGGTGCTGCCGTTCCTCGGCCGCACCGTCGCCAAGGATGAGGAGGCCTACCGGTATCTCGCCGAAAGTATCCGCAGATTCCCCCCGCAGCCGGAGCTCGCGAACCGGATGAAGGCCGCGAACTTCGAACGCGTGACATGGCGCGACCTCTCCGGCGGCATCGCCGCCATCCACTCAGGTTGGAAACTGTGAGCGGGGGAAAGGGCCGCAAGGCCCTTCCCCCCGTACCCCCCATCCCATGAACCATACGCTGCTGCTCGTCATCTCCGGCTCGATCGCCGCCTACAAGGCGCTGGAACTCGCGCGCCTCGCGCGCAAGGACGGCATTGCCGTCACGGGCCTGCTCACGGAAGCCGGCGCGCGTTTCGTCACACCACACGCGCTCGCCGCCATTACCGGCACCCGCGTGTTCGGCGACCTCTGGTCGCTCGAAGACGAGACCCACAGCGGACACATCCGCCTCGCGCGCGAGCACGACCTGATCGTCGTCGCCCCGGCCTCGGCCGACCTGATCGCCAAGATGGCCCTCGGCCTGGCCGACGACCTCGCCTCCACCGTGCTGCTCGCCACCACGCGGCCGATCCTGCTCGCCCCGGCGATGAACCCCACGATGTGGATGCATCCGGCGACGCAGGCACACGTCGCCACGCTGCGCGGCCGCGGCGTCACCATCGTCGGCCCCGCCGAAGGCGAGATGGCGGAACCCGAATCCGGTCCCGGCCGCCTGGTTGAGCCGCGCGACATCGTCGCCGCGATTCGCGCCACCCTCGCCTCCGGCCCGCTCGCCGGCCGCCACGCGCTCGTCACCTCCGGCCCGACGCACGAGGCGATCGACCCGGTGCGCTATATCGCCAACCGCTCCTCCGGCCGCCAGGGCCACGCCATCGCCGCCGCCCTGGCCGCGCTCGGCGCGCGCGTCACGCTGGTCTCGGGGCCGGTCCAGCTCCCCGATCCGCCCGGCGTGACCGTACGGCGCGTCGAGAGCGCGCGCGACATGCTCGCCGCCTGCGAGGCCAGCCTGCCCGCCGACATCGCCGTCTGCGCCGCCGCCGTCGCCGACTGGCGCCCCGCGACCGACCAGGGCCAGAAGATCAAGAAGGTGGCAGGCCAGGCCCCGCCGCCGCTCGCGCTCGCCGAGAACCCGGACATCCTCGCGACGCTCGCCAGGCCGGGACCGCAACGGCCCGCGCTCGTCGTCGGCTTCGCCGCCGAGACCAACAACGTGATCGCACACGCGGAAGCAAAGCGCGCACGCAAGGGCTGCGACTGGATCGTTGCCAACGACGTCTCCGGCGACGTGATGGGCGGGGCCGAGAACGCGGTGCACATCGTCACCGCCGAGGGCGTGGAGGACTGGCCGCGGATGCAGAAGGACGAGGTCGCGCGCAAGCTTGCCGCACGCATCGCTGCGGTGTTCGCATGACCGTGCGCGTCGCGATCATGCGCCTCTCGCACGGCGCCGACCTTGCGTTGCCATCCTACGCCACCGCACACGCGGCTGGCATGGATCTGCTCGCCGCCGTCACCGCCCCGGTGACGCTGCTGCCCGGCGCACGCGCGCTGATCCCGACGGGTCTCGCGATCGCGCTGCCGCCGGGCTACGAGGCGCAGGTGCGCGCACGCTCCGGCCTCGCGCTGAAGCACGGCATCTGCATGGCGAACGGTGTCGGCACGATCGATGCCGACTACCGCGGCGAGGTCGGCGTCATCCTGCTGAACGCCGGCGAGGCGCCGTTCACCGTCGAGCGCGGCATGCGCATCGCCCAGATGGTGATCGCCCGCCACGAGGTCGCCGTTTGGGACGAGCGCGAGACCCTGGATGACACCGCGCGCGGCGCGGGCGGCTTTGGTAGCACTGGCGCCTGATACCCGGCGGCCAACGGTTTGACCTTTGGCCGCCGGGTATCGCGCGTGGGGCTGGTGGGGCGGCCACGCGCGAAACAACCCCTTCAGATCGGCCTGCCGGGGGTGAAACCTTCGGTAGGCCGGTCTGAGATCCGAAACGGGAGAACACGATGCCGATCTATGCCCTCAACGACCTCGTGCCGCGCCTGCCGGCGCCCGACCGGTTCTGGGTCGCGCCCGATGCGCATGTCATCGGCGAGGTGATCCTGCACGAGGACGTCAACATCTGGTTCGGCGCCGTGCTGCGCGGCGACAACGAGCCGATCACGATCGGCGCGCGCTCGAACATCCAGGAAGGCGCGATGCTGCACGCCGATCCGGGCTTCCCGTGCACGGTGGGCGAGGAGGTGACGGTCGGCCATCACGCCATCCTGCATGGCTGCACCGTCGGTGACGGCGCGCTGATCGGCATGGGTGCCACGCTGCTGAACGGGGCGAAGATCGGGCCGGGCTGCCTGGTCGGAGCCAATGCCCTCGTCACCGAGGGCAAGGAGTTCCCTGAGAACTCGATGATCCTCGGCAGCCCCGCGAAGGTGGTGCGGACGCTCGATCCCGAAGCCGCGGCGCGGCTGCGCCGGTCGGCCGCGAACTATGTCAGGAACGCGCGCCGCTTCGCCGCCGGTCTGAAGCGGATCGACTGATCGCCCGGGGATGAGGGGTCGAGAACCTGCGGCCCCCTCCCCATCTCCTCCCACGCCATGGATTTTCGCGAAGACCAGATCCAGCGTTACGCGCGCCACATCCTGCTGCCGGAGATCGGCGGCACCGGCCAGGCGAAGCTGCTCGCCGCGCGTGTGCTGGTCATCGGCGCGGGCGGCCTCGGCTCGCCGGTGCTGCTCTACCTCGCCGCCGCCGGCATCGGCACGATCGGTCTGATCGATGACGATGTGGTCGATCTCTCGAATCTCCAGCGGCAGATCGCGCACGCCACCGATCGGCTCGGCGCGCCGAAGGTCGAGAGCGCGGCTGAGGCGGCGCGCGCGCTGAACCCGGACGTCATGATCGAGACCCACCGCGCGCGCCTCACACCCGCGAACGCGCTCGACCTGATCCGCCGCTACGATCTCGTCTGCGACGGCTCCGACAACTTCGCCACCCGCTTCCTGGTCGCCGATGCCTGCCATCTCGCCGGCCGCACGCTCGTCTCGGCCGCCGTGCTGCGCTTCGAGGGCCAGGTCTCGACCTTCAAGAGCCATCTCGGCCCGCCGCACCCGTGCTACCGCTGCCTGCATCCCGAGCCGCCGCCCGAGGGCCTCGTGCCGAGCTGCGCCGAGGCGGGCGTGTTCGGCGCCGTCACCGGCGTGCTCGGCGCGCTGCAGGCCACCGAGACGCTGAAGGAGATCGCCGGGGTGGGCGAGGGGCTCTCCGGGCGGCTGATCCTCTGGGATGCGCTCTCGGCGGGCTTCCGCAGCGTGCGGCTGAAGCGCGACCCGGCCTGTGCGCTGTGCGGGGATCATGCGACGATCCATGACCTCTCCCGTCACACAACCCCCGCACAGGCATGCGCCCGCTGAGCATGAGCATCTTCGACCCCCCGCCGATCCATCCGCCGCCGCCCGCGCCGCTCGGCGTGCTGCTGATCTCGGGCACCTTCGAGCGCGCGCACTACGCGCTGGTCGTCGCAACCGCCGCCGCCGCGGTCGGCCGGCCAGTGACGCTGTTCGCGACCAATGGCGGCTGCCGCGCCTTCCTGGGTCCCTCCGCGGACGGCACACCGGGCTGGGCCGCGCTTGAGGCGCACGGGCTCGGTTCGGCGCGCGGCGCCCTCGCCCGCGATGCGAAGCTGCGCGAGCAGGGGGTCGCTGGCTTCGGCGAACTCCTCGCCTCCGCGGCCGAGCTCGGCGTGCGGCTGATCGTCTGCGATGCGGGCCTCAAATCGGAGGGGCTGCGGGCCGAGCAGCTCGATTCGACCCTGAACGGCGAGGTCGCCGGCGTGGTCACATTCCTGGCAGAGACCGAGGCGGGGCAGATCGTCACCCTTTGACACGGCGCGGCCGCACTTGGCACACCGGGGCGATGCCTCGGATCGTCCTGGTGCTCGCGCTGCTGCTTCCCGGCGTCGCGGCGGCGGAGACGCGCACCCTGCCGGTGCCGCCGGCGATGCCCGACCGGCCGGCGCCGGCGCCGATGGCCGAGCCGCCGGCGCAGACACCCGGATCGGTCACCGGCCGGCCGGTGCCGCGCTTCGCCAGCTTGCGCGCGAGCGAAATCAACCTGCGGGCGGGCCCCGGCACGCGCTTCCCGGTCGAGTGGACCTACACCCGCGCCGGATTGCCGGTGGAAATCGTGCGCGAGTTCGACACCTGGCGGCGCATCCGCGACATGGACGGCGTGGAGGGCTGGGTGCAGCAGGCGCGGCTCGCGCCGCGGCGCACCTTCCTGGTGCGCGGCGGCGCGCAGACGCTCCGCCGGGCGCCGGACGACGAGGCCGCGGCGGTCGCGCAGCTCGCGCCTGGCGTGATCGGCACCATCCGCCGCTGCGAGGCGGCGAGCGCCTGGTGCGAGGTCTCGGTGCCGGGTGCGCGCGGATTCCTCCGCCGCGCGGCGATGTGGGGCGTCTATCCCGGCGAGGATGTCCGCTGAGGTGCTGCCGCTACGGGACGATCCGGATGCTGTCGGGCCGGTTGAGATCGGCCTCCGCCGCCGCCGCCCCCTGCCGGGCCTTCGGTACCGGCGGCATCTGCGCCAGCGTCGCAAGGATCGTCGGGGCTGGCCGTTCGAACACCGGCCCGGTCAATGCCGCCTCCGCGGCCGGCCGGTCGCCCTCGCGCAGCGCCCGCGCCGCCCGCACGAACCCCTCGACCACCGGGCGGGTCGGCGCGTCGCGGCGCACGCCGAGCACGTCGCGCAGCTCGTCGCGCCCCCAATCCATGCTGATCGTCGTCAGTGGCGAGAGGCCGACGAAACGGAGTTCCTTCAGCTCGGCGGCGGCGTACTCATACTGCGCCGCGACCTGGGCGGCGAGCGCGGGGTTGCCGCCGAGCCGTCCCGGCGCGTCGGCGTAGTACGATGAGGCCGAGTAGATCGCCGTGTAGACTGGGTTGGAGCCGAACGAGACACCCATCTCCGCACTGAGCGAGGGCGGCAGGATGCCGATGCCGCGCTCCGGCGGGGTGCCCGGCACCTGCGTGCATGCGGCAAGCCCGACGGCGGCAAGGATGCTCGCGATCCGATGAGCAGAGGTCATGACGGTTCTCCTCTCGACATCAAGCGTGGCGACGGTCTGGGGATGCTCAAGCCACATTCGCGCGAAAGTTTGGTCCTACTCCTCGGTCGGCGAGAGCCGGACGTGCCAGGCGTGTTCGGCGCCGGCGGCGGCCTGCGCCACGATCGGCGGCAGGGCGAGCCGGTCGAGCCCGGCCAGCAGGGCATCGGGCGGCCGTCCTCCGGCGACCGGCGCAAGCGCCGTGGCGGCGCCGGCCCGATCGCCCATCGCGAGCCGCCGCGCCGCCTCGGCGAATGCCGCGGAGACCGTGGCGCCCGGCAGCGTGGCGGGGATGCCGAGCGCCGCGCGCAGCGCCGCCCGCGCCTGGTCCAGCGTCGGCACTGTCGCCGGCTCGATCGCGCCGTACTGGGGTTCGCGCAGGGCGACGGTGATGTATTCCAGGCGGGCGACCACCAGCGCGGCCTCGGCCGGATTTCCGGCGATGCCGTCCGCGCGACGGGTGCTGTGACGCAGCGCCATGATGGCGGCCTGGAGCGGGTGGTCGAACCTTGCTCCGTCCGTGGGCGGCGGTGGCGGCGGCGCGGCCGGCGGCACCGCGCAGGCGGCGAGCGTCAGCAGCAGGGCCGCCGTGCCGCATAAAGAGACACGCATGCTCGAACATTTGAGGCGTTGCCGCGCCGTCGCAAGCCTGGTCCTGCTGCTCGCCGGCTGCGCGGTGGCGCCGGTCGAGGAGGAGCCGGTGCCGTATCCGGCCTCCGCGCGCGACCGGCTGGTGCGCATCGTGCTCGCCGAGTGGGAGGAGTGGGGCCGGCAATTCACCGACCATACCGGCAGCGTGACCGGTGCGCCGATCGCGGAGGGCCGGTCCGAGGAGATGGTCGAGGCGTTTCCGGCGCTCGTCGCCTACTGGTCGGCGGTACCCGGCAGCGACCCGATCATCGCGCGCAATCGAGCCGGGCTGCGCCATGCGGTGGCCGATCCGGCGACGGCGCCGCTGCTCTGGACGGAGGTGCCATGGAGTGCGGCGTTTCTGTCCTTCGCGCTGCGCGCCGCCGGCTACGACGCGGTCGATGTGCCGGCCGCGCCGGCGCACTGGATGGTGGCGGACCACCTGCTCGCCCGCGCGGCGCGCTGGCCGGACACGGCGGCGTTTCTGCCCTGGCCGCCTGACGCCTATGCGCCTGGCCCGGGCGACATCCTCTGTGCCACCCGCGCCGAGGCGCGCGGCCGCTATGCCAGCCCCGTCGAGCGGTCGGCTGAGCCGGGCCGCGCCGTGCCCATGCACTGCGACATCGTCGTCGGCAGGCGGGAGGGCGTGGTCGAGGCGATCGGCGGCAATCTCGGCGATGCCGTGCGGATGAGCCTGCTGCCCGCCGACCCGACGGGCCGGCTGTACGAGAGCGCGCCGCCCGAGGCTCCGGAGATGCCGGCCTGGTTCGTGGTGTTCGAGAACCGCGCCGGCGCGGTGCGCTGAG
>CAZHMM010000025.1:0-15345 GCA_964533585.1 uncultured Elioraea sp.
ACCCCTGCCGTGTGAAGGCAGTGCTCTCCCGCTGAGCTACACGCCCATCCGAAGCGCGGCCTATAGGGCTGCGCGCGCCGGGGCGTCAAGCACGCGCGCTTGTCCGCCGCTCGCCGCCTGCCCAAGTTCGCGCCATGCGCCCCCCGACCGCCGCGGCCGCCCTGCTGCTCGCACTCGCCCCGGCCACCCAGGCAGCCGAGGCGGTCGAGGCGCACTACGTCGCCCGCGTCGCCGCCTTCCGCGTCATGACCATCGACGTGCATGCCGCCATCGGACCCGAGACCTATCGGATCACCGCCCGCGCCCGCTCCGCCGGCCTCGCCACCCTCGCCACCCGCTTCGACCAGACCGCCACCGCCGAAGGCGCGATCACCGACACCGGCATCCGACCGTTCCGGTTTCGTGCCGAGGGCGAGTGGCAGGGCGAAACCCGGCGCGTCGACCTCGTCCTCGCCGAAACCCCGCCACGCATCGCGCTCGACCCGCCGGAGGTGCCCGAACGCGAACCGGTGCCCGTCACGCTCGCCCGAGGGGGCGTCGATACCCTCACCGCCCTGCTCGCCGTCTCGCGCCAGGTCTCGCGCCACGGCGTGCGCGGCTGCGACCTCGACGTGACCGTGTTCGATGGGCGGCGGCTGAAGAAGATCACCCTCGCGCCGGCCGGCGAAGGCTCCGTGCCCGGCCACCGCGGCCTCACCGCCGTGCGCTGCCGCGTCGAAGGCCGCCAGCTCGCCGGCTTCTGGCGCGACTGGGACCGCGCGGAGGCCGAACGGCCGCAGACCGGCATGGTCTGGATCGCCGCCCCCTTCGAAGGCGCACCGGCCCTGCCGATCCGCCTCGAAATGGGCATCGACTGGCTCGGCACACTGGTCGTCACACTGGCCGAGGCACGCCCGCCGACACACCCGACGGCGATCCGATGACGCGATCGCGCATTGCGCCCGTTCGGGCACTGCCCATACACGAGTGCATGCGCACCCTCATCGCCGCGGCCGCGCTGGCGGCCCTCGCCCCCGCTGCCCGCGCCGCCGAGCCGCCGGTGCTCGCCTCCTACACCGCCTATTTCAGCGGCTTCTCGGTCGCCACCCTCGATGCCGCGCTGCGCCTGGAGGCCGAGCGCTACCGTCTGGCCGCGCTGATGCGCACCACCGGCGTCCTTGCCGCCTTCGTCCGCGGCGAGCAGACCGCCGAGGTCGAGGGTGTCGTCCAGGCGGACAGCGGGGTCGGCCTCGCTCCCGCGCGCTACGCCATGGAGGGGCGCTGGCGCGACCGGCTGCGCCGCATCGCCATGCGCTGGTTGGGCGGCGAGCCTGAGGTGTTGGCGCTCATCCCCGCCAACACCGAGGAGCGCGAACCCGTGCCGACCGAGCTCCAGCGCGGCACCATCGACACCATGACCGCGATCGTCTCGCTGTTGCGGCGCGTGACCGAGACGGGACGCTGCGAGGGCGAGGCCGCGCTGTTCGACGGCCGCCGCCGCACGGACGTGAGCGCGCGCACCGAAGGCGAGGATACGCTGCACGCCCATCGCTGGGGCATCTTCGCCGGCCCGGCGCTGCGCTGCACCGTCGAGGGCCGCCAGGTCGCCGGGTTCTGGTCCGGCCAGAGCCGCGACGAGGCCGGCACGCCGCGCACCGCCACCGCCTGGCTCGCCCGGCCCGAGCCCGGCATGCCGCTGATCCCCGTCCGCATCGAGGCCGAGACCGGCTGGGGGCCGGTCTATATCCACCTCACCCGGATCGGCCGAGGCGATCTCGCCCTGCCGACCCAGGAGAGCCGCAACTGACCCTGCGCATACGGTTGCATCGCGAAACGCGAAGTGACCGCATCGTCCTTTGACAGCACCGTCTCGGCTGCGGCACAACCGGCGCCGCCGTGACGCATCCAGATCCCCTCCCTGATGCGCTCGTCGTGATCCTGGCCGCGGGTCTTGGGACACGGATGCGCTCGTCCACCCCCAAGCCCCTGCACCGCCTCGCCGGCCGCCCGATGGTCGCGCATCTGATCGAGGCCTGCGCTGAGGCAGGCTTCGCCCGCGCCGTGGTCGTCGCCGGGCCCGAGCCGTCCTTCGCACCCATGCGCGCCGTCGTTGCCCCGCATCCTTGCGTGGTGCAGCACGACCGCCTCGGCACCGCCCATGCCACGCTCGCCGCCGCCGGGGCGCTCGCGGAGGCGACCGGAGAGGCGATGGTGCTGTACGGCGACGTGCCGCTGGTCCGGCCCGCGACCATGCGCGCGCTCGCCGCCCGCAGGCGCGAGACCGCCGCCGGCCTCGCCCTGCTCGCCTTCCGCCCCGCCGACCCCGCCCAGTACGGCCGGGTGATCCTCGGCGAGGACGGCTTCGTCGCCCGCATCGTCGAGTGGCGCGACGCCGACGCGGCCGAGCGCGCGGTCGGGCTCTGCAACGCGGGGTTGTTCTGCGCCCCGGCTGCCGACCTGCTGCGCTGGCTGCGCCAGGTCGGCAACGCCAACGCCAAGGGCGAGTACTATCTCACCGACATCGTCGCCATCGCCCGTGCCGAGGGCGCCCGCGTCACCCACGCCGAGGCCCCGCCCGAGGAGGTGCTCGGTGTCAATTCCCGCGCCGAGCTCGCCGCCGCCGAGGCGGTCATCCAGCAGCGGCTGCGCGCGGCGGCGATGGAGGCCGGCGCCACCCTGTTGGCCCCCGAGACGGTGTTCCTGTCCTGGGACACACGGCTCGGCGCGGACGTCACCGTGCACCCCAACGTCGTGTTCGGGCCGGGCGTGACGGTCGAGGACGGCGCCGAGCTCCGCGCCTTCTCCCACCTCGAAGCCTGCCGGGTCGGCGCCGGCGCGATCATCGGCCCCTTCGCGCGGCTGCGCCCGGGCACGGAGGTCGGCGCGGGGGCGCATGTCGGCAATTTCGTCGAGCTGAAGAACGCCTCGCTCGGCGAGGGTGCGAAGGCCAACCACCTCGCCTATCTCGGCGATGCCACGATCGGTGCCGGCGCCAACATCGGCGCCGGCACCATCACCTGCAACTACGACGGGGTGGCCAAGCACCGCACCAGCATCGGCAGCGGCGTCTTTGTCGGCTCGAACGCCACCCTGGTCGCGCCCGTCAGCCTCGGTGACGGTTCCTTCATCGCTGCCGGCTCTACCATCACCGCGGATGTCGCCCCGGATGCGATGGCGTTCGGGCGCGCGCGCCAGACCGACAAACCCAACCGCGCGGCCCGCTTCCGCGCGCGCTGCAAGGAGAAGGGCTGATGTGCGGCATCGTCGGCGTTGTCGGGCGCAACCCCGCCTCCCCGCTCCTGGTCGAGGCGCTCCGCCGGCTCGAGTACCGCGGCTATGACAGCGCCGGCATCGCCACCCTGGTCAACGGCCACATCGAGCGTCGCCGCGCCGAGGGCAAGCTCGCCAACCTCGCCGCCCTGGTCGATCAGCGCCCGCTGCCCGGCACCACCGGCATCGGCCACACCCGCTGGGCCACCCATGGCCGCCCGTCGGAAACGAACGCCCATCCGATCGCGACCGGGCGCGTCGCGGTGGTGCACAACGGCATCATCGAGAACCACAGCGAGCTCAAGTCGGCGCTTACCGAAGCAGGCGCCGCGTTCGAGACCGAGACCGACACCGAGACGGTCGCCCGCCTGCTCGACCGTGACCTTGCCGCGGGGGCGACGCCCGAGGAGGCGATGGCGGCGACGCTGAAGCGGATCGAGGGTGCGTTCGCGCTGGCCGTGCTGTTCGCCGGCCGCCACGACATGATCATGGCCGCGCGCCGCGGCTCGCCGCTCGCGATCGGCTACGGCGACGGCGAGATGTATGTCGGTTCGGACGCGCTGGCGCTCGCGCCGCTGACCGAACGGATCAGCTACCTGGAGGAGGGCGACTGGGCGGTCGTCACCCGCGACGGCGCCGAGGTCTTCGACCAGGCCGACCGTGCGGTGAAGCGGCCGATCAAGCGCACCGCGGTCTCCGGCGCGATGGTGGGCAAGGGCAATTTCCGCCACTTCATGCAGAAGGAGATCCACGAGCAGCCGGCCGTGATCGGCGACACGCTCAAGACCTATCTCGATCCGGCCACCCGCCAGATCACCCTGCCCGAGTTGCCGGTCGATCTCGCCCGCATCCCGCGCGTGAACATCGTCGCCTGCGGCACCTCGCTCTATGCCGGCCAGGTCGCGCGCGACTGGTTCGAGCAGGTCGCCCGCCTGCCCGCCGCCGCCGAGATCGCCTCGGAGTTCCGCTATCGCGAGCCGGTGCTCGACCCGGGCGCGCTCGTGCTCTGCATCAGCCAATCGGGCGAGACGGTCGACACCCTGGCCGCGCTGCGCTGGGCCAAGGGCCAGCAGCAGAAGGTCCTTTCCGTGGTGAACGTGCGCGAGAGCGCGATGGAACGCGAGAGCGATGCCGCGGTGCTCACCCTCGCCGGGCCCGAGATCGGCGTGGCCTCCACCAAGGCCTTCACCACCCAGCTCGCGGCGCTCGCCTGCCTTGTGGTCGCCGCCGGGCGGGCGCGCGGCGCGCTCGATGCCGCCGCGGCCGCCGAGCTCGCCCAGGCGCTGATCGAGACGCCGGGCAAGGCGGCCGAGGCGCTCGAGCTCGACGAGCGGATCGCCGCGGTCGCCGCCGAGCTCGCCGAGGCGCGCGACGTGCTCTATCTCGGCCGCGGCACCGCCTGGACGATCGCCATGGAGGGTGCGCTCAAGCTCAAGGAGATCAGCTACATCCACGCCGAGGGCTATCCGGCCGGCGAGATGAAGCACGGGCCGATCGCGCTGATCGACGAGCATGTGCCGGTGGTGGTGGTGGCGCCGCCCGGGCGGCTGTTCGAGAAGACCGCCTCGAACGTGCAGGAAGTGCATGCCCGCAACGGCCGCGTCGTGCTGCTGTCCGACCGCGCCGGCTGCGACCGGCTCGCGCATCTCTGCGCCCACACCATCGCCCTGCCCGACACGCACCCCTTCGTCGCGCCGATCGTCTACTCGATCCCGGTGCAGCTTCTCGCCTATCATGCCGCCGTGCTGAAGGGGACGGATGTCGACCAGCCGCGCAACCTCGCCAAGAGCGTGACGGTGGAGTGACGCGGAGAGGGGGATCGCTGCTGAGGGGGATTGCCCGCGCGCTCGCCGCGCTGGTGCTGCTGGTGGGCGTCGCGCTCCCGGCGGCGGCCGAATGGCGCGTGGTGCCCGACCGGGTCGAGACCCAGGCCGGCGCAACGCTGCGCTACAACGTGTTCCTGCCCGACGGCTACGATCCCGCGCGCGGCCCCTATCCGCTGCTTGTGCTGCTGCATGGCGCCGGCGGCGACGAGCAGTCCTGGGCCGGCCGCATCCGGCTCTGGCAGGCGATCGAGGAGGGTGTGCGCGCCGGCCGGTTGCCGCGGCTGATCGCGGTGATGCCGGGTGCCACCGACACCTGGTGGATCGACAGCCCCTTTGCGCGGGCCGAGACGGCGGTGATCTCCGACCTGCTCACCGACGTGGCGCGCAAATACCCGGTGATGACCACGCGCGAGGGCCGCGCGATTGCCGGCTTCTCGGCCGGCGCCTATGGCGCGCTCCGGATCGTGCTCAAGCATCCGGAGCTGTTCGGCGCCGCCGCGCTGTGGGCGCCGGCGATCTATGCCGAGGAGCCGCCGGAGCTCTCCGCCGCGCGCCGCTCGCCCGCCTTCGCCGGACCTGACGGGGCCTTCGACCTCGCCGCCTGGACGCGCGCGGCGTGGCCCGCGCTGCTGCCGGGCTATCTCGCCCAGCCGATCCGCGTGCCGCTCTACCTCGCTGCCGGCGACGACGACCGGCTGGAGATCGCCTACGAGGCGGCACGGCTGGCCAAGACACTGTTCCGCCACCAGCCCGAGGCGCTGGAACTGCGCGTGGTCGATGCCGGCCACACCACGCGGGTCTGGGAAGTCACGGCGGACGAGGCGCTGACCTTCCTGTTCGCCCATCTCGCCCGCATCGGTCTCGCCCGCCTGGAGGAATAGCCACCCGGTTGGACCCTGGCCGAGCGCGGGTCTATCGTCCGCCCGAACCTCGAGGGAGGACCAGAGCATGCTCAACCAAGCCGCGCCCCTGCCGCTCAAGGACCCGAGCCTGTTCCGCCAGGCCTGCCTGGTCGACGGCAAGTGGATCGAAGCCGACAACGGCCGGACGATCGCCGTGCCGAACCCGGCCACCGGCGAGATCATCGGCACCGTGCCGGCGCTCGGTGCGGCCGAGACCCGCCGCGCGATCGAGGCCGCCAACCGCGCCTATCCGGCCTGGCGCGCGCTCACCGCCAAGGAACGCAGCGCCGTGCTGCGCCGGCTGTTCGACCTGATGATCGCGAACGCGGACGATCTCGCGCTGCTGATGACCTCCGAGCAGGGCAAGCCGCTCGCCGAGGCGAAGGGCGAGGTCGTCTACGCCGCCTCCTTCGTCGAGTGGTTCGCCGAGGAGGGCAAGCGCGCCTACGGCGACATGATCCCGACCAACCAGAAGGGCCGGCGCATCCTGGTGATGAAGGAGCCGGTCGGCGTGTTCGCCGCGATCACGCCGTGGAACTTCCCCGCCGCGATGATCACGCGCAAATGCGCGCCCGGCTTCGCGGTGGGCTGCACCGGCGTGGTCCGGCCTGCCAGCCAGACGCCGTTCACGGCCCTCGCGATCGGCGTGCTCGCCGAGCGCGCCGGCATGCCGCCGGGGGTGCTGAACATCATCACCGGGCCCTCGTCCGAGACGGGCAGGGAGCTGACGTCGAACCCGATCGTGCGCAAGCTCTCCTTCACCGGCTCGACCGAGGTCGGCAAGATCCTGATCGCGCAGTGCGCCGGCACGGTGAAGAAGGTGAGCATGGAGCTCGGCGGCAACGCGCCCTTCATCGTGTTCGATGATGCCGATCTCGATGCCGCGGTCGCCGGCGCCATGGCCTCGAAGTTCCGCAACACCGGCCAGACCTGCGTCTGCGCCAACCGCATCCTGGTGCAGGAGGGCGTGTACGAGGCGTTCGCCGCGAAACTGGCCGAGGCGGCGAAGGCGATGAAGGTGGGCCCCGGCACCGAGCCCGGGGTGGTGCAGGGGCCGCTGATCAACGCCGATGCGGTGGCCAAGGTCGAGGAGCACATCGAGGACGCGGTGAAGGGCGGCGCGAAGATCCTCGCCGGCGGGCGGCGTCACGCGCTGGGCGGCAACTTCTTCGAGCCCACCGTGCTGGCCGAGGTGCCGGCGGGCGCGAAGATCTTCAGCGAGGAGACCTTCGGGCCGGTCGCCCCCCTGTTCCGCTTCAAGACCGAGGAGGAGGCGATCCGGCTCGCCAACGACACCCCGTTCGGGCTGGCCGCCTATTTCTACGCGCGCGATGTCGGACGGATCTTCCGCGTCTCCGAGGCGCTGGAATACGGCATCGTCGGCGCGAACGAGGGCGTGATCTCGACCGAGATCGCCCCGTTCGGCGGCTTCAAGGAGAGCGGGCTTGGCCGCGAGGGCTCGAAATACGGCATCGAGGAGTATCTCGAAGTGAAGTACGTCGCGCTCGGCGGGATCGGGACGTAGCGCAGATCCCGATCAGGTGGACCCACCTGATCGGGTGAAGATGCGCGCAACAGAGCCCTGGAGCCGTTCCCGACAGGTCGGAAACGGCGCAAAGGAACAGGGTTGGGGGGGCCATTGGCCCCCCGCGCCCCCCTGGAGGGCGTCCCTTCCGCTGGTCGGGCCGCGGGCGCCCGCCGCGTCAGTGCAGCTTCACCTCGGGACTCGGGCGCTGCGTGAAGGCGCTGAACAGGCTGCGCCAGAGCACCGGCGTGCGCCCGTGCAGCGCCATCTGATGCATGGTGTAGAGCGAGCGGTACATCAGCCGCGCGAAATGGCCCTCGACGAAGAAGCTGCGCCCGACCAGGAAACCCATCAGGCTGCCCACCGTGCTGTCCTTGCCGAGCGACACGAGCGAGCCGAAGTCGCGATAGACGAACGGCGCGAGCGGCTTGCCGCCAAGCCGGAACTCGACTGGCGGATCATGTGGGTGGCCTGCTGGTGCGCCGCCTGGGCGCGCGGCGGCACCGGCTGCGGGTGGCCCGCGCGCGGGCATTGCGCGCAGTCGCCGATCGCGAACACGTCGGGATCGCGCGTCGTCTGCAAGGTCTCGCCGACAACGAGCTGATTGAGCCGGTTCGTCTCCAGCCCGCCGATCCCGCGCAGCACGTCCGGCGCCTTCACCCCCGCCGCCCACACCACCAGCTCCGACGGCAGGAGCCGCCCGTCCTTCAGCACCACCCCATCGGCGCGCACCTCGCTGACCGGCGTGCCGGTCAACACCTCGACGCCGAGCCGCTCCAGCAGGCCCTTGGTCGCCTCCGAGATGCGCTCGGGCAGGGCGGGCAGGATGCGCGGCGCCGCTTCCACCAGGCGGATGCGGATGTCGCGCTCGGCATCGATCCGGTCGAGCCCGAAGGCGATCACCGCGCGCACGGTTCGGTGCAGCTCGGCCGCGAGCTCGGTGCCGGTGGCGCCGGCGCCGATGATCGACACGTGCAGCTGGCCCGGCCGCACCGGCTCGGCCTGGGAGTTGGCGCGCAGGCACGCATTCACCAGCCGGCGATGGAAGCGCGAGGCCTGGTCAGGCGTCTCCAGCGGCACCGCGTGCCGCGCCGCACGGGCGTGCCGAAATCGTTGGTCACGCTGCCGACCGCGATCACCAGCGTGTCGTACGGAACCGCCGAGGCGGGCGTGTCGCCGAGCCGGGTGACGAGCTCAAGCCCGGCGGCCCCTCCTCCGACCACGACGATCCGGTGCGCATCACGGCTGGACGGCCGGTCGGTCATGCGGAGAGCCCCTGAGGCGGATTCGGTGCCCAGATCGTGGGGGCGGCAGGCGCCATGACAAGGACGAATCGGCTTCGGGCAAGAAAGGATCCACCATCGGCAGGGCGTCGGCGCTCCGATGGCCACAACCCTTGCGGTAGGCACCGCACGCAATAATGGAGTATTAGGAAGCTGAGGCCATCTTCGCGGGACCTTGATGGAGTCCACGCAATCCTATGGTGCCACGGTCGGCTGACCAACCCGAGGAGAACAAGGGCCAGCCGGCCAGCGGTGTCCGGACGGCGATCGTCGTCGACGACCATGTCGACATCTGCACGGTCGTCACCGCGCAGCTGCGCAAACTTGGCATCGACGCGCAGGGCATGACCTCGAAGGAGGATCTGCTCCAGGCGCTCGACGCGCCCCACCCGGACCTGCTGCTGCTCGATCTCTCGCTCGGCGAGAGCGACGCGGTCGAGATCTTCACGATCCTGCACGAGCGCGGCTTCGCCGGCCGGGTGGTGCTGATGAGCGGCCACGCCGGCTCGGTGCTCGACCACGCGCGCCGGATCGGCGAGCGCGCCGGGGTGGAGATCGGCGGCATGCTGCGCAAGCCGTTCCGCCGCCGCGAGCTCGAGACCGTCGTCTCCGCGCTCGGCGGGGCCGTCGCGGCCGCGCCGCCGCATCGCTCCGAGCCGGTCGAGCCCGGGCTGCTGCGCGCCGCGCTTGACAACGGCTGGGTCGAGTTCTGGTTCCAGCCGAAGATCGATCTGCGCACCGACGCGATCGCCGGGGTGGAGGCGCTGGCACGCATCCGCCACCCCGACCGGGGCGTGCTCGCGCCATCGGCGTTCCTGCCGCCGATCGAGGACGCCGACCTGCACGACCTCACGGTCGCCGCGGCGCGCGCCGCCCTCGCGCTCGGCGCGCGCGCCGGCTCGCGCCTGCCGGTCTCGATCAATGTCGCCGGCCGCACCATCCTGCGCCCCGGGCTGATCGAGGCGCTGAAGGCGCTGGGCCCCGGGGTGGAGCGTCGGCTGATCCTCGAGATCACCGAGACCGACCTGATCGGCGACCTCGCCGCGGCCGAGGCCTTCGCCACCCGCGCGGTGCTGCACGGCTTCCGCATCTCGATCGACGATTTCGGCACCGGCTACGCCACCTTCGAGCGGCTGCGCCACATCCCCTTCGCCGAGCTCAAGATCGAGCGCGCCATCGTGCATGGCTGCGCCCAGGACGAGGCGCTGCGCAGGATCTGCCGCGCCGCGGTCGAGCTCGGCCACGGCTTCGACGCAAAGGTGGTGGCCGAGGGGGTCGAGACGCGCGCCGACCGTGACGCCGTGCGCGCGCTCGGCTTCGACCTCGCGCAGGGCTACCTGTTCTCCCCGCCCCTGCCGGCCGAGGCGACGCGGGCCCTGCTCGCCGACGGCGCGGGCGTGCTGCCGCGGCGCTGACCGTACCGGCTCAGCCGAGCGTGATGTTGGCCGCGCGCACCACCGCGCCCCAGCGCGCGACCTCCGCCGCCACGAAGCCGGTGTAGTCCTCCGGGCTCATCCGCCGTGGCGTCGAGCCGGTCTCGACCAGCCGCGCGGCGATCTCCGGCGTCGCCAGCGCCGCCAGCACCTCGGCGTTCAGCCGCGCGACGATCGGCCGCGCCAGCCCCGCCGGCCCCGAGAGCCCGAACCAGGTCGAGGCGACGAGATCGGCGTGGCCGAGCTCGCGGAAGGTCGGCACCTCGCGCCAGCCCTCGACCCGCTCCGCCGCCGTCACCGCGAGCAGGCGGAAGCGCGGATTGCGCCCCGCCTCCACCAGCGTGGTGATCATCGCGTCGATCTGCCCGGCGGCGACGTCGTTCATCATCGGCCCCGAGCCGCGATAGGGCACGTGCACGGTCTCGATCCCGGCGGCGCGCTTGAGGATCTCCTGCTTGATGTGGCTCGAGGTGCCGTTGCCCGGCGAGCCGACGGTCAGCCCGCCCGGCTTCGCCTTCGCCGCGGCGATGAAGCCGGCAAGGTCGCGGATCGGGCTGTCCGCGTTCACCACCAGCACCGAGGGAATCTCGGCGAGCATGGCGATGTGCGTGAAGTCGCGCACGGCATCGTAGGGAATGTTCGGGTAGACCGATGGGCCGACGCCATGCGCGGCGATGTTGGAGACGACGAAGCCGTAGCCGTCCGGCGGGCTCTTGGCGACGAGGTCCGAGCCCACCGTGCCGCCCGCCCCGGCGCGGTTCTCCACCACCACCGGCTGGCCGAGCACGGTCGAAAGCCGCTGCGCCACCAGCCGGGCGATGAAGTCGGTGGTGCCGCCCGGCGGGAACGGCACGATCATGCGCATCGGCCGTGTCGGCCAAGCCTGGGCGCGCGCGACCGGCACGGCGAGCAGGGCCGGAAGGGTCAGCAGCAGGCGTCGGTGCATCCTCTGTCTCCCGGTCAGTCGATCGCGGCGGCCTCGCGCAGCCCGGCGATCATCGAACTCCTCAGCAGATGCGCGCGCGCCTTCGTCGGATCGGCGGCGGTGCGCTGGAGCTCCTCGAGCAGCGCCCGCCGCCGCGCGGGGTCGCGTTCGCGCATGCGCGCGCGGTTGCGGTCGGCCTGGGCGATGATCTCGCGCTCGGCGACGGGGCGGCGGCGGCGCGTGTAGCGGTCGAGCAGCGCCGCATCCGCCTCGCCGCGCCAGACCGCGCCGAGCGTGGCGGCCAGTTCGAAGGCGTCATGGATGCCGCCGTTCATGCCCATCCCGCCCGAGGGGCTGTTGAGATGCGCCGCGTCGCCGGCGAGCAGCAGCCTGCCGACCCGGTAGCCCGGCACGATCCGCTGGTGGATGCGATAGGGCCGCAGGTCCTGCACCTCGTAGCGCTCCGCCCGCGGATGGATCGCCTGCAGCTTGCGCTCGATCGCCGCGGGGTCGAGCGCCTGCTCGACCGTCTCGTCCGGCGCGGGATAGAGGCTCGCGCGCCAGCGCCCGGGCACGCGGAGCAGCGAGAAGGTGCCGGAGAAGGCCGGGCTCTCGGTCCAGATGTAGTTCACGTTCGAGAGGCCCGGCATCACCTCGTGGAACGGGAACGGCGTGGTCGCAAGGATGGTCGTCTCGGGATAGGTGTCGCCCTCGAAGGCGAGGCCCATGGCGCGGCGCACCACGCTGCGCGCGCCGTCGCAGCCGACCACATAGCGCGCGTCCAGCGCGAACTCGGCGCCGGCGACGCGCGCGCCCGCCGCCTCCTGGGTCACCGCCGTCACCGGATGGCCGAACCGCAGCGCGACTGCGGACTCCTTGGCGAGCGCGGCGAGCAGCAGGCGCGAGAGCTTGTGCTGCTCGGCCTGGAGGCGGAACGGATGCGCGGTGTCGTCCGCCAGCACGGCGAGGTCGAACTCGGCGCGTTCGCCGGTCGCATGCATGCGCACCTGCCAGGTCGGCGTCACGAGGCCCTGCGCGATCAGCGGCTGCGCCAGGCCGAGCGTGTCCAGCATGTCGAGGGTGGGCGGGTGGAAGGTGCTGGCGCGCAGCTCCTCGGCGATGTCGGCCTCCGCCTCCAGCACCACCGCGGGAATGCCGGCGCGGCCGAGCAGCAGGGCAAGCGTCAGCCCGACCGGCCCCGCGCCGACGATCGCGACGCGGTCCTGCTCAGCCATTCACCTGCCCGATCCTGCCGAGACGCACGGCGCAATCAGTGCCCCGGCGCAGCGGCAAGGTCCAGCCCGGCCGCGTCACCGACGTGACAAGGTGCGCGCGACCGCGTCCTGCCAAGCGGCGTAGAGCGCGTCGCGCCGCTCGGCCGGCATCGCCGGCTCGAAGCGCCGCTCGGCCTGCCAGCGCGCCGACCAGGCGTCCGGCTCCGGCGCGAGGCCCGAGTGCAGCGCGGCGAGATAGGCGGCCCCGAGCGCGGTCGTTTCGGTGACCACCGGCCGGTCCACCGGCGCGCCGAGCACGTCGGCGAGGAACTGCATGGTCCAGTCGCTCGCGGTCATGCCGCCGTCCACCCGCAGCACGGAGCCGGCGGCGGTGCCCCAGTCGCGCCGCATCGCCTCGATCAGGTCACGTGTCTGGAAGCCCACGCTCTCCAGCGCGGCGCGGGCAAGCTCGCGCGGGGATGTGCCGCGCGTGAGGCCGTAGAGCGCGCCGCGCGCCTCGGCGTCCCACCACGGCGCGCCGAGCCCGGTGAAGGCGGGCACCAGGATCACGCGCTGCGTCGGGTCGGCCGCCTCGGCGAGCGCCTGGGTCTCGGCCGCGGAGCCGATCACGCCGAGCCCGTCGCGCAGCCACTGCACGGCCGCGCCGGCGACGAAGATCGCGCCTTCGAGCGCGTAGGTGCGCGCGCCGTTCAGCTGATACGCGATGGTCGAGAGCAGCCGCGCGCGCGAGACCACCGGTGCGGCCCCGGTGTTGAGCAGCGCGAAGCAGCCGGTGCCGTAGGTGGATTTCATCATGCCGGGCGCGACACAGCCCTGGCCGAGCGTCGCCGCCTGCTGGTCGCCGGCGATGCCGCGGATCGGCATGGCCGTGCCGAGCAGATCAGGCTCGGTCGCGCCGAACTCGGCGGCGCAGTCGCGAATCTCGGGCAGCATCGCGCGCGGCACACGGAACAGCGCGAGCATCTCCTCGTCCCACTGGCCGCTGCGGATGTCGCAGAGCAGGGTGCGCGCGGCATTGGTCGCATCCGTCGCGTGCACCTTGCCACCCGTGAGCCGCCAGACCAGGAACGAATCGACCGTGCCGAAGGCGAGTTGGCCGGCTTCGGCGGCGTCGCGCGCGCCGGGGATATGATCGAGCAGCCAGGCGATCTTGGTTGCGGAGAAATAGGGATCGGCGAGCAACCCGGTGCGCGTGGTGATCAGCGCCTCGTGGCCGGCCTCGCGCAGCCGCGCGCATGCCTCCGCGGTGCGGCGGTCCTGCCAGACGATCGCGCGATGGATCGGCCTGCCGGTCGCGCGGTCCCACACCACAACGGTCTCGCGCTGGTTGGTGATGCCGATCGCGGCGACCGCGCGCGTCTCGACGCCGGCCTTGGCGATCGCCGCGCGCATGGTCTCGACCGAGGTCCGCCACAGATCCTCCGGGTCGTGCTCGACCCAGCCCGAGTCAGGAAAATGCTGCGCGAACTCGGCCTGAGCGGTCGCGACCGGGGCGAGTGCGGCGTCGAACAGGATGGCGCGCGTCGAGGTGGTGCCCTGGTCGAGCGCGAGGACGTAGGTCATCGGCACCTCCGTGCGGCGATCATTCCGCGGCCCGCCGTCCGGGCAGGTCGGCGGGCGTGCCCATGAAGCGGGCGAGGGCCGCGACCTCCGCATCGGACGCGCGGAGCCCGAGCTTGGTGCGGCGCCAGAGGATATCGTCCGGCGTGCGCGCCCATTCGCGCTCGATCATCCAGCGCGCCTCGCGCGGGGTGAGGTCGGCGGCAAGCGGCGCCTCCGGTCCGCCCGCGCCGTCGAGCAGACGGAACGAGTCGGTCCCGAACTGGCGCACCAGCCGCCGCGCGGTCGCGGCCGCGAGCCAGGGGTGGGCCGCGACCAGCCGCTCGGCGAGCGCGGCCGCGCCGTCATGCGGGAAGTCGCCACCCGGCAATGGGGCGGTCGCGGTCCAGGCGCCGCGCATCGGCAGATGCGGCGCGAGCCGGGCGAGCGCGGCCTCGGCGAGGCGGCGATAGGTGGTGATCTTGCCGCCGAACACCGACAGCAGCGGCGGCGCACCGGCCGGCGCATCGAGCGCCAGCACGTAGTCGCGCGTGGCTTCCTGCGCGCGGGACGCGCCATCGTCATAGAGCGGCCGCACCCCGGCATAGCTCCAGACCACGTCGGCGGGCGCGATCGGGCGAGCGAGATAGGCCGAGACCGCGCCGCAGAGATAGCGCGTCTCGTCCTCGCCGATCGCGACCGCGCCAGGATCGCCGGTGAAGTCGAGATCGGTGGTGCCGATCAGCGTGAAGTCGGTCTCGTACGGGATCGCGAAGCAGATCCGTCCGTCGGCGTTCTGGAAGATGTAGGCGTGCGGCCCGTCCCACAGCCGTCGCACGACGATGTGGCTGCCCTTCACCAGCCGCACCTTGGCCGGCGCGTTCAGCCGCGCGCCGCGCGTCAGGAACTCCCCGACCCAGGGGCCGGCGGCGTTGACCAGCACGCGCGCGCGCGCCTCGCCCGCCCCCTCGCCCGCGAGCGTGAGCCGCCAGACGCCGCCTGCGCGCTCGGCGGAGGCGCAGCGCGTGCGCACGCGCACCTCCGCGCCGCGATCGGCCGCGTCGCGCGCGTTCAGCACGACGAGCCGCGCATCCTCGACCCAGCAATCGGAGTATTCGAAGCCATGCGTGTACTCGGGGCGCAGCGCCGCCCCCTCGGGCGCGCGGCTGAGATCCAGGCTGCGCGTGCCCGGCAGGATCCTTCGCCCGCCGAGATGATCGTAGAGAAACAGCCCCAGCCGGATCAGCCAGCGCGGCCGGAGCCCCGCATGGTGGGGCAGCACGAAGCGCATCGGCCAGACGATGTGCGGGGCGGCGCGCAGCAGCACCTCGCGCTCGGCCAGCGCCTCGCGCACCAGGCGGAACTTGTAGTGTTCCAGGTAGCGCAGCCCGCCATGGATCAGCTTGGTCGAGGCCGAGGAGGTCGCGC